>SSGN01000059.1 GCA_008016945.1 Flavobacteriales bacterium
CCAATGCACCGCGCCCCCCCAAGGCTTGGAACGGTGGCTCCTCGGCCTACCCGAAGCTGACGATCGACGCGTTGTTCGACCATCAATGCGACCTGTACCCCGACCGTACAGCCGTAGAGATCGGGGATCGGCGCGTGTCGTATGCGGAACTACGCCGCCTCACCGATGCGTTGGCCGCAGAACTCGTGCAGCGCGGATTGGAACCCGGCGAGCCCGTCGGGATCTGCCTGGACCGCTCCATCGCCACCCAGACCGCGATGCTGGCCATCCTGAAAGCCGGTGGCTGCTATGTTCCCTTCGACCTCTCCTACCCCGAGGAACGTGTGCGGTACATGCTGAACGATGCTCGACCGCGCTTCATGCTGACCCACCGGCACCTCCTGCCCCAGCTTCCCGGCATGTCCGATCGCGCCATCCTCCTGGATGGGGTGGGCGCGGCAGAAGATGGGTCGTTCCCCATCCGGACCCTGCCCACGCGTAAACATGGCGTGGACAGTGCGGCGTACATCATGTACACCAGCGGTAGCACCGGAGAACCCAAAGGCGTGGTGGTGCCCCACCGCGGCGTGGTACGGTTGGTGCGCGACCAGAACTACATGACATTCTCCCCGGACCAGGTGTACCTGCAAATGGGCAACCTCTGCTTCGATGCCAGCACCTTCGAGATCTGGGGGGCCTTGCTGAACGGTGCCAAACTGGTGATCCAGCCCCAAGTGAAACCCACCATGCGTGAGGTGGCCGATGTGCTGAAAGCCCACCAGGTGACCACCGTGCTCTTCCCAACGGGCCTGTTCAACATGCTGGTGGATGAGCAGATGGACGCCCTCCGCGGTCTGAAACACCTGGTGACCGGTGGTGATACGATGAGCCCTGCCCATGCACGGAAGGTGCTCCGCGAACTCGGCCCCGGTGTCCTGGTGAATGCCTATGGTCCTACGGAGAACAGCGTGATCGTGACCTGCCAGGTGATCACCAACGAAAACCAGCTGGCCACCACCGTACCCATCGGCAAGCCCATCGCCAACACCGAAGTGTACATCCTGGACGAAGCACTGCGGCCGGTCCCCATTGGTACCAACGGCGAGTTGTACGCCGGAGGTGATGGCGTAGCACTGGGCTACTGGCAGCGGCCCGAACTCACGAACGAGAAATTCGTCGCCGACCCCTTCAGCGGACGCCCCAACGCCAAGCTGTACCGCACCGGCGATCTGGGTCGCTGGCGTGAGGACGGCACGATCGAATTCCTGGGCCGTGCGGATACGCAGGTGAAACTGCGCGGCTTCCGGATCGAGCTGGGTGAAGTGGAGACGGCCTTGAGCGACATGCCCGCGGTGAAGGACACCGCCGTGACCGTGCGCCAGGACACCCCAGGCGATAAACAACTGGTGTGCTACGTGGTACCTGCGGACCCCAAGGACCATGAGGACCACGAGCGCAAGAAGGCCCTGACCCAACTGGTGCGCGACCATATCACGGCGAAGTTGCCCGCGCACATGGTGCCTGGTGCCTTCGTGGTCCTCGCCGCCATGCCGCTCACGGCGAATGGCAAAGTGGATCGGAAAGCACTGCCCGCACCGATGCCGGACCGACCGATGATGCGTGCGGAACACGTGGCCCCGCGCAACGTGGTGGAACAAGAGCTCTGCTCCATCTGGAGTAAGGCGCTCGGCGTGGACAACGTCGGCATCCACGACAACTTCTTCGAGATCGGAGGACACTCCCTGACCGGGATCCAATTGCTGGGGAAGGTGGAGCAGCATTTCGGCAAGGCGATCGAATTCAAGCAGCTCTTCATGGCACCGACGATCGCGCAGATGGCGCTGCTGATCGATCCCACGGAACAGGCCACCACCTCTTCCATCGTGCTTGCGTTACAACCGAAAGGACAGCAAACGCCACTGGTGTGCATCCATGGTGATGAGGCGAACGCGCTTCTTCCCAAGCACCTCGGCATGGACCAACCCTTCTACGCGATAACCCACCAAGGCGAGGACGGCTACCGGATCCGGTACAAGACCGTGGAGACCATCGCCGCGTATTACATCGCTGAACTGGAGAAGGCCCTACCGAACCGTACCTACCAGCTCTGCGGCTACTCCTTCGGTGGGTTGGTGGCCTTTGAGATGGCCCGGCAGCTCACCGCCGCCGGCAAGCAGGTACCCATGTTGATCCTGCTGGACACCTTCCCGCCCGATCCGTTCAAGGCAGCGATGCTGCGCGAGCGGAAGTTCCACGAGCCGTTCAAGGCCATTGTGCTCCGCGGCGCGATCAGCATGATCCGGATGTTCAAGGAGCGGCTACCGTTGAAGCTGCGGAACTTCGCCATCATCAACACGTACGATCGCGCCACGGCCGCTTATTCGTCGAAGACCTACAACGGTCGTACGGCGATCATCAAAGCCACGGATTCGCCCGGCACGAGCGACATGGGATGGAACGAACTGGTGCAAGGCGAACTGATCCAACGTTCGTGCCCTGGTGACCACTACTCCATGATCAAGGAGCCGCTCGTGGCGGAACTGGCGAAGGTGGTCAACGGCATCATCGGCGGATCGGATGTGGGTAGGATGAGGGCATTCTGATGGTGCACACCACCAAGCCTTTGACCATCCATTGCCAAGGGCCATGTGCTGCGAACATCGACAGGGCCACGGACACCCCGTTGCGTTCCGGCATGGTGCGGATCCACGTGGCAACACTCGATGCGCTCGCCGATCGAGGGGCGCGCTACCAGGGCCTCCTGGACACGGCGGAGATAGACCGGCTCGAGCGGTTCCGGTTCGAGGCGGACCGCCAGCGCTTCCTTCTCGGGCATGGACTGCTTCGCGAGATCCTGGGTAGCGCACTGCGGATCGATCCGGCCACCATCCCCTTCCGGCGCGGGCGGTACGGCAAACCCTACCTGGAACATTCCCCGGTCCACTTCAACCTGAGCGACACCAAGGATGCCGTGGCCGTGGCCGTTACCCTGGACATGGAACTGGGTCTCGACCTGGAGACCATGACCCGCCGGGTGGATCACCAGGCCGTTAGCCAACACTACTTCACCCCGGAGGAGCAGGACGACATCGCCAAGGCCGTGGACGACAAGCGCCGTTTCCTGGAGCTCTGGACCCGGAAGGAAGCCGTGCTGAAGGCCAGTGGGGTGGGGATCATGGACGACCTGCGGTCCTTGCGGGTGGACCAGGAGACCAACGACCTGCTGATCCAACATCCCGAATTCATGACGATGAGCGGCCCCGCCTACCATGTGCGCACCTGGCATGTGGGGGAGACACTGCTCCTCAGCCTGGCCACGCCAACCCCAGTGGACCGCGTGGAGATCCTGCACGCTTGATCAATCCTCCCCGCCCCAGAATCGCGGGTGGAAATTGAGCAGGAACAGGCGTTGGCTCGCCCGTGTGATGGCCGTGTACAACCACCGGACATACTCCCGATCGATCATCTCCTCGGTCACATATCCCTGGTCCACGAAGACCGTGTTCCATTGTCCGCCTTGCGCCTTGTGCGCGGTGACCGCGTAGGCGTACTTCACCTGCAACGCCTGCGCGAAGGCATCCTTCTTCAACTGCTTCATCCGCGCACCCTTGGTCGGTGCGGAGTAGCTGTTGAAGATGCTCTCACGAAGCAACCGCAACCGGGGCATGGGCAAGGATGGCGCATCGATGGAAAGCACATCGAGCATCACTTTCACCTCCAGCTCGCGCTCCTCGGCACCGTTCCACCAGCGCACGGTGATATCCGCGAACCGAAGTCCGTACCGCTCCTCCACGGCATGCACACGGCTCACCACGAACTGCTCCCCGTTCGCGATCAACTCCGGCTTCCCGTTCTGCCCTGCCCAGAAGTAATCATTCTTCACCACCATCAACCGGTCCCCTGAGCACAACTCCTCTTCGTAGCCATGGATCCGGGCCCGCACCTGCTGGCTGTATTGGTAAGCGCGCTTGTTGCTCCGGCAGATCAGGCATACCTCATCATCACCATCCTGCGCATAGGCGGTCTCCAGCGCATCCTGCAGATCATGACCATCGGTGCGGATCACATCATCGAACCCGGTGACGAACCTCGGCTGCGGTCGTTCTTCGGCCAGGATCGAGCGCAACGCCGTGGCGTTGGTGAGGATGCCCGAGCCCGTCGCCTGGCGCACCACCTCGGTGAGCTCCACCACACCAGCCACCACACCGAACGCCTGTAGTTCCTTCTGATCCAGCGCAGGACTTTGATCGCTGCCCACCGGAGGCAACTGCGCCGGATCCCCGATCAACAACACCCGGGTACCCTCCACGGAGAAGATATGTTCGAAGAGATCATGCAACAGATCACGACCACCGAAGGCGCCATCACCCCCACCCTGGCGGCCGATCATGGAAGCTTCGTCCACAATGAACAGCGCCCCACGGTCGCGGTGTGCGGCCACCTGCATACCGACGTATCCATCCTCCTCGTCCGCAGCACGGTAGATGCGCCGATGGATCGTGGAGGCCGGACGACCGGCATAGGCCGAGAGCACCTTCGCCGCACGGCCGGTAGGGGCCAACAGCACCACCGGCCTTCCGGCTGAGGCAAGGACTTTGACCAAGGCCCCCACCAAGGTGGTCTTGCCCGTTCCGGCATATCCCTTCAGCACCAAGGCCGTACGTTCCTTGGTGGTGCCCAGCAGCCGTTCCAGGGCCATGGCCGCGCGCTGTTGGCCAGCGGTAGGCGCATGCCCCAGCACTTCGATCAACCGCTCGCGGAAGGCGGTACCCGGTGCGGACGTGGACATCGTGGATCAGTGGAGGGGCGAAGGCTCTTCCCCTTCCACCCAGGACCATGGGCCGAAAAGTACATTGGACCGGCCTTCTACCCGTTCTCCGTGCGCGGTCCGCCAGTGCGTGGAACGCATCGGTCATGAAGCCGACCCGGGGGTAACTTCGAGGAAAACCTACTTTTGATCGCCTTCGGGCCACATGAAAAAGGTATTCTTCAACCTGATCGCCGTATTCCTGATGCTCGCCGGGGGATCCCTGCTGGTGATCGGCGCCATGGAGGGTCAGGGCCTGCAGATGATGATGGGAGCGGCCCTGGCCTTGCTGGCCGGTCTGGTGGCCTTGTTGATGCAGAATGGTTTCTTCAGCCAGCGGGTCGGCACCATCCTGGGCATCCTGTTCGCCATCACCGCACTGTTCCTGGCCTACCGCAACTATCGCGACCGGCATCCGGCACTACCGCAAGAGCGATCCTCATCCCTCCCCGATCATGCCCGTTGAAGGACCTTCTTCCGGTGCGCACCGTGCGCGAGACTATGCGCCGGAAAGGGAGCGCACCTACCATGTGAGCATCGTGATCGGCCCGGAGGTATCCGCATGGGTGGCACGGGACATGCATGATCCGCAGGTGCTGGCACTGGCGTGGGGAGCAGGTGCCGAAGCGCTCCACCATCCGGACCTTCCACAACATCCACGGTCGGTGACCTATGTATCGTTGCCCCAGTTGAGCACCCTGGTGCCCGATGGTGCGATAGAGCCGGGGACATCGGCCGACCACCTGAAGCTGGTCCACGGCAGGATCCCCGCTGTGGCCGTTCGGGAGCAGCCCGTGGAGCCCTTGGGCGCCCAATGCCTGTATGTGAACGAAGCGGAACACGAGCGGAGGATCCTGGACCGCTATGCCTTCGCGCGCAGCCTCCCCCTCCAAGCCGTACTGGTGAACAGTGCGCGCGAGCGATCGGAGAACGGCCCCGTGCTGGTGGTACACCGCGGCGAAGAACGCATCGATGTGGCCATTGCGGACCGCAATGCGCTGCTGTTAAGCGCTTCCTATCCGGCACGCACCCCTTCGGACGTGCTCTACTTCTGTCTCTTGGCCACGGAACAAACCGAACATTCTCCCACCACCATGGCCGTGCGCATGGGCGGAACACACATCACCCGGGCGGATCGCGACCTGCTCTCCCGCTATTTCAGCGATGCGGCTCCGGCGTGGCCTTGGCCCCAGAGCCAACTGTTCCCAGCGGGGATGGAGCCGGAGCGCTGGCTGGCGGCATTCGACCAATTCACATGCGTATCGTAGGCGGCAAGTACCGCAACCGAAGGCTCCATCCCCCCCACGAGATGGAGGCACGCCCCACCACCGACTTCGCCAAGGAGGGCCTCTTCAATGTCCTGCACCACAGCATTCCCCTGGAAGGCATCCGCGTGCTCGACCTGTTCGCAGGCACGGGCAACATCTCGTTGGAATTCCTTTCACGCGGAGCCGCAGAGGTGATCTCCGTGGACCAGGACCGCCAGCTCCATGCGTTCATGCAGCGCACGGCGCGTGTGCTGAACGCGCCCGGATGGCGCGTGGTGAAAGCCGACGTGTTCACCTTCCTGAACAGCCATCGCGGCCGGTACGACGTGGTCTTCGCCGACCCACCGTTCGATATGGAAGGCATCGAGCGGATCCCTGATCTGGTGCGGAACGGAGGGCTGCTGGAGGAGGATGGCCTGCTGATCGTGGAACACCATGAGAAGACCGACCTCAGCGCACTACCCGGCTACCTGCGGACGAGGCGTTACGGGCTGATCCACTTCAGCTTCTTCGGTGCATGATCGCCCAAGGACCGCGCGTGGAGCTGATGCGAACACGTGTCTGAAGTACCTTCGCAACGACCACCGGCACCCTACAGATGAGCAGACCCATCGCCGTATTCCCCGGGACCTTCGATCCGATCACCATCGGCCATGTGAGCATCGTGGAACGTGCGTTGCCGCTATTCGACCGCCTGGTGATCGGAATGGGGGTGAACAACACGAAGAAGACCATGTTCGAACAGGAACAGCGGTTGCAATGGATCCGGGACGCGTTCAAGGCACACGAGAAGGTGGAGGTGGTGGCCTTCCAGGGGCTTACCGTGGACCTGTGCCGAAGGGTGGGTGCGGGATTCATCGTACGTGGCCTGCGCAACAGCACCGACCATGGTTACGAGCGTAGCATCGCCCTGATGAACCGGCAGATCTCCGGTGTGGAGACCATCTTCCTGCCCTCCATCCCAGAACACGCCCACATCAGCAGCACCATCGTACGCGAGCTGCTCGCCAATAAGGCCGATGTTTCCGCGTTGGTACCCATGGATCTTTCCGGGCACCTTCGATGAAAAACCTGCTGACCGGTCTCGTACTCCTTTCGGCCCTCTGGCTCCATGCCGGTCCGTACACGATCATCGTCAACGCGCGTGGCTTCGACAGCGATATCGTTTCGTTGTACCGCTACGCCGACCTCTTCTCCAACCGCATGGTCCTGGTCGCGCGGGGCATCGTTGACAGCACCGGAAAGGCCACACTGGAGGGCGAAGCGGAGGGCACCCAGAAAGTTCAATTGCGCATCGGCGAACGACACGCCGACCTGTATGTACGCCGGGGAAGTGTACTCCATGTGACCCCGTACGACCTGGGCACCGCACGCAGCCTGAACGGCACCACGCGCATGGGCATCGAGTTCAGCGAGGTGAGCTTGCTGGACGTGAACATCCTGGTCGGCGACCTGAACGAACGCATCGACGCCTTCATCGCCGAAGACCTCGCCACCGACCAGGCCGCAGGCATGCAGGCCCTCGACATCCATCGGGAGTCCGGCGCCGCCAAGCCCGATAGCACCACCAGGCCACCCACCTTGTTCGTGACCCCGATGCTGTCCAAGGCCCGCGTGGATCCGTTCGCCCAGAAACTGCGGCGCTTCTACGCCGATGTGGAGGACCCTTGGTTCGCCCACTACCTGAACAACAGTATCGCCGGGCTACAAGTGGGGCCACGCGTCAACGAACGCACCTTGTTCGAAACCTACGTGCAAGGGAGACCCGTTCAGTACGACGACCCTGAGTACATCCGCCTGATCCGAACCCTGTTCGGCGAAAGCCTGGACCGCCTTCACCGCGACAAGGCCGACAGCCTGAACACGGCATTGTCCGGCGGCGATGCCGGAGCACTGCGACACCTCTTTCAAGGGAACGACTTCCTGCGCACCGATGACCGCCTCGCCGAACTGGTCATGATGGACCAACTCTACCTGAACCACGCCAGCCGCTTGGTGGATCGCAGCGCCGTGGAAGGCATCCTTGCCGCGGTGGCGGGAAACTCGGCCTATCCTGAACACCGAACGATCGCAGCGAACATGTCGTGGGATCTCACGGCCATGCGCGTAGGCACTTCGCTACCGGCTATGCGGCTGGAGGATGAACACGGCCGGACCGTGGAACAGGCAGACCTGTTGAAGGGACCGGTGTGCGTGGCATTCACCGCAGGTTGGTGCACGTACTGCGTCGCGGAGATCGGCAGTGTGATCAAACTTGCCGAAGAGCACAAAGGGGCGATCAAGGTGGTGGTGATCGGACTGGATCATACGTTGGAAGCCTTCAAAGCGGCGAAGAAGAACATGCCGACCTCGCCACACGTGACCTGGTCGCATGCCGTGGCCGAGCAGCAACTGCGCGAAGATCTGCGCCTGCGCAGCCTCCCCATGTTCTATCTGTTGAACGACGCGATCCTGGCACGTTCACCGGCACCGCTCCCGAGCCGAGGGCTGGGGGAGCTCTTCTTCAAGGCGAAGACCGAGATGGAGCATGGACAGCGGCTGAAGGTATGGGACGACTGAGCACACGCCTCATGCGCCCATGGCGCGGAACGCCGCCAGCACGGGCAACAGCGATGGGTAGGTGTCGGCTTCCATCCTCCGCAAGCCTTCGGCATCGAGCCAGCGCACCTCTTCGATATCCTCCTCCACCTGTGCGGTGAGCACCTCGGCGGCGGAACCACGCATCAGGAACCAATCGGTGCGCTTCAGGTGCTGACGTCCCTTCCGTTCATAGGTGTGCCAGGTGCTCATCAGCGGACGCACCAGCTCCACCTCCTTCAACCCACACTCCTCCTGCACCTCGCGCACTGCGCCAAGCTCCACGGCCTCGCCTCGCTCCACCTTGCCTTTGGGCAGGTCCCATTTCCCTAAACGCCGGATCGCCAGCAGGCGCCCCTGTTCGTCCACGACCAGTCCACCGGCCGCCAATACGAACTCGTGCTGCCGTTGGAAAGCCTGCCATGGATCGAAGCCATGGCCCACCACCAGGACCGGACCGGGTTCCTCTCCGGTGCCCAGCCGTTGCACCAATGCGCTCAGCTCCTGGTCCGAACGCACCTCCACAACACGGCGCGTGTCGCCACCGTGTTCTTCCGTACCTCCTTGAACGAAGCGCGCAGAGCGCCCTCCGATGTAAACGTCGTAAATTCGCGGCATGCCCTCTCAGCTCGATCCAGCGCTCAAGGTCGCGGAGTTCCTGCTCCAGATCAAAGCCGTCAAACTTAGTCCGAAGCAACCGTTCCAATGGGCCAGCGGCTGGAAGAGCCCGATCTATTGCGACAACCGCAAGACGCTCTCCTACCCCGCGGTCCGCACCTACATCCGCCAACAATTCGTGCATGTGATCAACAGCGAGTTCGGCAGGCCGGACATGATCGCCGGGGTGGCCACGGGCGGTATCGCACACGGCGCGCTCGTTGCACACGACCTCGGGTTGCCCTTCATCTACGTGCGGAGCGGGAACAAGGAGCACGGCCTGAGGAATCAGGTGGAAGGCGACATCACCGTGGGGCGCAGCGTGGTGGTGGTGGAGGACCTGGTGAGCACCGGCGGGAGCAGCCTCAACGCCGTGCAGGCCTTGCGCGATGCAGGCCTCGAAGTGAAGGGCATGGTGTCCATCTTCTCCTATGGATTCGACCAGGCACGCGATGCGTTCGCCGAGGCCAAAGTGAAACTACACGCGCTGACCAACTACAGCATCCTGTTGGACCAAGCACTGCGCAGCGACTACATCACCGAGAAGGATGTGATCCCCCTGAACGAATGGCGGAAGGATCCGGCCGCTTGGGATGCGGTGAAGGCGTGAAGAAAGGAGGTGAAGAAGAGAAGAAGAGAAGAAGTGAAGAAGTGAAGAAGTGAAGAAGTGAAGAAGGGAAGAAGAGAAGAAGTGAGGATGTGAGGATGTGAGGATGTGAAAAAGTCACGTTGAAAGGAAAGGAGGATAGGATCCATCGAATTGGGAGTAACGCGCGCTGGTCCGGACGAACGGCCGCATCGGCAGAACAAGTGAACAGGACATGACGACCATCGAAAGCAAACACGTGCACATCGGCAAGGGTGCGCAGGAACTATACACCTTCCTACAGGACATGAACAACTTCCAACAGCTGTTGCCCCAGGAGCGCATCAGCGAGTGGAAGAGCGATGGCCGGAGCTGCTCGTTCAAGGTGCAAGGCGCGGCCACCATCGGATTGGAATTGGATGGCGGTACGGCCCCGGAGCACGTGCGTTTGAAAGCGACAGACCGCAGTCCGTTCCCTTTCTCGCTGGATGTGCACCTGAAGGAGACCGAGGGGACCACCGAAGCCTGGCAAGTGTTCAATGGCGAGATCAACCCCTTCATCAAGATGATGGTGGAGAAACCGCTGAAGAATCTGTTCGACCACATCGCCGACAAGATGAAGGCGGTGCATGGGTGACCACTCACACGACCGGATCCTGTGGTCCTATCACCGACCGAGCTTCGACCACGAGGTGCATGCCCTGGAGGTATGACCACACGCCCGTAACGACCATCAGTGCCCCCCGATGGCTGCACGCAGACCCCGCCGTAGTGATGACGACGCCAAACCGGCCAAGCTCTCCAAAGCCGGGCTGCGGAAATTCTTGCGCGTGTTTCGGTACATGCGCGGGCAGAGCGGCTTGTTCGCCTTCGGCATGCTGTGCCTGCTGCTCACCAGTTTGCTCAGCGCGGCCTTCCCGTGGCTGATCGGGCAGCTGATCGATGCACGCGCGAACACCACCTTCTGGCAGGCGCCGCTGCTCGACTTCTCCAACGTCCATTCCATCCTGAAGCTGTTGCTGCTGGTCTTCGCCATGCAGGCCTTCTTCGGTTTCTGGCGCATCTGGTCGTTCGGCTCGGTCACCGAGAATGCACTGATGAACCTGCGCCGCGACACCTACGCACACCTGTTGCGGCTGCCGATGACCTTCTTCGCGGCCCGGCGCGTGGGCGAGCTGAACAGCCGGATCAGCGCGGATGTGGCCTTGTTGCAGGAAACGTTCACCACCGTACTGGCGGAGTTCCTGCGGCAGTTCGTGGTGATCACCGTGTGCATCGCGGCCCTCACCTACCTGAGTTCGCAATTGATGCTCACCATGCTGGCCACCCTGCCCGTGGTGATGCTGGTGGCCGTGTTCTTCGGGCGCTACATCCGCAAGCTGAGCAAGCAGGTACAGGACCGCATCGCCGAGAGCAACGTGATCGTGGAGGAAACGCTGCAGGGGATCCAGAACGTGAAGGCCTTCAGCAATGAGGTGTACGAGACCGGTCGCTATGGAATGAGCGTCGGAAGCGCGCGATCGTTGGCGCTCAAGAGCATCCGGTGGCGCGGCGCCTTCGTCAGCTTCATCATCTTCTGCATGTTCGGCGTGGTGGTGTTCCTGGTGTACCGCGCTGCACTGTTGAAGGACGCGGGCCTGATGACCGTGGGCGAGATCACCTCCTTCGTGGCCTTCAGCATCATGATCGGCGCGAGCATCGCCGGGATCCCCGAGCAGGTGACGAGTCTGTTGAAGGCCGTAGGCGCCACCGAACGCCTGATGGACCTGCACGACGAGCCGGCCGAAGCGGTGAGCCTCGTGGCGAAGCGCGAACCGCTGGCGTTGCAGGGCCGCATCGAATTCCGGCACGTGGGATTCCACTACGCTTCGCGACCCGATGTGCCGGTGCTGCAGAACGTGAGCTTCACGGCAGAACCCGGGCAGCGCATCGCACTGGTGGGCCCCAGCGGTGCGGGCAAAAGCACGATCGCCTCCCTCCTGCTGCGCTTTTATGATCCCGTGACGGGGGCGATATTCATCGACGGCCGGGATGCGCTCGGGTACGATCTGAGCGCCCTTCGGGACCGCATGGCCATCGTGCCGCAGGAAGTACTGCTCTTCGGTGGCAGCATCCGGGAGAACATCGCGTACGGCAAGCCCGGAGCGGGGCAGGCGGAGATCGAGGAAGCGGCGCGCAAGGCCAATGCGCACGACTTCATCACCTCCTTCCCAGAGGGGTACGGGACCGTGGTGGGCGAGCGTGGCATCCAACTGAGCGGCGGACAGCGACAGCGCATCGCCATCGCCCGGGCCGTATTGAAAGATCCCGCGATACTGATATTGGACGAGGCCACCAGCGCGCTGGACACGGCCGGGGAGAAACTGGTGCAGGACGCCCTGGACAAGCTGATGAAGGGGCGCACCAGCATCGTGATCGCCCACCGGCTGAGCACCGTGCGCGATGCCGACAAGATCCTGGTGCTGGACAAGGGCCGCGTGTTAGAGAGCAGTACGCACGATGAACTGATCGCCAACACCGAAGGGCTCTACCATGGCTTGCATATCCTGCAAAGCTCGCCCGAAGCATGATCCGTAACGTCCTTAGCCTCCATCCACTACCGGTCATCCTGGCGATGGCCTCCACCGTGGCCGTGCAGGCGCAACATCCAGGGGTGGTGGTGTACGGGACGGTCCGCGATATGACGACAAGAGATTCGATCCCCTTTCCCGTTGTGCACGTTGAGGAAGTGGGATCGAATGAGCCGCCCTGGCCGATCGTGAGCACCGCACGGGGCAGGTACAAGGTGGTGTTGACCGAACAGAAGACATACCTGATCCGCTATGGCGCTCCGGGCATGGTTACCAAGTGCACGCGGTTGGAGCTTCAAGGCCCCAATGCCGAGGACTGGTCCAATGGATCCGGCATGAACATTGACATCACGCTATTCGATAGCCTGCCCGGTGTGGACTACGGTGTGCTGAGGGAACCGCTCGGGATAAGCCGGTTCAACCGAACAACAGGCAACTACGAGTGGGACCTCGAACACACCCGATCGATGGCCGAACGGCAGAAAGCGTTGTTCGAAGCATATCGTGAACGCATGAGCCGCCAGGGGGATACGGAGCGTTGAGCCGTCCTGGCCTCCTGAGCAGCTACAACCGCACCTCCACCACCTTCTTCGTCTCGAAGAACGCCTCGTGGAAGTGATCCTTCAGCTCGTGCACCTTCACCGGATAACGCACCGGGAGGATCTCATCCGCCAGTTCGCCGCCTTTGAGGTAGTACATCATCCCCTGCCCTTTCGGGACGAGGTGCTTCGTATCCCGTATGAATTCGGGCAGCGTGGTCACCGCGCGGCTCACGATCACATCGTAGCGCTGCTTGTGATCCGTGCTGCGGACCTGCTCGGCGGTGCAGTTGGCGATGCTCAAGCCTTCCACCACGCCCTTCACCGCCGTGATCTTCTTGCCGATGCCATCGATCCCGTGGAACGTGCATTCCGGGAACAGGATGGCCAGTGGTACCAAGGGGAATCCCCCCCCCGTACCAACGTCGATGATGCGTGCACCCTTCTTGAACGTGACCACCTTGGCGATGCCCAACGAATGCAGGATGTGCCGCTCGTAGAGGTTCTCCATGTCCTTCCGCGAGATCAGGTTGATCCGCTCGTTCCATTCCGGATAGAGCGTGCCCAACCGCTCGAACAATGTGCGTTGTTCGTCGGACAGCGCGGGGAAGTACGCCAGTAGGAGGTCCAGACCTTGCATCATCCCATGAGGGCCTTTCCATGAACCTGGTTCGCGCCCACCTGTTGCGCGCGCGTTCCGCCGGTCGCGTTCAAATGTGATCCTTGTGGTTCTCCATCAGGTTGAGGAGGAACTCGCGGGCACGGAACAGCTGGGCCTTCACCGTGCCCAGCGGCAGATCGAGCTCTTCGGCGATCTCCTCGTAGCTGTACTCCTTGTAATACCGCAGTTCAACGAGCGTGCGGTAGCGCGGCTTCAGCTTCTCCACCACCTCGCGCATGATCAGGTTCTTCTGCTCCTTGATGGCGATCTCGGCCGGGTCCAAGCCGCTACCTTTCAGTTCGATGGTCATCTCATCGCCATCCTCGGTACCGATGGGGTTGTCGATGCTGAAGGTCTTCTTCTTCTGTTTCCGGATCCAGTCGATGCAGTTGTTCGAGGCGATCTTGAACAACCAGGTGCTGAAGGCGTAGTTGGGCGTGTACTGCTTCAAGCGATGAAAGGCCTTGCCGAAGGCTTCGATCGTGAGGTCCTCCGCATCGTCCTTGTTGTTGATCATCTTCAACAACATGAAGTAGATGGAGTCGCGGTAGCGGCTCATCAGTTCGGCGTAAGCCTTCTGGTCGCCTTTCTGAACGGCGCGTTGTACGAGGATGAAGTCGTAGCGCGCCTTCTCGCTGAGGTTCTCGTTCACTTCCATCGCTTGGGCTTTACGAGGATCGTGCTGGTGTACAGCAGTGGATCCAGGATCAGGAACAACCATTCCAGGGGTATTGCGAACCACACCAGCGCGCCAGCCTTCAGGCGGTGCATGGCGAGCATGGTGATGGGCAGGAGGATGCCGAGCTCCACGCCGAGCCCGATGGCCACCTCGCGCCACTGCATGCGCATGGCGAACCACAAGAGCAGGGCCCAGAAGGCCGTTCGCGCCAAGGGCAGCAACATAAGCAACACCTGGAGCCCGACGCGGTAGTGCGCGGCCGTGGTGTAGTGCCGCCGTTTACGACGCAGCCAGGTGGCGAGGTCGCGTGTGGGCAGGGTGGTCATGAACGAGCGTGGGTCGGCCACCACACCGGTGTTCTTGGCACGGGCCACTTCGTTGATGAAGAGGTCGTCGTCGCCGCTCATCAGGTGGTTGTGCTTGCGCGAGCCTTTGGCCTGGAAGAAGAGTTCGGTGGTGTAGCCCAGGTTGCGGCCCACCCCCATGTACGGGAACCCCGCGAGGGCGAAGGACATGTACTGCATGGCCTTCATGGTTCCATCGTAGCGCTCCAGCACGTTGGCCACACCGGGCTGATACGCATACGGGCTATGCCCCACCACGATCCTCTTCTCCTTGCCGAACCCGGCCGCCATGGTGCTGAGCCAATCGTTACCGGCGGGCAGGCAGTCCGCGTCGGTGAGCAGCACATGGGGATACTTCGCGGCACGCATGCCCACCCCAAGTGCCAGCTTCTTGCCATAGTTGAACTTCTCGTCGGCCTGGATGTTCACCGGGCGCAGCCGAGGATGCTCCGGTTTCATCCACTGCAGCACCTCCCAGGTATCGTCCTCGCTGCGGTCGTTCACCACCACCACTTCGAACTCCCGGTGGTCCTGCTGCATCAATAGCGGGATCAGGTGTTCCAAGCGGCGCGCTTCGCTGCGCGCGCAGATCACCACGCTCACGGGCAGGTCGCGCACAGGCTGCACCTGGGGCTTGCGGAAGGCCAACCGGGCGAACATCACCACATGGAAGAACAGGAGTACGACGAGCGCACCTGCCATCACATAGAACTCAACGGACCACATCGGAACGGCCACACGCTTTTGCGCCAGCTACGAGGGCGAAGCTACCCGGGTGCCCCTTCTTCTTCCGTACACCTCTTGGGCAGTTATGAACAGGCCGCAAGGAATGCCCGTTAGTTCGTCCACACCGCGTACCCCTTCCGCCTGAGTTCCAGGGCAAGCCCCTTTTCCACGGCAAGCGCCTCTTCACGGGATAGCGGGCCGATGTGCTGATACAGGCTGGGGCGGAGGTAGCGGCCGTACTTCCGTACGATGTCGCTGCTCAGCTTGTGGCCCTTGGTGCTGCGGGCACCGGTCCTATGCTGCATCAGGCGTTCTTGCGGGGTCTTGCTCGTCATGCCCACGTACAGGCATTCCAACACGCCATTGAACTGCGGGTTGGCCTCCCTGAAGCGCCGGTCCTCGGTATAGACCTTGCGCGCCAGTTCGATCACGTACACGGTGTAGGCGGTGGGCATCCTTCGGCGAAGTTGCGATGCGTGGCTCACATCGCACACCGAAGCCCGCCTATCGGCCAGCCTAACTTCGCCCCATGTGCTTGATCGTCCTGGCCCATCAGGTACACCCCCGTTACCCGCTCATCGTGGCCGCGAACCGCGACGAGTTCCGTGAGCGCCCGGCACGCACCGCCCATTTCTGGGAAGATGCGCCGTGGATCCTGGCGGGTCGGGACCTGCGCGCCGGAGGTACCTGGATGGGCATCACCCGAGGGGGCCGGTTCGCCGCGGTGACCAACCATCGCGACCTGCGGCGCGCACCTGCCGAACCAGGCCCTTCGCGTGGCATACTGGTTAGGCAAGCCCTCGATGGCGTTGCTGACACGACGGCGTGGAGCGGGTCCCAAGGGTTCAACCTGATCCATGGTCCTTTGGACCGGTTGCATTATGCGAACAACATCGAACCCACCGACCAGCCGTTGCCCCCTGGCGTGCATGGCCTGAGCAATGCCTTCCTGGACACGCAGTGGCCCAAGGTGGAACGGGCCAAGGCGTCCATGCTCCGGGCCCTGGATGGCGCGGACGAGGAACGTATCGATGCCCTCTTCGGCCTGCTGGCCGACGTTACCGTGGCCCCCGATGCCGAACTGCCCGATACCGGCCTACCGCGATCCACGGAACGCGCCGTCTCCTCCATCTTCATACCCGGCGGTCCCTATGGCACCCGATGCAGCACGGTGATCATCGTGGACCACCATGGCGCGGTGTACTTCGAAGAAAGGACATGGCCCACGGAGCACCGCGCGCAGCATTCGTTCACCATCGATTGACAGGCGCCGCTTCCAAGGTTCACGGCACCGACCTGTAAGCACCCGCATGTCGTGCCGCCCCCGCTGCCACGCGCAATGCGCCGGGTAGCTCACCGAACACCGGACGTGGCTCACTCCACCAGCACCATCAACGCACGGGAATCGGCCTTGGCGGACCGGCAACGCACATCGCCTACGTCGGTGGTGCGGGAGCGCACCGCGGTGATGGTGGCCTGATAGAGCTCCGTGACCAGGCCCTGCAACTCTGCGGCGGTGAAGGTGCAGCTGGACACATTGCCCGCGAACCGCTTCTGTAACGGGCCGAGCACGAAGATCACCGAATCGGCCCCGACCACCCCCTCGCAAGCTAAGGTGTGATCCGAACCCTCGGCGACCACGCTGGCGCTCGTGATGGGCGCTACCGTTGGATAGGCCATGTCGGACAACGATCGGTCCAGGGCCATGCCGGTGGCTTGATCCGTGACCTGCCAGACCAGGTCCTCGTTGGAGAGATCGAGGCCCATGCTCCCGTCCACCACATAGTAGCCGGTGAGCGCCTGTACGGCCCGGACACCATTCACCTTCACGCTGTCCACGGTCACCGGGGTGCTGGAAGAACTCCGCAGCGACAACGTGGCCAGCACCCCCGTGCTGGTGTTGCCGTTGCCCGTATCCAAGAAGGAGCGTGTGGCGGTGAACGAGGCCTGGTAAGCGGGCACGCTGGGCGAAGGGGTCGGCGCGGGGTCCGCTTCGGGATCGTCCTTCTTACAAGCAGCAAGACAAACGACCAACAGGGCGATGAACGGGTATGGAATGGTGCGCATGGCTGTTGTGGAACGGAAAAATACACGGATCCGTGCCTTGTGTATCGTCCCCGAGGTTGGTGAACCGAAGATCCGTACCGATCGGGTCTTCTGGCACGGCGGAACATGCGCGGCGTAGCGGGCGCTATGGCGAAACGATCCAACGCGGCCAGAAGGCGAAAGAAGGTCGGCGATGGTCAAGGCACAGAGGGGCACCACACCAGACCCCTTCGACGATGGCGCACCGCCGTTCGGATAGCACCTATTTTCGCGCCCTTGTCCGCCATGCACTTCGACCTCCTGGCCAACGACCCGGCCTCCAACGCCCGCGCCGGCGTACTGCACACCGACCACGGCGATATCCCCACGCCGGTATTCATGCCCGTGGGCACCCTGGGCGCCGTGAAAGCCGTTCATCCCCGGGAACTGCGCAACGACCTGGATGCGCCGATCATGCTGAGCAACACCTACCACCTGTACCTGCGGCCCGGCTTGGAGGTCCTGGAGCACGCCGGAGGTCTGCACCGCTTCAACGGATGGGATCGCCCCATCCTCACCGATAGCGGAGGTTTCCAGGTGCACTCGCTCAGCGACATCCGCAAGATCACCGAAGAAGGCGTGCGCTTCAGCAGCCACATCGACGGCAGCAAGCACCTCTTCACCCCGGAGAGCGTGATGGATACGCAGCGCACCATCGGTGCCGACATCTGCATGGCCTTCGACGAATGCACGCCGTGGCCCTGCGAGCCCGCCTACGCCGAGAAGAGCATGCACCTGACCCATCGTTGGTTGGACCGTTGCATCGCCCGGTTCAACGGCACCGAACCCAAGTACGGCCACGAGCAGGCGCTCTTCCCCATCGTACAGGGCAGCACCTTCCCCGAGCTGCGGAAGCGAAGCAGCGAATACATCGCCGGAAAGGGTGCCGTGGGCAACGCCATCGGTGGCCTCAGCGTGGGCGAGCCCGAAGAGGAGATGTACGCCATGGCCGAGCTGTGCTGCGACATCCTGCCCAAGGACAGGCCCCGCTACCTGATGGGCGTGGGCACCCCGTGGAACCTGCTGGAGAACATGGCCCGCGGCGTGGACATGTTCGACTGCGTGATGCCCACCCGCAACGGCCGCAACGGCATGCTCTTCACCCGGGAAGGCGTGGTGAACATCAAGAACCGGCAGTGGGCCGATGACCACACCCCGTTGGATCCCGGGGCGCACAGCTGGGTGGACACCACCTACTCCCGCGCCTTCGTACGCCACCTCTTCCAGAGCAACGAGATGCTGGGCCAGCAGATCGCCAGCCTCCACAACCTGGGCTTCTACCTTGCCCTGATGCGCGAGGCCCGGGAACGGATCCTGGACGGTAGCTTCACCAGCTGGAAGAACGCGTTGTTGCCGAAATTGAAGGTGAGACTATGACCAGGACCATTGGTTGTCCGATGTCTCGCGTCCCATGCGAAATGCCACATGGATGGGCATCCCGCATGGGACATGGGACGACCCTCAACTGATATCCCCTCCCCCCCATGCTGACCACACTGGACCGATACATCATCCGCCAGTTCCTGGGCACCTTCTTCTTCATCCTGGTGGTGATCATGCTCATCGCCGTGGTCTTCGACATCAGCGAGAAGACCGAGGATTTCGCCAAGATGTCCGCCAGCTTCAAGGAGATCGTCCTCGATTTCTACGTCAACTTCGTGATCTATTACAGCAACCTGTTCAGCGGGCTGCTCATCTTCATCGCCGTGCTGCTCTTCACCAGCCGCCTGGCCCACCGCACGGAGATCGTGGCCATGCTCAGCAGTGGGGTGAGCTTCCCCCGGATCATGTGGCCCTATTTCGTGGCCGCCACCGTGCTCACGGCCATGTCGCTCTTCGTGAACCACAACATCCTGCCCGCGGCCAACAAGGTGCGGCTGGCTTTCGAGGAGGAGCACATCCGAGCCACCTACCACGTGGATGAGAAGAACCTCCACCGCGAGATCGCTCCAGGCACCATCGCCTATTTCGAATCGTGGAACGCCGAGCACCGGAAGGGCTTCCGCTTCAGCCTGGAGCAGTGGGAGGATGGCAGCCTGACCAGCAAACTCACCAGCGACCGCGCTGAGTATGACAGCCTACACGGATCGTGGCGGGTCTACGATTACCTGATCCGCGACATGCACGGGTCCGCTGAAAGCATCCGCCGTGGCGACATCCTGGACACCACCATCGCATTGAAACCTTCGGACATGGGCCAACGCTGGGAAACGAGCATGGCCATGAGCTGGCGCGAACTGAACGATTACATCGCGGCGAAGCAAGCACAGGGTGACGACAGCACGGCACCGTACCTGATCGAGAAGCATCAACGCACCTCCTACCCCTTCGCCACCTACGTGTTCACCTTGATCGGCGTGAGCATCGCCAGCCGCAAGGTGCGGGGTGGCACTGGCCTGCACCTGGCCGCTGGCGTTGGGCTGATCCTGCTGTACATCTTCGCCATGAAGCTGTCCACCGTGGCCGCCACCAATGCCGGCATGAACCCGTTGTTGGCCGTGTGGCTGCCGAACGCCGCGTTCGCCCTTGTGGGCGTGTTGCTCTACCGGAACGCGCCGAAGTAGCGGTCGGCCGATCATTCGATCCCCGCCGGAGTCCCGAACTTCGTACCATGCTCGCGGATCGGTTGCTCCAGCATGTGCTCCACTTCTCCTTGGATGGCGTGAAGCTGCCACCAGGCGTGAGCGTGCTCGACCCGTTCCACGGCGAACATGCCGAAGAGGTGCGCCGTATCGTCACAACATTCCATCACGCCCATTACAACGACGACGCTCCGCGGTTGTTGATGCTCGGCATCAACCCCGGCAGATTGGGGGCTGGCAGCACCGGACTCAGCTTCACCGACACCAAACGCTGCGAGAGCGACCTCCACATACCGGTGAATGGCTTGCGCACCCATGAACCCAGCAGCGATTTCTTCTACCGCATGATCCGGGCGGCAGGCGGTGCCGATCGCTTCTACCGCAAGGTGTACGTACATGCCGTTTGCCCGCTCGGCTTCGTGCATCAACAGGGGAACAGTACGGCGGTGAACTTGAACTACTACGACGACAGGGCCCTCGAGAAAGCCGTGACCCCCTTCGTAGAGAACTGGATGAAGACGTTGGTAGGCTGTGGCATGCGCACCGATGTGGCACTTTGCATCGGCACTGGGAAGAACGCCGCGTACTTCCAGACACTGAACGACCGCCTGCGACTCTTCAACCGGATCGTGGCGCTGGAGCATCCGCGCTACGTGATGCAATACAAGGCGAAACAGCTGGACCGCTATGTGGACAAGTACCTGGATGCGCTGAAGGAGGCCGGGATCGGATAGGTGGAAGGTGGACCCGTTGGACGAAGGCAGCCCCCCCCACCGACCCTCCGAACAGTTCATCCCATGGGTGTAACCTTTCGCGCACTTCCGCGACTCTACCCTTGAACGCCCCCCACGACCCGTGACCAACGACAAGCGCACCGAGTTCATGCAGGCCTACCAGGCATGCCATGAGCCGTTCGCACGGTATTGCTCCGCCCTCGCCTATGGCCGCATGGATGCACAGGACCTGATGCAGGACGTGCTGTTGAGCGCCTTCCAGCATTTTGAACGGATCCAGAAGAAAGACCAGTTGCTGCACTACCTGATCCGCGCTGCACGTAACAGGGCCACAAGCGTCTGGCGCATCGGCCAGCGAAACGAGGCCCTCAACGAGAAACAGGCCGCCCGCCTGAAGGAAAAAGGTGCAAGTGCCGACCTGCTGGTGGACGTGGCCATCCTCTACAAGGCCATGGATAAGCTACCCCATCTACAGCGCGATGCACTTGTACTGTACGAGGTTTCCGGCCTCAGCATGGCGGAGATCGCCACTATCCAAGGCACGAACGAGAACGCCGTGAAGACCCGCGTGAGCCGCGCCCGTTCCGCATTACGCGAATGGCTCAATGGCCGCGCACGACCCGTACCGGCGGAACTGCTCCACACATTCACCACCCTGCTGCTATGAACCACCAGGAAGACGACAAGGCCACGCTCGCCGCACTGCGCGAAGCCCCCACCGAGGTGAGCCTGGAACAGGTGCGCAGCATGGTGGCCACATTTCCGCTCGCCGTAGGTGTCCTGTCCTGGCTGATCAGTGCCATCAAGTTCAACCTCAACACCATCCTCATGTCCAGCTCCGCCATCCTCATCATCGGCGCCAGCGCCATACTGACCACCGGCCGTATGCCCGCCGAACGGCCCGCCACAACCAGTGACCTACCCACCGTGGCCTTGGAGCTACCCGCTGCCGAAGCACTTCCCGAACCCGTACCGGCCGTGGTATTCGAGCAGCCAGCTCCGAAAAAAGCCACACCGCCGCCACCTCAAGAAAAGCCCCCCATGGCCTGCACGGTCGCCAACACGGATCAGCAGCAGCCCCGCGATGAAAGGACCAACGAGGGGACCGCACCCGCAAATACCGGTGAAAAGCCCATGTCGCCCAGTGCACCGGAAGGGCCGGTGGGACAACAGAAGAACGTGGAACGCACGTTCGAACTGCGCGACTTCATCGGCATCAAAGTGGCATCGAGCATGGATGTGATCTTGGAGGTCGGTGATTTCGCGGTGACCGCGAACGGCGATGAAGATGCCCTGGCGAACTTGGATGTACGGGTGAAGGACCATGTGCTGGAACTGGACTTCGCCTCCTCCGGTCGCTCACACCGCACCCATGGACCTGTCCAATTCACCGTGCGCCTGCCTGTGGTACGCACCCTTACCGTAATGGGATCCGGCTCGGTCAATGGTCCCGAGCTCCCGCCTACGGCGCATTTGGACCTGAACGTACTGGGCTCGGGAAGCATCATCCTGGCACGGCTCCTGGATGCCACCAACCTGAACCTGTCGGTGAAGGGATCCGGCGGCATCGACGTAGAGGACGTGGTACGAACGGAACGGACCCTGGTGAACGTGATGGGTTCCGGCGTGGCGGATATCAGCCGGATCGGTGAAGCCGACGGCCTGTACATCCTGGTCGCAGGATCCGGCATCGCCAACTGTAGGCAGGTGAACGTGACCGGGAAAACCGCGTTGAATATCACCGGCAGCGGGCAAGTGAACACCACCGGAAGAACGGACCGCATCGAGGTGACCTTGATCGGTTCCGGTGATGTGATGGCCAAAGAACTGAAGGCACAGGGAGGCAAGGTCATCGTAACAGGTTCCGGTGACGCATCGGTGTATTGTGATGGACCATTGGAACTGCTCACCACCGGTACGGGGGCGATCCATACATCCGGGAGCGCTGGCAGGAACAGGTCACGAGGGGTTGAGGACGACGATCGGTAGATCGGTCGTCGCAACAGACCTACCAACGCCGCGCTCCCGGCCATGGCATAGGCCCATGCGGCCTTAAACACGTCCTGGGCAGACACCGGTCCGATCCGGATCGACCTCGCGGACACCCATTACCGACAGCACCGCACAGCAGCCTGAGCACGACCGACCTTGCGTCCGTCGACGGGCAGCTGCGGCCATACCGGTCGTCCATCGCGACCACCCGGTCCGGCTACCGCGGTCATTTCATCCCGTTGCTTCTACTGTTATCTTGTCCCCATGCTCGTATCCCGTCTATTCGACATCGCCGACCTACAGCTCGCCGAGTTCCCACAGACCACCTGTATTGGATCCCTCGAAGATGGTAAACTGCGCAACTACAGTACCCAGGAATTCATTGAGACCGCCGAAAAGCTCGCGTTGGGGTTGATGGATCTGGGGATCAAGCCAGGCGACAAGGTGGCCCTGGCCAGTGGCAATCGCGCCGAATGGGCCATCGTGGACCAGGCTGTGCTGCGGATCGGGGCCATCGGGATCCCCATCTACCCCACGATGAGCGCCGAGGACTATGCTTACATCCTGGAGCATAGCGAGAGCAAGGTGTTCTTCGTGAGCAATGCCGACATCCTGGCCAAAGCCCATACCGCACAAAACCAGGTACCCACCGTTGCGCATCTCTTCACCTTCGACCAGGTGCCCGGTGCCCGCCGCTGGAAAGAACTGCTCGACAAGGGCCATGCGCTCGCCCCGGAGCTCGAACGCTACAAAGCCGCGGTCCGGAAGGAGGATCTGGCCACGATCATCTACACCAGCGGCACCACCGGGAAGCCCAAAGGGGTCATGCTCACGCACGGGAACATCCTGAGCAATGTGGAGAGCAGCGCGCCTCGCCTCCCCGTTGCACGCGGTGCACGCGCCATCAGCTTCCTGCCGCTGTGCCACATCTACGAGCGCATGCTCCTGTACCTCTACCAACGGGCTGGCATGCAGGTGAGGTTCCAGGAGACCTTGGAAGAGCTCGGAGCCCGGATCAAAGAGGCCCAGCCGGACGTGTTCACCGCCGTTCCGCGCCTGTTGGAGAAGATCTACGACGCCATCCTCACCAAGGGCGAAGCCCTGAAAGGAGCCAAACGCGCTCTGTTCTTCTGGTCGTTGGCGTTGGGCGAGCGATACGAGGTGCATGGTCGCAGCTGGTGGTACGATGTGCAACTGGGCATCGCCCGCAAGCTGGTCTTCAGCAAATGGCGCGAGGCCCTCGGCGGCCGCGTGAAGTGCGTGGCCAGTGGCAGTGCGGCCCTCCAACCCCGACTGGCCCGCATCTTCAATGCCGCGGGCGTACCCCTGATGGAAGGCTATGGCCTCACCGAGACAAGCCCCGTGGTGAGCGTGAACGACGCTCGGAACGATGGCCTGCGCTTCGGATCGGTGGGTCGGCCGATCGACGGTGTACAGGTCCGAATCGCCGATGATGGCGAGATCCTGATCAAGGGGCCCAATGTGATGATGGGGTATTACAAGGAACCCGAACTGACGCGCGAAGTGCTTACGGCCGATGGATGGTTCCACACCGGCGACATCGGTGAACTGCGCGATGGGTTCCTGTACATCACCGACCGGAAGAAGGAGATGTTCAAGACCAGTGGTGGCAAATACGTGGCTCCCCAACCCATCGAGAACCAGTTGAAGGCCTCGCGATTCATTGAACAGGCCATGGTGATCGGGGAGAATCGAAAGTTCCCGGCCGCCCTGATCGTGCCCAGCTTCGCTTTCCTGAAGGACTATTGCATGCTCAAAGGCATCCCCTACGAAAGCCCACAACAGATCATCGCCGAACCACGCATCGTGGACCGCATCTTCGCTGAGGTGCAGAAAGTGAACGCCGGCCTGGGGCACTGGGAACAGATCAAGAAGATCGAGCTCCTTCCCACCGAGCTCACCATCGATGGCGGAGAACTCACCCCCTCGCTGAAACTGCGGCGGAAACCCATCCTGGCGAAATACGTGGCCAAGGTGGAACGCATCTACAGTTGATCCGGCCACGCTTCACCCTATTTTTACGTCCTATCAACAACGCGTTAACATGATCCGCACGCTCCGGTTCGCCCTGATCGCACTTCCCCTCCTGGCTTGCAACAAGGAGCCCGGCGAAGGTGGCAAAGCCGAGATCCGCGGAGTCCTCACCGAACAGCGGTTCAGTGCGAGCAACAACCCGATCACCGACCCCTATCCCTTGCCTGGTGAGAACGTGTACATCGTGTACGGCAGCGGCGATGGTGCTTTCCCCGACGACAACGTGGATTCTGGCCCCAATGGCGAATTCCGCTTCACCTGGCTGCGCAAGGGCACCTACACCATCTTCGCGGTATCCGACTGCAACGACTGCGAAGGTGGCGTGAACGCGGTGACCCGCACCGTGGAGGTGACCGGGAACAAACAGGTGCTGGACCTTGGTACCATCGCCATCCGCAAGTACTGATGCGGCCCCACGGCATCCTGCTCGCCATTCTAACGCTACTGCCATTGGGCCTGCTGGCACAGGACCGGTTGCGGCCCATCACCCGGCAGGAACTTTGGACCAGTGTAGCGATCCAGGGGCGCCCGGCCATCCTGGCAGGGGTCCTGGGCAAGGAGACCGTGAAGCGCCTGAAGACCTCCGCCGAGCTGGGCTACCGCTCCTCGGACAGCTTCTTCGCCGGGCGCCAGTACTACCTGGACCTTGGTGCCACATACAAGATCTCGGAAAAGATCAGCGCAGGGGGTGAATTCCGCTATGCCGTCCGCACCGGACGTACGGACCGCCAACGCCTGGGTGGAATGATCCAATACAAGACCCAGTGGAACCGGCTCGAGCTCGCGTACCGCTTCACCTACCAGCACAACTTCAGACTTCCGGGCGAGGTGCGCGAAGTGTTGCGTAACAAGCTGATCGCGGCCTATGACCTCCCCAAATGGAAACTGGACCCTCAGTTCAGCGCGGAGACCTTCACCTGGGTCGGGCCTTCGGGCTTAGCATACATCGGCATCCGCTATAAGCTGGGCACCGAATGGAACTTCAACAAGATTCACGCCTTGGGCTTCGGGGTGGTGCATGACCGCGAGCGCATGGTGTTCGCCCCGGAGCACCGGATGATCCTTGCGGTCGACTACAGCATCAAGCTGCGCAAAGCCAAAGATGGATCAGGTACGTAATCGATCGCTCGGCCTTCGCTCCGCCTTGTTCCTCCTCATCGTCGTGGTCGGCATCGCCATCGGCTACTTCATCATCAAACCTTCCGATACCCTGCCCATCTACCACCCGAACCAATTGGACCAACGATTGGTGGATCCTGCCATCAAGGGTGCCAAGGGCGAACACCACATCCGCGATTTCGACCTGATCGATCAGTTCGGCGGGCACTTCACCCTGAACGACGTGGGTGAACGCATCATCGTGGCCGACTTCTTCTTCACCACCTGCCCTACGATCTGCCCGAAGATGACCGTACAAATGGAACGGGTACAGGAAGCGTACAGGGACGAGGACCGCTTGCTCCTGCTCTCCCATTCGGTGACCCCGGAAATGGACTCCGTTCCCGTGCTCGCCACCTACGCCGAACTGCACCGCGCAGACCCGAAGCGTTGGCGTTTCCTCACCGGAGACCGCAAGCAGATCTACATGCTGGCCCGCCAGAGCTATTTCGCCGCCATGGACGAAGGCGATGGTGGCCCGGACGACTTCGTTCACACCGAGAACTTCGTTCTCGTGGATCCGCTACGTCGGATACGTGGCTTCTACGACGGCACTTCGCCAACGGATGTGGACCGCTTGATCCGGGATATCGGCACGCTATTGAAAGAGCAGAAGCCGACCTGATCGCCTCATGGCGTGATCGCACCGTACTGCGAAACGGTGACTTCCGCCGTCCCATCCGCCGTGATCACCACCTTGTACAGCCTGTCGAACACCTGCGCCGGTATGGCCTCCACCGCCTGACCCGATAACTTCTGCACGATGGCCGGAACCGTATGGTCATGACCGGCCACCAACACGACACGGCCTCTATCCTCGCGCAGGATCCTTCCTACCAGATCATCGATGGCCAAGGCGGGCACCACTTCCACGGACAAGCCGTTCCGCTCGGCCAGTGGCGCTACCGTGCGCTGGGTGCGTTGCACTTCCGAGGCATAGACCCGCTGTACACCGGCATCGGAAAGCCGTTCGGCCAGCGCATCGGCACGCACCACCCCCGATGGTGATAGCGGTGCATCGAGATCGTTCGACGCCTTCTCCGCATGCCGAACCACATAGACCGTGGTGCGCTCGCTCACCGCACCCACCTCCCGTGCCGCCGAGCAGCCCATGATCCAGGCGAAAACCAGGAACGAATAGGGGAACCACCATCGCATGACCGCAAAATACGCCGTCCTCGGGCCATACGACGGTGATCAATGGAACATCCCATGCGAGATCAACCCGCTCCTGCCCAATGCTCCACACCTCCACGGGGGATCAACCATCCCGATCCACCGCCGTCAACGGACCACAACGGAGGGGCCACCGCCCACACCCGTTCCCGCACGACTCGGCCGCTACGGTTCCCTACCTTCGCCAACCCGATGAACTGCCTCTCCGTTGAGCGCGTCTCCAAGCGCTACGGCCCCCGCCAACTCTTCAAAGACATCTCCTTCGGCCTCGAAAAGGGCCAGAAGACCGCCATCGTGGCCCGCAACGGCACCGGCAAGAGCACCCTATTGAAATGCATCGCCGGCGTGGAAACACCCGACGAAGGCACCATCACCTTCAACAAGGGGCTGCGTATCGGTTACCTGGACCAGAACGTGTCCATGACCGGCACCCACTCCATGGTGGATGAGATGCTGGACCAGGACGAACCCGTGACCAATGCGATCCGCGCCTATGAACACGCCGTGGCCCGACAGGTGGACGACCGTACCATGCAGCAGGCCGTGGACCGGATGACCGAGCTGAACGCGTGGGACCACGAAGCACGGGTGAAAAGCCTGCTCTTCCGCTTCGGCCTGCGTGACATGGAGCAACCCGTGAACACCCTCAGTGGCGGGCAGCAGAAGCGCCTGGCCATGGCCAAGGTGCTCATCAACAAACCCGATGTCCTCATCCTCGACGAGCCCACCAACCACCTCGACCTGAATATGATCGAGCAGCTGGAGGAGGAGCTGAACACGCCGAACATGACCTTGTTGCTGGTCACGCACGACCGGTACTTCCTGGACAACGTGTGCGACGAGATCATCGAGATGGAGTTCGGGGAGTTCACCCGGTTCAAGGGCAACTACAGCTATTACGTGGAGAAGAAGGCGCAACTCGATGAGGTGCGCGACGCCACGCAACAGCACCTGCGCGGCCTGATGCGGAGCGAATTGGAATGGGTGCGCAAGATGCCGCGTGCGCGAGGCACCAAGAGCAAAAGCAGGCTGGACAAGTTCGAGGAGATCAAGGCCCAGGCCACCCGGAAGTTCGATCGCGATGATGTGCGCATCGAGGTGAAGACCGAACGGCTCGGCGGCAAGGTGATCGAGGCGCGCAACCTCACCAAGGCGTTCGGTTCGCCCGAGGCACCGGAGAGCTACAAGCCCATCGTAGCGCACTTCAGCTACTCCCTCAAACGCGGCGACCGCATCGGCATCGTAGGACCGAACGGCATCGGCAAGAGCACCTTCATCGACCTGCTCGTGGGCCGCTTGAAACCAGACCAAGGCACCGTGAGCATCGGGGACACGGTGATCCTGGGCACCTTCGACCAACTCGGTCTGCAACAGGGCGAGGACAAGCGGATCATCGAGGTGGTGCGCGACATCGCCGAGATGATCCCCCTGAACAAGGGGCGTACGCTCACAGCATCGGCCTTGCTTGAACGTTTCCTCTTCGACAAGGAGAAACAGTATCAATACGTGAGCACGTTGAGCGGCGGGGAGAAGCGGCGACTGCACCTGTGCACCGTATTGATGAAGAACCCCAACGTCCTCATCCTCGACGAGCCTACGAACGACCTGGACATCCCCACCCTGAACGCGCTGGAGCAATTCCTGGTCGACCTGGACGTGTGCTTGTTGATCGTGAGCCACGATCGCTTCTTCATGGACAAGCTCTGTACCAAACTACTGGTGTTCGAGGGCCAGGGGAAGATCAAGGAATGGGTGGGATCGTATACCGAACTTCGCGAGAAGCAGAAAGAGGAGGCCGAGCGAGCGCGACCTACCAAGACATCCGCATCCCGTACCACCAGCGACAGCCCCACGGACCCGACAGTGGCAGCCGTGGATCCAACGGCGACCGGGGCGAAGAAGAAACTCACCTATGCGGAACGGCTGGAGCTGCAGCGAATAGACAAGGAGATGCCGCTGCTTGAAGCGCGAAAGGAGGAACTTCTGATCATCATGGCCGCCGGCGGCACGGACCACCACAAGATGATGGAGCATTCCATCGAATTGGAACGGGCCATCAAGGACCTTGACCGCATGACCGATCGCTGGTTGGAGTTGAGCGAGCGGTCTTGAGTGCGATCCGGCAACGGGTGATCCGCAGCCAACCGCACCCCTCAGAACTTCGCACAAGGCACGATCCGCCGTTTGCTCGCGGCCCGCTTCCTATGCCTGGATACGATCTCGTATCCAATGGTGAGCTCGTGGGCACCGCCGGAATGCGCGGCCAAGCGCGAGACCGTCACATCATAGCTATACCCGATCCGCATGTCCTCGATGATCGTGCCGACCAGGATGGCCACCGCATCGTTGTTCGCATACCCTGGGGCATAACGCTTGAACAAAGGCAGACCACGGTACCACAGGCCGAAGAACACCGGTTCCCGCTCGAAGTACATGCCGAGATCCAACTGATCGTACTTCTGTTGGGCCTTGTAGTTGAAGGCGAAGACGAAGCTTTGTGGGCTCTTCCGCACCACGGGGGTACGTACGGTCACCCGATAACCGCCATGCATGCTGAACTTCATCGGAACGCGTGCCTCGTTAAGGAGCAATGATTGGTTCGGCCTGTTCATGTGATGCAGTGCAGCACCCAGCCAGAGCTTGGGCGTGAAGAACAGAAGGCCCGATCCGATATCCGCATAGCCGACGTTCGTTCCATCCATGTTCTCGTAGGTACCCACCGTACCGCCCCTTGCCAGTTGATCACCGAACACAAGCCGGGAATAGTCCACGGCATGCTGCACCCAACCCAACTGTAGTGCAGGCCGCAGGAACACCTTACGCTTCAACTGGAACTCATAGGCGTACTGCCCGGTGATGCTGGTGTACCGCAATGCTCCGGTGCCTGCACGGTCATGGTGCACCATCAGTCCAAGACCACTGTTCAGGCCGCTCAGATTGTGGTCCACCGCGAAGTTGGCGGTCATGAAGGCACCTGGGATCGCGGGCCATTGATCACGGGCCACGAGACCGAACCGCGTCTGCAGTCCTGTCCCCGCGAAAGCAGGATTCACATAGGTGGGTGTCGCATAGAATTGCGTGAGCTGAGCGTCCTGTGCGGCGACCCGCGACAACAACGCCCAACCCAGCAAGACGGATGCTACGCCCCTACTTCTCATTCCGTGTCAAACCATGGACATCGTGTACCGGTTGCATGGTGATGTCCAGGCTCATCTCCCGCGAACCATCTTGTGCCACCGCCTTCACCACGCTCGACAGGGCCGTGAATCCAGCAGCCTCCACACTCATCTGGTACTCCTGCTGTGGCTTCAGGATCATCAGGAAACGGCCTGTGCGCTCGTTCGAGTTGTAGATACCGACGATCTCTTCTCCCGAGCTGTCCGTAAGTATGATGCGCGCCTTGATGGGCTCATCGCTCGCATCGGCCACCACACCATGCACGACCATATGGTCCAGCTGAGTGTTGGGGAACGTGACCTGGTAGATGTCCTGCATCCCCATCCCTTCCGATCGTTCACTGCTGAAGTAACCGGTCCGACCATCCTCGCTTAGACTGAAATAGATGTCGTCGTTCACCGTGTTCAGCGGGTAACCCATGTTCTCCGGTTCCGACCAGCCGTTCATATCGGCATCGGTGAGCACGGTCTTGAAGATGTCGTACCCCCCCATGGTCCCATGGCCATTGGACGAGAAGAACAAGGTGGTCCCGTCGCTGTGCATGAATGGTGCATCCTCATCATACGGCGTATTCACGGTGGGGCCGAGGTTCAACGGCAGGCTCCATTCACCGCTCGGAAGCCTCCGAATGCGGTACAGGTCGCGGCCACCAAAGCCACCGGGTCTGTCGCTGGTGAAATAGATCTCCTGGGATCCTGGGGCGATGCTGGCACTGGGTTCATGATGCTCGGAGTTGATCCGAGCGGTCATCAACTCGGGCTGTTGCCATTTCCTGGCATGCATCCGTGCTTCGTACAGGTCGCCGCTCACCAAGTTCTGCTGGGTGCGGTACACGATCATCGAGCTACCGTCCGGGCTGAGGCCGACGGTCGCATCATGCACCAAGGTGTTCAGCGGAGCCCCTGCGTTCACCGCGTTGGTCCACACTTCGTCGATCCGTCTGGCCATGTAGATATCCTCGAACCACTGCCCGTACGGATCCTTCATGTTCCCGGTGGTGCCTTCGCGTCGTGAGGTGAAATACATCGTATTCCCATCCGCAGTGACCAACGGGCAGTAGTCATGCGCGGGCGAATTCACCATGGCACCCATGTTCCGGATCTCCAGTTCGACCGGTGCACCGATACGCTCTTGCGCTGTGTGGATCATCCTTCGCCGCCGCTCGACCTCCGCATCCTCCACCATTCGTCCGCTCTTCTGCACATAGCGATCAAGAAGGCTCAACGCCTCTTCGAAACGCTGCTGGCGATGACGAGCCACCGCCAGTTCGAAGAAGGATTCGGTATACCCCCCCTCCACACCACGCTCGAAATACTCCACAGCCCGATCCTTCTTGCCAGGGATATTGGCATAACAGACACCCAGATCATGTTGGACCTCGGTGAAGAGTGGATCGACCGGCAACAGTCGCTTATAAAGCTTCGCAGCTTCCTCATGGTCCTCCGAGGCCAGCAACATCTTAGCCTCATCGAGCATTTGATAGTGCACTTTCTTGTAGCCCTTCTGCGCCATGGCACAAGAGCACAGGAACAACACGAAGGCAGTGGTGTAGGATCGATTCATGATCTCAACGGAGTAGTGTGACATCGCCTTTCATCGTGGTCTCGCGACCGTCGCTGAACTTGGCGTAGGCTTTCCAGACATAGACATCCTGCTTGGCGGGCTGGCCTCGGTAGTAGCCATCCCAACCGACCTTCACATCCTCGGTCACGAACAACAGTTCGCCCCAACGGTTGAAGACCTCCAGCTTGTAATCCTCCACCCCTTGATACAGGGGGAAGAAATGGTCGTTCGTGAAACTCCGGGGATCGTAGATCCCATCGTTCGGCCCCGTGCTGTTCGGGGTGAACGCGTTCGGGAACTGGATCTCACCAGCGGCCGTGGCCGTGACCAACTCCTCGATCAGGAAGGTATCCGGGCAGTTCCATGCATTGTTCGCGATCAAGCTCACGTCGTAGGTCCCTGCCCCCTGGTAATAGTGCACCGGGTTCAACTCAGCGGAGGTGCTGCCATCACCGAAATCCCAGGTATAGGTGGTCGCATTGGCGGACAGGTTGTAGGTGAACACCGGTTGCGATGGAACGACCACTTCCGTCGGCTGTAAGGTGAAGAAGGCCATGGCACGCGGATGCACCACCACGGAATCCACTTTGGTGAACGTATTCGTCATCCCGCCTATCCCAGTGGCCACCAAGGTCACCGTGTAGGTCCCTGGTACGTTGAAGATGTAGGTGGGGTTATCCGCGGTACTGGTGCCGCCATCGCCGAAGCTCCAGTGGTAGCTCACCCCCTGCAGGCTCGTATTCGTGAAGCTTACGGAAAGGGGGGCGCAACCACGGCCTTGACCCAGGAAGCTTGCCGTTGGCAGTGGCGGGGTGATGGTGACCACCTGGGTCGCCGTATCCGCACAATGGGAACCACTCACCACCAACGTGATGGTGTACGTACCCCAGGTGCTGTAGGTGTGCGTTCCCGGTGCAGCCACTGTGGACACCTCGCCATCGCCGTACGACCACGCATGGGACCAAGTGCCCGGCGAGCTATTGTTGAGCACCAGGACATCGGCCGCCGGGAACTGCTGCATGTTCGGCGTGGCCTGGAACGCCGCCGAGGGCACTGGTGCGATGATGACCGTGTGTGAGACCGTGCTGGTGCATCCGAACGCCGACGTTGCGGTGAGCGTGATCGTCCGGAGCATGTCCGCCGTGGTGTTGTTCACATAGGTGTATGCAGGCTCATTCCCAACAAGGATGGTCCCATCGCCCATGTCCCACTGGTAGGCCGCTGCACCGATGCTCAGGTTCTCCAGATCCACAGCGAAGGGCGAGCAAACGACGCTATCCACCACAAAGGCCGCTTCGATGGCCGGATAGACCTGTATCTGTGTGGAGGCGGTGTCCGTGCAACCGTGATCCGATGTGGCGATGAGCAGCGGATCCATGACCACGGGAGCTCCTGTGGTGTTCGTATAGGTATGCGCCGTGTTCCCCGGACCCGCACTGGTACTGGTGCCATCACCGAAGACCCAATCCAAGGTGGATGCACCGAGGCTCAGGTCCTGGAACGTCACGGTCAACGGCTGGCATCCTGCCTGCACACCCGGGACGAACTGGGCGATCGGTTGTGGATGCACGTGGATCGTGGCCACCGCGGTATCGGAACAGCCGTAGGGCGAAGTGGCCACCATGGTCACATCGAACGACCCATCGGACAAGCCTTGGTTCATGTACGTATGCGTTGGCGCCGTGGCCGTGGAGGACTGGCCATCACCGAAGTCCCAGGTGTACGTACCCGCCCCGCTGCTCACGTTGGTGAACGCGACCGGCAGCGGCGCACAACCTGAAGTGTCCGAGACGAAAGCGGCCGTCACCGCCGGGAACACCTGCAGCTGCGTGCTCGCAGTAGCGACACAACCATGGTCCGTGGTCACCGACAAGTTCACCGGGTAGGTCACGGATCCAGGTCCCGCGTAGTTGTACCAGGTATGGGTGTGTTGGAAAGCCGCGGTGTCGCCACTGATGCCATCGCCATAGTTCCAGTGCATGTGGTCGCCCCCTGTGGATATGTTCGTCAGCGTGGCCACCAAGGGATGGCAACCGCTGACCGGGGCCAACGTGAACTGGGCCGTTGGCAAGGGGAACACCGTCACCTGATCATAGGTGGTGTCCGTACATCCGAAGGCATTGGTCCCGACGAGGGTGATCGGATACACCACGTCAGCATCGGTCGTATTGAAGTAAATGTGCACTGGCGAAGGGCCACTTCCGATGGATCCATCACCGAAATCCCATTGATAGGCAACCGCTCCCACCACGGCAGGGAACGTCACTGTATGCGGGCTACATCCACTGTCCGGCTGTGCCACGAAAGTGAAATCCGGCGTGGGGTATGCCATGATCTGTTGCACCAGGGTGTCGGCACATCCCGCGTTGGAAGTCGCGATCAATCGGACCTGATAGGTGGCCAGGAAGAGACTGGTGTTCACGAACACGTGCGATGGCGACATGGCCGTGCTCGTGGTGCCATCGCCGAAATCCCAGGCATAGGCATCGGCGCCCGTGCTGGTATTGGTGAAGTCCACGGCCAAGGGCGCACAGCCCGGTGTTGCATTGTGCGCGAACATCGCCTGCACCCCCGGCGCCACCGTGACCTGCGAGGTGGTCGTATCCGCGCATCCGAAGGCCGACGTCATGACCAAATGCACGGTGTACACAGTATCCGTTGTTCCCAGGTTGAGGTAGGTGTGGGTCGGGGCATGATCGTTGGAAGCGCCCCCATCCCCGAACGTCCAAATGGCATTGACACCACCCACGCTCGTGTTGGAGAAATTCACCGTGTGCGGGGAACATCCCAGCACATCATCGGGCACGAACGCAGCTTGGGGCCTGGGTTCCACCACCACGGGCAAAGTCCCCGTTCCGCTGCAGTAGGGTGTGGTCACCACCAGGGAGACCACGTACCCCGCCGGTGTGCCGTACAGGTGATCCGGAGCTTGCACGGCAGAGGTGTTACCATCGCCGAAGTCCCAAGCCCAGCCGGTGATCGGGTTCCCAGGCTCGGTCACCGTGAGGTCCGCGAACTGCGCCGCCACACCCTCGCACACGTTCTGCGCACCGATCTGCACCTGCGGCGGTTCATACACATGCACTACCCTGGTGGCGATGTCCGCGCAGCCCTGCCCGTTCAATACCCGCAAGGTGATGGTGTACGCACCAGGGGCACCGTAGTAGTGCGGCGGTGGATCCTGATCGGTACTGGTGGTGCCATCGCCGAGATCCCATTGATAGGTGACCCCGTTCACGCTTTGGTTGGTGAAGGCCACCGTGAGATCGTTGCATGCCGCATCGTTGTCCACGACGAATGCCGCTGTAGGGCTGGGAAGTACATTCACCACCACCGATGCGGTATCGGCACAGCCCGCGGTGGCCCCCTGGATGCTGGCGGCGTACAGCACGGTATACGTACCTGCGGCATTGTACGTCTGGGCCTGATCGCCCGCCCCCGTCCATTGGAATCCACTGCCCGTGCCGAAGTCCCATTGGAAATAGTTCGCACCACCCGTGGTGGTCTCATTGAAGTACACTGTTTCGCCGGCACATACCGGGTCCGGGGTGGCGGTCAATGAAACCGAAGGAGGCGGAACGATATTGATGGTCACATACGCCGTATCGATACCACAGTAATTGCTGTCCAACAGCATCACTTGGTAACTACCGATACCGGGGTACTGGATCGTGCGCGGAAAGGTGGGCGGCCACGGGGTCCAATTGATGATGCTATCATGACCCGCCCCCCAGTAGTCACCGAAGTTCCAGTACTCGTAGCGTTGGTAGATGTTCCCTTGATTGAAACAGTTCCGGTCGGTGGTATTGGCGAAGGTCACCGTACGGTCGGGCCAGCACAGAAGCGTTGCGCTCGGCGCGATGCTGGCATCATCGATATCCCAGATCCGGATCGGATTGAAGGTGGCGAAGCTGGAGCCGCCCTGGAGCGTGTTGCAGGTGTTCTCGGCCGTAAGGCGCACGGTGGTCTCGCAGTTCACCGTACCCTGCTGGTAGGTGTGCGATATGGTCTGCCCCCAGTTGGTATGGTCGAAGGTGAGCAAGGGCGACCCATCGCCGAAGTCCCATGTGAAGGTGGTATTGGGCGAGACATTGGTGCTGCTGTTGGTGAAGAGCACCGCCTCGGGCGCGCATACCTGGGTCAGCCCACCCACCGGGATCTGGATCGAAGCGCTTGTGCTCTCCTCCATCACCAAGGTGCCGGTGACCGTACAACCCGTGGCGATCTCGGTGAAGACCACGGTGTACTCGGCCACGGCCGATGCATACACGTGGCTCACCGTCTGCGGGGCCACGAGCGAGGCGCCAGTGTGGATCGGGCTCCCATCACCCCAATCGATCGTGAAGCTGCCAACAGCCTGTGGCGATGCGATGAGCAGGGCGTAATTGGTGCCAGAGCAACTGTACCACATCGGCGTGGCCGAGGGGGTTCCATAATAATCGAACAGGAGTGGACACTGCCCCCATGCGGCGGAGGCCATGATAGCCGCCACCAGCGATGTCACCGCCTTGCGGAACCTCAGGAGCGTTGGGTATCCCACACGCCTTCATACGGACCGCCCCGTGATCGGGTTACCCCCATTCATACCGCGCCTCCACGGCAACCCTGGGGACCGAAGGCCGTATGAACGGCGCAATGCCCCCCTACCCGGGCTTCCGTTGAAAATTCCGACCGTATGGAACACTTCGACCTTTGTGTGATCGGTGGCGGACCCGCCGGATACGCGGCAGCCATGCGCGCCATCGACCTGGGGAAACGCACCCTTCTGATCGAGCGTGACCGCATCGGTGGCACGGGCATCTTCAATGGCGCACTCGCATCCAAGACCCTCTGGGAGGTGGCGAACCGTGTATCCAGTACCAACGCGCTCATGCGCACCCGAGGCCGTGAACCATTCAGCCTGAGCTGGGAAGAAGTGGGCAAAGCGATGAACGAGGCCATCTTCGAACGCAAATACCTCTACGCCTGCCACATGCAGATGCTCGCCAACAACAAGGTGGGCCCCTTGCTGTTCCGGCATGAACGCGGCAGCGGTCGGTTCCTCAGCCCACATACGGTACGCATCGAACGCCCCGGCTACAGCACGGACATCCAGGCCGACCACTTCATCGTGGCCACTGGAAGCAGGCCCCGCACCGTCGCCGAGATCCCCGTGGATGAACAGCACATCTACACCAGCGACGGCATCTTCGGCATCGAGGAACTCCCACGCAGCATCGTCATCATCGGCGCCGGGGTCATCGGTTGTGAGTTCGCCACCATCTTCTCCAATCTCGGGGCTACACAGGTACACCTGATCGATCGTGCCGACCGCATCCTCCCCTTCGAAGATGCCGATGTCTCAGAGCTCGTTGCCCGGAACCTCGAACGAAAAGGGGTGATCATCCATCGGGCGGCGAAACTCGAACATATCGCGGTGGAGCAGGGAGCTGTTCGCTATGAGCTCTCCTACGCCGATGGTCGCCATGAGACCGTTCGCGTGGAAAAGGCCTTGCTCTCCGTTGGTCGCACACCGAACCTCGAGGGCCTCGGGCTGGAACGAACGGGACTCCAGCCGGACTCCAGAACAGGTTCGATCCATGCTTCCGACACACGCACCGCCCTACCTCACATCCATGTGGTGGGTGATGCCACGGGTACCAATATGCTGGTGAACCTGGGCGAGATGGAAGGCCGGCATGCCGTGGAGCGGATCTGGGCGGAAAAGACGGAACCGCTCAGCTACGACAATGTCAGCACGATCATGTTCCTTGACCCCGAAGTGGCAGGGGTGGGATCGAACGAGCAAGACTGCCAGAAACGCGGTATCGCCTACCGCATGGCCCGGATCGACTATTCATGCCTGGCACGTGCCATCGCCATGCGGCGCACCCAGGGATTCTTCAAAGTACTTGTGACCAATGATGCGGAAATGCGCGTGCTCGGCATGCGCGCGGTGGGGGAACATGCCTCCAGCGCGATCCAAGCCGTGGCCCTGATGATCCGCTCGGGAACACCCATCCATGAACTCTCCGAACTGGTCCACCCCCATCCAAGCATCACCGAAGGCGTGCAGGAATGTGCCCGCATGCTGTTGGGGCACAGCCTGTTCAAACCAACGGTGTTCGAGGACCGCATGCAGTGCTACACGTGGACCCCTCCTGCGCTGAGCGATGCGGAAGCGGCCTGAGCCTATGGTTCGCCCGGATCGCTGAACGCCGTGTTGTTCACGAAATCCATGTCCGTCAGCGAGTTCAGGAAAGCCAGCAGGTATTGCTTCTTCTCCGGGGTAAGCTGAAGGCCACCCGCCGTGTACTTCATGTTCGGATCAACGGTGGCCGATGCGTGCCCTCCTGAGTTGTAGTGTTCCACCACCTCCTCGAGCGTGGCGAAACGTCCATCGTGCATGTAGGGCGCGGTCAGTGCTATGTTGCGCAACGTCGGTGTCTTGAACATGCCCATATCCTGCGCCAAACCCGTGATACCGCCCGCACCCAGGTCCGTGAACACGCTATCCAGGCCGTTGTTGTGCAGCGCTCCGTCCGTGAAACGCCCTCCCGCGAACGGGTGACAATGGAAACAATCGAATCCGCCCTGGCCTAAGGGCACCGCAGGCGGATAGCCCCCTTCCATATCCCAGAGGGTCAGGCCCATGGTGGCCTCGAACGACAGCAAGCCTTCTCCCCGCTGATACTTATCGAACGGAGCGTTCCCACTGATCATGGTGCGCATGAACTGTGCGATGGCCTTCGCCACCAGCAGGGAATCGATCGTACTGGTGCCGAACGCACCCAGAAAGAGGTCCGGATACGCATCATGGGCTTGCAACTTGGCCATCGCTTGCGGCCAGGTCTCATGCATCTCGATCGGATCACGCACGGGGCGTAACACCTGTTCCTCCAGCGTGAGCACGCGTCCATCCCAGAAATACCGGGTATCCCATGCCAAGTTCGCCAAGGCCATGGAATTACGTGTCCCTTGGAACCCATCGATGCCCGTGCTCACCCGATTCCCATTGTCCGTGAAGGCTGCCGCTGGCGCATGGCACGATGCACAGGACATGGTGTTATTCCCGGACAACAGCTCCTCGTAGAACAGGAAGCGCCCCAGCGCAATACCCTCCACGGTGAACGGATTGTCCGCAGGGATGGGCATCGGCGGGAAGTTCGCTGGAACCGGCACGAACGCCGGTGTGGCAGGCGTAGGCGGAACCGGTGTCGGTGCAGGCGGCGGACCATCATCACGCTTGCAGCCCACTGAAACAACGATGATGGACAGCACGATCAACGAATGGGTTCCGATCTTCATGGCAATTGGTCGAGAGAGCGTTCGTCGGTGAGCGCATGGAGGAAGGAGACCAGGTCCGTACGCTGTTGATCCGTAAGTGTAAAGCTCGACATCAGCGGGCTTCGGTTCAAGTGAGGCAGCCCACCGGATGCGAAATGATCCACCACCTCCTCGAGGGTGGCCATGGCGCCATCGTGCATGTACGGCGCGGTGAGCGCCACATTCCGCAGGGTGGGCACCTTGAACTTCCCCACATCGTCCGGATCGAGGCTGATCCTGGCACGACCCACATCGGTATACTCCAGGTACTGCCCGATGTTCTGGTAGCTGTGGTCGCTCAAGTCGAAGCCACCATGGCAGGCCGTGCAGTTCAGCACCGGGCCGCTGAACAGCTGCCAGCCTCTCAACTCCTCCTCGGTCAAGGCGTGGACATCGCCCTGATAGTAGAACCGATCGAACCGCGACCAGCCGCTGATCAAGGTGCGCTCGTAGGCGGCGATGGACCGGGTGATCACGTATGGATCCAACGCCCGACCATAGGCCAGCTGGCTCAAGCGGTGAAGCTCCACCGCACCGGCCAGGCGCTCCGCAGCACCTTGCAACGTGTGATCCATTTCGGTGGGTTCCTGGACCGGCGCGATCACCTGGGCCTCCAGGGTGGGCACGCCACCATCGCGGAACAAGGCCGGGTGATAGGCCACATTCGCCAAGGTGGGTGCATTGCGCATGCCCACACGGCCATCGACCCCCTCGCTCACGGACAGCGTATCACTGAACGCATGAGCAGGCCGGTGGCAACTCGCACAGGACACCGTGCCATCGCGCGACAGACGAGCATCGAAGAAGAGGGCCTTGCCGAGCGTAACGGATGCCTGCGTCATGGGGTACTCCGAAGGGACCTCGGGCATCGGAGCTCCGGGGGGCAGTGCCCACACATAGGGCGTATCGTGCTCGCCGACCGTTAGGCCTGGATCCTTGCGGCAGGCCAGCAATGCCATGCCCAACAGCAGGTATGCACAGGTCCTCTTCACTCCGGAATGAAGCTATGCACGATGTTCTCCGTGAGCTTCAACGCCAGCGTATGAGCGGGATCACTGCCATGCGATGCGTTCTCCACGGCAAGGTCAAGTGTGTCCGAGGCCGAGTGGAAGAAACGATCCACCGCGAGCTCCAGCACCAGTTCGCTGGTGCCGCCTGCCGTGATCGAAAGCGATGAGGCCAGGGGCAGGTCGAACACACGATAGCACACGTTCATGCCGGTGTGCATGGAGAAGGGCTGTAGCACAGGTCCTGTACCCGTGCTGGTGGTATCGTACTTCCCATCGAACATCACGAAACGATAGCCGGACCCCCAACTCCAATACGTCCCATGCGACAGGCTCAGCGGGTGGCCCGAGGCGTAGTTGATCGGATCCACGTCGTTCAACGCTTGTGGCACGCCAAGGCCCATACCCAGACCAGACCATGTTCCCGTAGGCAACCCGCTCCACACCGCGGTATCGCCGCCATGCAGCATATCGAACAACTCCACATCCTTCACCGTGGTGGCCCCTGAGCCGTTCACCAGCTGCACGTTACCCAGATAGAACTTCAGCATCTCCACCTTCACCCGATAGCCGCTCACGTTCTCATACGTCTGGTGAAGCGCGAACGGTACGCCATTCCATGTAGGTTTGATGATCAGCTTCAAACTCCCGGTGGTAGGCGTGGGTACAGGATCAGGCTCCACGGTGTCGTCCGGACGACAGGTGACCAGGACGAGCGGAAGGATGAGCGCGAGGACGGTCCTGCTGAGGGTGGACATCATACGTATGCTTTAACTGGCTCCGGGTTGACCGGCATCATACAAAGTTAGGGCATTGCGCAGGGGGTGGCAGTGATGTTCATCACCCGATCCATGACCGGAATAGCAAAGCTATCTTGCCCTCCTACGATGTTCCGCGTACTTCATAGTTCGGCTGGTGCAGGCAAGACCCATGCCCTGGTGAAGCACTACCTGACCCATTGCTTAGGCACCAGCGACCACGGGGCCTACCGCCACGTGCTGGCGCTCACCTTCACCAACAAGGCCGCCGCCGAGATGAAGGGGCGCGTGATCGGCTACCTCGAAGGCCTGGCGAAAAGCGGGGCCTATGACGGTGCCCTGGCCGATGTGGCCGAGCAGCTCAAACAACAAGCCGGCATCGACGACAAAGAGCTCGGTCGCCGGGCGAGCGTGGTGCTCAGCCACATGCTGCACCATTGGGAAGATGTGGCCATCAGCACCATCGATGCCTTCACGCGCCGCGTGGTGAAGCCCTTTGCGCGGGACCTGCGCATGGACCAGGACCTGCGCATGACCACCGAACAGGACCACTACCGGCAGGAGGCGGTGAACACCTTGATCGACCGCGCCGGGGACGATGCGCACATCACCGAGCTCCTGACCCAGGCCTGTTCCCAACTCCTGCTCGAAGAACGCCCATGGGACCCCACCAAGCCGCTGATGGACCTGAGCCGGGAACTGCTCAATGAACGGTCCATCGGTCCATTGATGGAACTGCGCGAGTGGTCCCTACAGGACATGACCGCGTTGATGGAGCGCCTGAACAAGGAGACCAAGGAGTTCCGCGACAAAGCACGGGCCATCGGACGGGATGCCGTGGACCTCTTCGAACGTGCTGGCATCCGCAAGGAGGACATCGCCTACAGTGGTGCCATCGTCGGGTACTTCCGAAAGCTGGCGGACTTCTCCGGCGAATGGCCATCCGCAGGTCCCCATACCCGCGCCCCCATCGAAAAGGGGAAATGGAACTCCGCCAAGGCCACCGCAGACACCATCGCTGTACTGCAGGGCTTGGCTGCGCGTGCCACCGCGCTCTTCAACGCATCGGAAAGCCTGTGCGAAGAGGGGCTGAGAACATACCAGGTCCAACGTTCAGTGGCTCGTGAACTGCTCCCCACATACGCCCTGCACAGCCTCGACACCACGTTGGAAGAACTGAAGAACGAGGATGGCGTGGCCTTCTTCAGCGACCTCACCCGCCGTGTGGCCGAGGTGGTGAAGAACGAACCGGTCCCCTTCATCTATGAGCGCCTCGGTGAACGCTACCGCCATTTCCTGATCGACGAGTTCCAGGACACCTCCCTGCTCCAATGGAACGCCTTGCTCCCGCTCCTCGAGAACGCCCTGTCCACCGGAGGCAGTGTGTTGCTCGTTGGCGATGGGAAGCAAGCCATCTACCGCTGGCGCAACGGCGAAGTACGCCTCTTCGTGGAGCTTCCATCACTCTTCGGACTGGACCGGACCGACGACGCCCAGGTGCAACGCGAAGCGACCCTGCGACGCACCTATGTGGAAGGCGAACCGCTCGCACACAACCGACGCTCCGCACAACGTGTGATCGCGTTCAACAACGCGCTCTTCAACGAACTCCCAAGCGTGCTTTCACCGGCCTTGCAGAAGGTGTACCACGCCCAGGAACAGCAGCATTGGCGGAACGACCTGGGCACCGTACGCATCACCCTGGACAAGGAGAAGAACTCCGGAGCGGAACTGCAGAACGCCATCGCACACCATGCGTTATCCACGCTAAAGGAAGCACTGGCGAACGGATACGCACCCGGCGATGTGGCCGTGTTGGTGCGATCCAAACGCACGGGTCGCCTCATCGCCGAACACCTTCTTGAACATGGCTTCCCGGTCCTGTCACCCGATGGACTTCAGCTGGCCGCCGATCCCGCCGTACAATTACTCGTGGAATGCCTTCGGCATCTGGTACAAGGTGATGACATCAGTGCCGCACGGGCCCTTCAATGGCATGCCATCCTTTCGAACACCACCGATGCGAACACACCCATCGGCTGGTCGATCCCCCTTGGCTCCAAGGGGAGGCCAGAGGCCACCCGAGCGCTGAAGGCCCTCCTTACCGAACACCGCGCCACCACGCTGAAGACCTCGCTGACGGCCTTCGTGGACGGGCTGGCCCGTGGCTTCGGCTTGTGTCCCGGAGAGGACAGCACGCTCCTCACCTTCCTGGACGAAACGCACGCCTGGAGCACGGCCAACACACAGGACATCATCGGCTTCCTCGAACACTGGGACCGGACAGGTGGTGACCGGAGCAATGCTGCTGCGGACGGAACGAATGCCATACAGGTGATGACCGTTCACAAGTCCAAGGGCCTGGAATTCCCCGTGGTGATCGTGCCAGATGCGCGCATGGTATCTTCTCGCGTACACAGCGAGCTGCTGTGGATGGCGCCCGGCGATGCCGTTCCCGAACTGGAACAGGCGTTGGTGCGGGAAAGCACGGTGCTCCGCGAACTCGGCATGGCCGAACTGACAGAGGAACACAGCCTCCGCGAACTGGACGCCCTCAACCTCCTGTACGTGGCCTTCACACGGGCCAGTAAGCAACTGCATGTCTTCGTACCCCACGCCACCGACACCGTCACCAAAGCGCTGACCGCCTTCGTGGACGCCAGACCCGACCTGACCTTCACCGCCATGGAGCCCGCTGCCCAGGGCGAGGTCAAGGAGCCGGACCAGGCCTGGCTCCTGCGCGATGTGGCCACGCCCGAGATCGGAGTGCCTTGGAGCATACGCACCGAAGGCAAGGACGCACGGGACGCACGGGCCGAGCGCGATCGTGGCACCACGCTGCATGCCATCATAGCCGCCACCACCACTGCCGCCGACCTGCCCGCCGCACTGGCCAATGCCGTGGCACGCGGTGCTCTGGACACTGAAGAAGCCCAAGCACTGGAACCGCGACTTGCAGCGATGATCGGTGCGGAGCCCCTGTTCAAATGGTTCGCCCCAGGCGCGGATGTACGGTCCGAAGCCGCGATCATCACCGCCGATGGACATGGCCTTCGCCCCGACCGGGTGCTCCGCGACAGCCATGGCACACATGTGCTCGAGATCAAGACCGGCCAACGCGCCAGCACACATGCACAACAACTCCGCACCTATCTCGACGTGATCCGTTCCATGGATGGAACGCCGGTGACCGGGCTGATCTGGTACTTGATGGACGGTGGTTCGCAACCGGTGACCTGATGGCCATGGAGTGGACCTTGGCCCCGTTCCACGCGCTCCGCCCGGCGGACATCCATGCGGTGTTCGCACTGCGGTCCAACGTGTTCATCGTAGAACAGCGATGCCCCTACCCCGACGTGGATGACCTGGACCTCGACGCCCTTCACTTGCTGGGCAGCAAGCCCGACATGGGCCTTGTGGCGTATGCACGGATCATTCCACCGACCGGTGACGAGGTCCCGCACATCGGGCGCGTGGTGGTACGCGCCGACCACCGGGCGCACGACGTGCGGGCCCTCGTCGACGGTCGGTGGAATGATCGGTGCATACGGCGCGAGGCCCAGGTCGGGCTTGCTGACCAGCGAG
>SSGN01000197.1 GCA_008016945.1 Flavobacteriales bacterium
AAGCGGACCAACATGGGGCAGAGCAACGCCCTCATCGATGCGGTGTACGACCCCTCGCTCGGCGTGGGCTACGTGTTCGCCATCAACCTGGCGGCCACCGCGGTGAAGCTCCTGGTGCTGCTGCCGTCCTTCCCCGCGTTGCGGGCACGGGAGCCGCAGTTGCTGCGAGCCCTGTACGCCTTTGGGGCACCGCTGATGATCGCGGGCCTGGCCGGCATGGTGAACGAGACCGCCGACCGCGTGATCCTCAAGTATCTCCTGCCGGATGACTTCGCAGACAGCGAACTGGGTATTTACGGCGCGTGCTACAAACTCGCCGTGCTCATCACGCTCTTCATCCAAGCCTTCCGCATGGGCGCCGAACCCTTCTTCTTCAGCCATGCCAAGGAGAAGAACAGCACGGCCACCTTCGCCCGCATCATGAACATCTTCGTGGCGGTGTGCATGAGCGCCTTCCTCGTGGTGATGCTCTTCCTCGACCTCTTCAAGTGGTTCATCCCCAACCCGGCTTTCCACGAGGGCCTGCGGGTGGTGCCCATCCTCATGCTCGCCAACGTCTTCCTCGGCATCTACTACAACCAGAGCGTGTGGTACAAACTCACCGACCGACCACGCGTGGGCAGCACCATCAGCCTCATCGGCGCGGCCATCACCATTGCGCTGCTCTTCGCGCTGATCCCCTCGCTCGGCTACATGGGCGCGGCATGGACAACGCTGATCTGTTATGCCAGCATGGCGGTGATCAGTTACGTGTGGGGGCAACAGCACTACCCCATTCCGTACGATGTGACACGGATCCTGCTGTACATGTCGGGTGCGGTGGTGCTGTGGTGGGGGTGTGAGCAGGTGGCGTTGGAAGGCATGCTCAAGTATGCGGTTCGATCGATCGCGCTCCTCCTTTTCGTTGCCATTGCCTGGAGGAGAGAAGGTGATGCTCTGCGGCTCGCCAGCAAGTAGTCCTTCACGGTAGCTCTCGAAGTCTCCGAAGGCGCTTTCGCACGCCGCTCTTGGCTTCTTCCTTACCAGCAGTATCCAGTCCCAGATTGTCATACCACCGGTCCAGCAGATAGGCGGTGGGCTCATGTGTCGGGTCGATCAAGTAGGCGCGCTCCAGTGGCACACGCGCTTTCCACCACGCTGTCGAGCCTGCGAAGCCCGGTGTGGTCCTGGCGCCACCTACACGCAGCTCATGCCCCTTGGCCCAATACGCACGATACAATACACTCAAATTGAAGTTGATCCGATGTGAGCTGCGGTCCAACCGCAACGCGGCCAGGTACGCGGCTTCGGCCTTGCGGAACCACTTGCGCGCAGCATAGGCTGAAGTGTCTGCTCGCATCTGCGTTGCATACAGATCGGCCAGCGAACAGGCCACCTCGGCATTCTCCGGAACTTCACGCAGCGCCTTTCGCACGATCTTCTCCGCCTCACGCATCTTCCCTTCGCGCTGTAAGCCGAACGCTTCCTCTTCGAAAGGGCTGTCGAGCATGTGGATGGGCTCTTCCACCCAAGGCCACTCCGCACCGAAGATCCGCTTGGCCTGTTCTACCCAGCGCTCTCGCTGTCGCAACACTGATGTAGCACTGTCCAATTCGACCCATTTACCAGAGGCACTATCGTACTCTGCTTCTACCGCTCTCATAGGTGCAACTTCAGGGTTCGCGAATAGCAAGACCTCAGCAGACTTTGGCCGAGGTCTGGTCTTCACCGTTTGCCCTACGGCATTCTCTGTAACCGCCCAAAGAAGCAGCACACCAACTCCAACGAAGAATGGCCGGATCCTTATCATTCCAAATGGGCGTACACCTCACCTAGACGAAGGTTCACCTCGTGATCGTTGCCTCAACCAGTCAACCTTACGCGAACGGCCGTAATTGTCGATGTATCGGGTGTTGGCAACTGCCCTTTCAACGCGCAACCAACCGGGTGCCCAACTTCGACCTTTGCCCCATGACCTCGACCGCCTCGGATAGCCTACCCGTCCGCATCACCAATAGGAGCCACCACCCGCTCCCCGCCTACGCCACCGCCCACAGCGCCGGCATGGACCTCCGCGCCAACCTCGACAAGTCCATCATCCTGGAGCCCGGCCAACGAGCCCTCATCCCCACCGGCCTCTTCCTGGAGCTGCCCGAAGGCACCGAGGCCCAGGTGCGCCCCCGAAGCGGACTGGCCTTCAAACACGGCATCACGGTGCTCAACAGCCCCGGCACCATCGACGCCGATTACCGCGGGGAGGTGGGCGTGCTCCTCATCAACCACGGGCAAGAAACCTTCGAGGTGAAGGATGGGGAACGGGTTGCCCAACTGGTCATTGCCCGCTACCTAAGGGTTACTTTCACGGAAAGTGCGGACCTTCGCCACACAGAACGAGGAGCGGGAGGTTTCGGACACACCGGCACCAACTAACCCTCGACAGCTTCTAACAATAAGAGAATCGCACACCAAGAGAACGAAGGAGCTGCACCACCCGCGTCAATCAGCCGGATCCGTGTCATCTGCGTTCCATTCATTCACTTCGTGTCGCACCAGAACCTCGAATGAAGATCATCGTCCCTATGGCGGGCATGGGCAAGCGCATGCGCCCACACACCCACACCACCGCCAAGCCCCTGCTGCCCATCGCCGGCAAGCCCATCGTACAACGCCTCGTGGAGGACCTGGCCGCCGTGGCCGGTGAAGCCGTGGAAGAGGTCGCCTTCATCGTCCACCCCAGCTTCGGCAAGAAGGTGGAGGACGAGCTGGTCGGCATCGCTACCGCCATCGGCAGCAAAGGCACCATCCACTACCAGAAGGAAGCCCTCGGCACCGCACACGCCATCCTCTGCGCCCAAAGCGCGCTCAACGGCCGCGTGATCGTGGCCTTCGCCGATACCCTCTTTCGCGCCCAGCTGAAACTGGACAAGGACTGCGACGGCGTGATCTGGGTGAACAAGGTGGACGACCCCAAGCCCTTCGGTGTGGTGAAGCTCGACGCCCACGGCATCATCACCGAGTTCGTGGAGAAGCCGCAGACCTTCGTGAGCGACCTCGCCATCATCGGCATCTACTACTTCGCCGACGGCGAATACCTGCGCAAAGAGATGCAGTACTTGATCGATAACGACATCAAGGACAAGGGCGAGTACCAGCTGACCAATGCCATGGAGAACATGAAGCAGAAGGGCGCGCGCTTCAAGGCCGGCAGCGTGGATGTGTGGATGGACTGCGGCAACAAGAACGCCATGGTGGACACCAACACCAAGGTGCTCGGCTTCCTGAAAGGCGCGAAGGACCTCGTGGCCGGTTCCGTGAAGAAGGAGAACAGCGTGGTGATCGAGCCGTGCTTCATCGGCGAGAACGTCACCATCACCAACAGTATCGTGGGACCGAACGTGAGTATCGAGGCCGGTGCAACGATCAGTGGCAGCGTGGTGCGCAATTCGATCCTGCGCGGCCATACGCGTGTACAGGACTGCGTGTTGGACAACAGCATGATCGGCGAACGCGCCAGCGTGAAGGGCACGGCCCTCGACGTGAGCATCAGCGACGACAGCACCTTGGGATGAAGACGGCCCTCGCCAACCGCGTTCCCCTGGCGCACCATATCCTCCGTAGTGTGGTGCGGGGGGCCTTCATCCTGGGCGTACTGGCCATCACCGCCTGCGGTGGGGCCAAGCCGATGAGCGACAAGCGAGGCGGCGCGGGGGGCCACGGAACCAACACTCCTCCGGAGGCCGCACCCGACGAACGGAGCCAGGTGATGCGCCTCTTCATGGAGGCCACCCAGGCACGTCTTGGCGGACAGATCCCCAAGGCCGTCGCCCTCTACCAGCAGTGCCTCAAACTGAACCCCACCAACGGTGCGGCGCACTTCGAGCTGGCGAAACTCCATCACCAAGGGCAGAACTTCCCCGCTGCGGTGGACCACGCCAAACGCGCCGTCGCTGCCGACAAGGAGAACATCTGGTACCGATTCCTGCTCGCCGACCTCTACGCACAGAACCAGCAGACCAACGAGGCCGCCGCTGTGTACCGCGAGGTGCTGGCGAAATGGCCCGACCGCTACGAGGTGTACTTCGACCTCGCCAACATGCTTGCGTACAGCGGTAAGGTGGACGAAGCCATCAAGGTGTACAACGAACAGGAACAACGTTTCGGACTTAGTGAGGAACTGATCATGCAGGAGTTCGGCATGCTCAGCCACGCCGGTCGTCTACCGGAGGCGCAAGCGTTGGTGGAGCGGGCCATCAAAGCCTACCCCGGTCAGCCCCAGTACATGGGCCTGCTCGCAGAACTCTACGACCAGCAAGGCCAGCACGACAAGGCGCTGGAACAATACCAACGCACCCTGGAGCTCGACCCGGACAACAGCATGCTCCGCATCGCCCTGGCCGAACACTACTACACCGCCGGGAAGATGGAGGAGGCCTATGACGAGCTCGGCCGCGCCTTCCTCGACCCCGACCTCGACATCGACGCCAAGATGCAGGTGCTCATCGGTTTCTTCGAGATGACCGAGCGCGAAGGCGAGAAACCCGAGGATCGTCCCGACCTCATCCGCCGGTCGTACAACCTCATCGAGGCCCTGGAAAAAGCCCATCCCGAAAGCGGCAAGCCACACACCATCCACGGCGACTTCCTCCTCCGCGATGGCAAGCTCGCCGAGGCGCGCGAACAATTCCGCGAAGCACTACGGACGGAAAAGGAGCGATTCCCCATCCACATGCAGGTCCTGCAACTCGACCTGCAACTACGGGACTACGAAGCGCTGCACAAGGATGCCGAAGAAGCCGCGAGCATCTTCCCCACCGTCCCGGAGCCGTACCTGTACAATGGTATCGCGCTATCCCAGTTGAAAGAGCACGACAAAGCCATCGAAGCCTTGATCACCGGTCGCGATGTGGTGGTGGACAACCCTCCCCTGCTGGCCCAGTTCTGGAGCAGCCTGGGCGATGCCTACCACGAAGCCGAACGGCACGCCGACTCCGACAAAGCCTACGACAAGGCATTGGCCCTGGAGCCCGACAACTCGGGTACCCTGAACAACTACGCCTACTACCTCAGCGTTCGCAACACCCAACTGGAAAAGGCCGAGCGTATGAGCAAGCGATCCCTCGAGCTGGAACCGAGCTCCGCCACGTACATGGACACCTATGCGTGGATCCTCTTCCGCCTTGGCCGTTATAGTGACGCACGCACCTGGATCGAGAAGGCCATCGCCGCTGGCGATGCGGATGGAGTGGTTGTGGAACATTATGGAGACATCCTCTTCGAACTGGACGACAAAGCCGGTGCCTTGGAGCAATGGCGGAAAGCCAGTACCATCGGTGGCGCCAGCAAGATGATCGACCGCAAGATCAACGAAGGCCAGCGCTTGGAATGAACGCTATGTGCAAAGTGATGGCGCTGCTCGCGCTGCTCTTCGCCGCTGGATGCAAGTCCAGCAAGCCCATCCCACTCATCAAACCCGAGCTTCCGCCACGCTCCGCGGATAAGCTCCTCGAGCGCCTACGGGTCGCACATGCGGATACGTTCCGGTACTATTCCGCCAAAGCCAGCGTGGAGATCACCCTGCCCGACGACCACAAGAGCTTCAAGGCACAGATCCGCTCCGTGAACGACAGCGCCGCATGGATCAGCCTGGTGCCCGCTCTTGGCATCGAGGTGGCTCGCATCATGCTTACACCGGACAGCTTCAAACTGCTTGACAAACTGCACGATCAGTACTTCATCGGCGACACCACAGCGGCCAAGGCGAAGTTCGGCCTGCAGCCCAGCCTGAACCTATTCCAACAGGCCCTACTTGGAAGGCCGATCGGCCTGGACCCCACATTGAAATACCGCAGCGATCGGGAGGATGGGATGTACGTGCTCACCAGCAAGGAAAAACGGCGCTTCATCCGTGCCGCGGAGGATATCAGCCCCGGCGACACCCTGGTCCACGACCGCGACATGAAGGAGAAGCGGCTCGAACGGACCTTGCGAAAAGCAGAAGAAAAGGAAGCCGTTGTCCTCCGCTACTGGATGGACCCCGATAGCTTCCGCGTTTCCCGTGTTCAGATCACCGACCTCACACGCGACCAGACCGCCGATATCCGTTATGAACAACGCGGTGGTGTCGCGATCCACCATTTACCCACGCGCATCCATATCACCCTGAGCGACCCCACACGCATAGCCTCCGGCATGCTGGAGATGTCACGCGTGGAGGTGACCGGACCGCTACAGATGAACTTCCGCATTCCCGAGAAGTTCACACCGATGCCATGAACCAACTGCCTCGCATCACCGACTCCTTCAGAGGCACGCAGGCGCCGAGGTTCCACTTGGACATTGCCCGGATCCTGGCCCCCGGCCGGTCCATGATCCGCCGTTCCGCCGTGGTGCTGTTCGCGCTCATGCTCACCTGTGGCCTGGCCGCACAGACCAAGAACGAACTGGAAAAGAAACGCGCCGCACTGGACAAACAGATCAAGACCACCACGGCGTTGATCGAACAGGCGAAGAAGGAGCAGCGCGTCACGCAAGAACAGCTTCAATTGCTCGAAAGCCAGATCCAGAGCCGCGAACAACTCATCAACGCCATGGGGGGTGAGCTGCGCGTGGTGGACCAGCGCATCGGTGAGGACATCGAGATGGTGGCATCCTTGGAAAAGGACATGGTGAAGCTGAAGGAGGAGTACGCACGTATGCTCCAATTCGCCTACCGCAACCGTAGTGCGTACGACCGTATGAGCTACCTCTTCGCGGCCAGCAGCTTCCAACAAGCCTACCGTCGCTCGCGATACCTAGCCCAGATCGCGGAACAACGGAAACGACAGGCCGCATTGATCGAAGAGACCCGTTCCACCATCGACCAGCGACTCGCAGGACTTCAGGATCAACGGGAGGAGAAGGCCAAACTCATGGGTGAGCAACAGGCCCAGCGCATGCGGTTGGACCACGACCGCAGTGGCCAGCAGAACGCGCTCGCCAACCTGAAGAAGGAGGAGGGCCGATTGCGCGAGACACAGAAGAAACAACAGAACCAGCGGCGCGAGCTCGATGCCGCCATTCGCAAAGCCATCGAGGCGGAGATCAAGCCCAAGCCGAAACCCGGCGCGAAGCCCGGCACGTCCGCCAAGCTGGACATCAGCCTAACCCCAGAGGCCAAGGTGCTCAACGCCGATTTCGAGAAGAACAAGGGCAAACTGCCATGGCCGGTGGAGAAGGGTGTGATCACCAGCCGTTTCGGCAAGCAGCCACACCCCGTGCTGCCCGGTATCGTGATCGAGAACAACGGCATCGACATCACCACGGAGAAGAACGCCTCCGTACGCGCCCTGTTCCGGGGCGAAGTGAGTAGCGTGATCGTGATCCCCGGCGCGGGCAAGGCGGTGATCGTGAGCCATGGCATCTACCGTACGGTGTACAGCAACCTTCGTGAGGTGACCGTGGCCAAAGGCCAGAAGGTGGACACCAAACAGACCCTGGGCACCGTGCTCACCGACGACAATGGCTCGGTGGCCCATGTGGAACTGTGGAAGATCTCCGCGGACGGCCTCATCAAGGTCGATCCCGGGCCGTGGTTGTTCCGGGACTGAACCGCTCTACCTTTGACCCCACAATTCCCACGCAAATGTCCTCCCCTGCGCTTTCCATTCTCCTTGGCGTGATCGGCCCTTGGCAGGTCGTTCTGATCGTCGTGGTGGTCCTGCTGCTTTTCGGCGGAAAGAAGATCCCCGAACTCATGAAAGGCCTGGGCGAAGGCATGCGCGAGTTCAAGAACGCCAAGGACGGCGCACCGAACAACGAAAAGAAGGACGAGACCAAGTAGTTGTCGCCGTAGCGTGAATTCGCACAAGACCTTTTCCGAGGCCCGCTCGGCCATGAGCCGTTCCGAGGTTGTTAAGGCCGTTGAGCAGGCGCTGAGCAGTGCTCATGCGCAGCAGCACCTCAACGCCTTCCTGGAGCTCTTCAACGAGAGCGCGCTTGAGCAGGCCGAGCGTGTCGAAGCCCGCTTGAGGGCCGGCGAGGCCGGGCCGCTCGCCGGGCTGGTACTCAGCATCAAGGACAACATCTGCTACAAGGGCCACAAGGTCAGCGCCTCCTCACGGATCCTGGAAGGCTTCACCAGCCTGTACAGCGCAACCGTGGTGGAGCGCCTGCTCGCGGCGGACGTCGTGATCATCGGCCGCACCAACTGCGACGAGTTCGCCATGGGCAGCAGCAACGAGAACAGCGCCTACGGCAACGTGCTGAACCCGCTGGACAACACCAAGGTACCCGGCGGTTCCAGCGGGGGGGCCGCCGCTTCAGTGGCCGCCAACATCGCCCACGTGGCCCTCGGCAGCGATACCGGCGGCAGCATTCGCCAGCCCGCCTCGTTCACCGGCACCGTCGGGCTTAAACCCACCTACGGCCGCGTGAGCCGATATGGCCTCATCGCATTCGCCAGCAGCTTCGACCAGATCGGCCCCTTCGCCCACACCGTGGAAGATGCCGCTGCCGTGTACCAGGTGATGGCCGGACACGACCCCAAGGACAGCACCACCAGCCGCAGGCCCATGGAGCCCGTGACCTTGGAGCATCCGGGCAAACTGCGCATCGCCTACTACCGCGAAGGGCTCGAACGTGCCGGCATGGACCCCGAAGTGGTGGCACACCTCCATGCCCACATCGATCGTCTGAAGACCGAAGGCCACACCGTGGAGCCGATCTCCGTGCCGCTGCTGGACCACCAGGTGCCCACCTACTACATCCTCGCCACCGCCGAGGCCAGCAGCAACCTCGCCCGCTTCGATGGCATCCGCTACGGCCACCGCAGCACCAAGGCCCATGGCGTGGACGAGACCTACCGACTCAGCCGCACCGAAGGCTTCGGCCCTGAGGTGAAGCGCCGCATCCTGCTTGGCACCTTCGTCCTCAGCGCCGGGTACTACGATGCCTACTACGCCCAAGCCCAGCGCGTGCGCCGCATCATCCGCGACCACACCCTCGCCACCTTCGCGGACCACGACCTGATCCTCAGCCCCACCTGCCCCTCCACCGCGTTCGGACATGGTGCGATCACCGATCCGGTGTCCATGTACCTCCAGGACATCTTCACCGTACAGGCCAACCTCGCAGGCACCCCCGCCATCAGCCTACCCACAGGCAAGCACAGCAACGGCCTTCCCTTCGGCGTACAACTCACTGCCAAGCCGTTCGATGAAGCCCGCCTGATGGCCGCGTCGAAGCATTTGTTCGGGGCATAGTTCACGGTCCTCAGCCCACCACCTCACGGACGGGCCCACCGGATCTCCTTTCATACAGCTTTGGGATGATCGCCTTCCAGCGATCCATAGATGGTTGACCGCCAGGCACGGAGAGGCGCAACACCTTGCAGAACGTATCAGGGCCCGGTCTTCCGCTGCACCTCGCTGCGTCCTCCGCGGTCGATCCGCATTGCGCCAGCGATCCGGATCGCGGCCCAAAACAGACGCCGCAGAGGGCTGGTCGCACGCACAACCACCACATAACACTGATACTCAGTATGTTATTTCACATCCGCGCGACCCAACATTACTCCGACGCGATCCCAGCACCACCCCTGCAGCCTTCATTTTTCCGAATACATCCCACTTTTCCGAAAACGGTCATGTTTTTCCCCGTGGATAACTCCGTTCATAACTACCCCGATCGTTAACACCCCAACTCTTGCGCCCCCCTCATTCCGCCGATACCTTTGCCAGGGGTGCTTTTCCAGGGTGCTTGTCCACTCCGGAGGCCATTGATGTGAAGGAGGCACCATCCGTTTTGACCACCATGCTCGAAACGCCGCATTCGCCATGATCGGCGGTGCCTAGGACACGACGGTGCCGTTCGCATGACTCCGTGACCCCGAATTCCCAACTGGGGTATCGCACGCATTCCGTGCGATACGGCCACGGTAGTTGTCGCGCATCACACTAGACGCCAAGCCCAACAACTGGCTCAACTGGATGCTCCCATTCGGCAACACCGCAGACCTCGACTTCGTGTTCGCGGCCCTCATGCTCCATTGCAGCCAGCCTCCGCGAGCAGGAGAAAGGCACCATTCCACAACACCCTGTGGACATAACAATTGCCGTTGTTCCAACGTATTACAAGTACCTTGGACCCCATGTTCGCCTCTCCACGCACGCTCTTGCTGGCAACACTCTCGTTGGCAACGCTGGCCTTGTACGCGCAGCCCTCAGACGCGCCATCCAACGCAGCCATCCCGGTTCTTTCGGACGATCCGGTGGCCCTGCGCCTGGACGAACTTGCGGCCATGCCTTGGGTGAAGAACTCTCCACTTCACGCCGATACCGCGAAGCTCAACGTCCACGGCTACCCTCCAGCCTTCATTCCGGTATGGTCCGAAGATGCGTACAGCAACAGACTTCATGCACTGGACGGGCACACCCCGTTCAACCTGACCTATAACGCGACCGTACGATCGTTCATCGACCTCTATGCCGTGCGTAAACGGGAGATGACCTCGCGCATGCTGGGCCTCGCTGACCTCTACTTCCCTGTTTTCGAGGAATACCTCGACAAGCACGGCATGCCCCTGGAGCTGAAGTACCTCGCCGTGGTAGAGAGCGCCCTCAACCCATCGGCCCGTTCGCGCGCTGGTGCCGTAGGACTTTGGCAATTCATGCTGCCCACCGGCAAGATGTTCGGCCTCAACGCCACCAGCTATGTCGACGAGCGCCACGACGTGTACAAGAGCACCGAAGCGGCATGCAAGTACCTGAAATACCTCTACGGACTCTATGGCAATTGGGAGATGGCGCTTGCCGCGTACAACTGCGGACCGGGCAATGTGAACAAAGCCATCCGCCGCAGCGGTGGCGCAAAGGACTATTGGAAGATCTACGACCACCTTCCGCGCGAAACACGGGGCTACGTGCCCGCCTTCATCGCGGTGAACTACGTGTTCGCCCATGCGGCCGACCACAATCTGTACCCAGCAACCCCGATGTTCTGTGGGCACCAGATGGATACCGTGCAGGTCTGTTACCCCCTGGACCTCGCCGGTGTGGCCCGCATGACCGGCAGCAACGAGAAGGAATTGCTCGACCTCAACCCCACCTTCAAACTGGGCGTGGTTCCCGATGTTGACCAACCTGTGACCCTCTACCTCCCCAAGCGTACGGCCGGCGTTTTCGTTTCCAACGAGGACAGCCTTAAATATGCCTTCTTCCGCACCACGCCCCCCCTCCCCCGCCCCGTCCCAGACCCCCCCCCCCCCACCCCGCCGGCACCTCGCTACCACACGGTCCGGCGCGGAGAGTCGCTCGGTGTCATCGCCAACAAGTATCGCCTGAGCGTAACAGAGCTTAAGCGGCTGAACAACTTGCGCGGCACCACGATCCATGCAGGCCAAAAGTTGAAGGTGGGACACACCACCACCACCGTGGCAGCGCGCGCCACCACCGAGCCGACGCAGAACACCGCACAACAGTACATCTATTACGAGGTCCAGCCAGGAGACACGCTGTGGAACATCGCCGAACGTCACCCCGGAACCACCGTTGATGACCTGCGCCGCATGAACACCGAATTGGAAAAGGATGGCCTGAAGCCCGGTCGCAAGATCAAAGTGGCGGTCCAGGAAGGTTGAGCCACCTTGTTCATCGACCAGGCCAACCGGTACTTCATCGTCTTTATTCCTGGATCTCAACGGCTTGTTCTTACCGTGGACAAGTGTTGAAAAGTACATGGTGCGGTGAGCGCCTGGAGCTTCTAATTTGCATCTCAGGCTTTGACGGCTTGGCCGTCGATCGGTGCCATGGAACTCACGCACATTAGACCCTTCGCACACAAACATTGCCGGTTCAAACTGCGCAATGGCAAGGAAGTGTTCGGCGTGATCTGGGAGGTGGAAACACAAAATGGCTCAGGGACCATGGCCGAACACCGGTTGTTCTTTGCCAGTATCCGAGACTACGAGCGCCTAAGAACAACCCCCGACGGTCCCGTCCATGTCATCGACATGCGACCCGAGGAGATCATCAACGTGGAAAGCCTCGCGAGCTGATCGCCCGGATCGTTCACTTCAATGATCCGGCACGCCAGAGAAGAAAGGCGTAGTTCCGAGCCACATCCTTCAACATCTCGAATCGTCCGCTGGCACCTCCATGTCCAGCTTCCATGTTCACATGCATCAGGATCGGCGCATTGCCCTGTTGATGCTCGCGTAAGCGCAGCACCCACTTGGCGGGCTCCCAATACTGCACCTGGCTATCGTGGAAGCCCGTACCAACAAGCATAGCCGGGTACACCCGATCACGCACATTGTCATACGGCGAATAGGCCAGCATGCGGTCGTACGCCTCACGTTCCTTCGGATCACCCCACTCCTCGTATTCACCGGTGGTGAGCGGAATGCTCTCATCCAACATCGTGGTCACCACGTCTACGAATGGCACATCGGCGATGACTCCGTTCCACAGTTCCGGCCGCATGTTCACCACAGCGCCCATCAGCAATCCTCCTGCACTACCCCCCCACGCATACAACCGTCCCGGATCCGCGTACCCGTTCTTCACCAGCCACTCCGCACAATCGATGAAGTCCGTGAAGGTGTTCATCTTATGCTCCATCTTACCGGTCTCGTACCAATCGCGGCCGAGGTCCTCACCCCCTCGTATATGGGCGATCGCGAACACGAACCCTCGATCAAGTAACGACAAACGGGAACTACTGAACGTGGGATCCACCGTTACTCCATAGCTGCCATAGCCGTACAGCAGCAACGGCGAGGTGCCCGTAAGCACCTTTCCCTTGCGATACACGATGGAAACGGGCACTCGCTCTCCGTCCCGCGCCGGCACCCATACCCGCTCGCTCACGTAGTCCTTCGCATCGAAGCGGCCCACCACCTCCTGCTGTTTCAATAGGATGTCCGTAGCCCCATTCAGATCATGCTCGAACACACTGCTGGGGGTGGTCAGCGAGGTATAGCCATAGCGCAGCTTATCCGTATCCCACTCCGGATTCACACCGGTATAGCACACGTATGCCGGATCGTTGAACCGGATCTCATGCACATGACCATCGCTCAACCGGCGAACCACCAGATGGGTCAGCCCATCGCGCCGCTCCGAAAGCACCAAATGGTCTCGGAAGGTATCCACATCCTCCAGGAGAACATCGCTCCGATGGGGCACCACCTCCTTCCATTTCCGCTTGTTCCCCGTATCCCCTTCCGCACACTCCATCAGTCGGAAATTGAGCGCTTTCCAATTCGTCACGATATACCATTTCCCAGGCGTACTGGGCACATGGATCACGGTGTGTTCATGATCCTCTTCCCGCGGCAGGAATCGTTTGAACGTTCCCTTCGGATCATCCACGGACAACATCAGGTGCTCACTGCTCGTGGTGCTCTCCGTCGTGATCATCACATACCGCTCACTGCGGCTGCGGTAAACATCACAACTGAACGCAGGATCCCTTTCCTCATACACCAACACGTCCTGCTCCTCAGGGGTCCCCAGCTCGTGACGATAGATCCGATAGGTCCGCAGGGTTTCATCCTTTCGGGGATAGAACACCGTGTTCTCATCCGCCCAGGCACACCCACCGCCGGTGTTCGTGATCACATCGGGCAGATCCCTACCACTGTTCAGATCGCGGAACCGCAACTCATACTGACGCCGCCCAACACGATCCTCGCTATAACAGACCAGGTTGTTCCCGGGGCTGATCTCGAAATCGCCGAGGTCGTAATAGCTGCTCCCTGCGGCAAGTTCATTCTCGTCGAGGAAATCCTGCTCCTGCGCACCGACCTCATCCTTGCGTCGAACCTGTACGGCATACTCCTTCCCCTCCTCGAAGCGTGAATGGTACCAGTAGCCGTTCTCCCGATACGGAACACTCATGTCCGTCTCCTTGATCCGTGACCGCAGCTCCTTGAACAACTCCTCCCGAAGTTGCTTCACAGGCGCCAGTTCAGCCGCACAATAGGCGTTCTCTGCTTCGAGGTGGGCCACCACCTCCCGGGTGTGGGCATCCGGATCCGTGGCGTTCCGCTGCTCCTCGCTGAGCCGCATCCAATGATATTCATCCACGCGGGTGTGGCCATGTACAGTGATCTCGAACGGCTTCTTTGCCGCCCGGGGCGGAGCGGGTGCGGTAGTATTCATCTGCGAGAAGACAGTTGCGTCACCCAGCACGATCAAGAACGGTATGAAACGCAAGGATCGGAACATCGGGTACGCAGGGCTGCAAGGTAGCACCACCTACCCGAGCACCTGGTGCAACACGGCCGGTGACCGCAACTCGCCCAACCCTTCCATGTGTATGCGGAAGTAGAGCAGCAGGTGATCCAGCAGATCGCGGCGTAAGGCCGGAGCGATCGTCACTTGATGCATCTGGTCGAAGCCGATGGGCAGCAATGAGGCCAGCGCACCGGAGAGCGGCGCACCCATCGTATGACCATGACGTACGGCACCGCTCACGAACTCGCCTTCTACGAGGTCGAAGTGATCCTCTCCTGGCTGCGGTGCTACCGGAAGGAAACCCTGCTCCGCACTGTACCGCAGTAAGAAAATGAGCGGAAAATTCCGCACGTCCTCAACCTCATCCATGGCCCGTAGCGCTTCCTGCACGAAAGCGAACAACGCCGGGTCGGCAGCCTCTCCACGCAAGCTTCGGTACAGCACCTCTTGCACGAACAAGGCCAGGGCACCACGCACCGCATCGAAGGGGATCCGGACGAATGGTTCCGCAACACGAAGCTCACGTACAGCGAGCAGGTCCCGCTCGGGCGCCTCGTGCACCACAAGCTCCAACCGATTGAGCGGTTGTAGCGCAGCATGACCTCCCCCCCCCTTCTTACCTACGCGCACCACCAACGAACGAACACCGAGTAATTCCGTGAAAGCCTTCAGGACCACGGTATTGTCACCATGACGAATGGCCTTGAGCACGACGGCCCGGGTGGTATGCAACATGTTCTGGGGCCCGTGGACAGGCCGTTCCCGTGGTTGGAACTATTTCACCAACAGAAGCTTGGTATTGCACTTGAAGGCACCACTAAGATCACTGGCGAACACCAGGTATACGCCGGTGGCGGCACGTCTACCGCTCATGTCCGTTCCATCCCAGATGGCCTGCCCTCCTAACGACTTGGTCCGGTACACCAGGTTGCCGCTCACGTCGGTGATCTTCACCTCACTGTCGCTGACCAGGCCGGTGATGGCGATGGGGCCAACGTATGACTCCCGGACCGGGTTGGGGAACACCAGGGCACAACTGCTCTCTTCGGCCCCCTCCGTAGCATCACTCCGATAGCTCATGATCCCACGGTCCGTGCCGAAATACACCTCGCCCGTGGTACCGTCCACCGCCATGCACAGGATCGTATTGCTCGGCAGGGGGCTGTTCTCCACGGTGAAATGGTGCACCTCTTCCTGTCCATCGGCCGAGATCAGGTACACCCCGCTGGATTGGGTGCCGATCCATTTCCGATTCGCACCATCGACCACAATGGAATTGATGGCCTCGGTCTCCAGCAACACCTGCACATTGCCATCCTGCTCGATCAGGATCTGCTGTGCATCGACCGTACTACTCGTGAACACCGATGCCGGATCGTAATAGACCCCCAGGCCACGGCTGGTCCCCACCCAGATCTGACCATCGTGGTCCTTGGCCATGGTATACACATCCGGCGCGGGTAAGCCTCCGGTTCCCGGCTGGTTGTTCAACAGCTTGTAACTGTCATCATCCGGACTCTCCACCGAATTGCCACTATCATAGACCAGAATGCCATTCCCACGCGGGCGAATGATCCATTTATCTCCATTATCCGAAACAAGCATATCCGCAAGTAACAGGTTACCACTGAGCAGCGTACCCGGCGTGAAGGAGTACCATTCACCGTTCTTCTTGCGCACCACGATGGGCTTCGTGGACCACGGGTTCGATATCCAAAGGTTACCATCCGGATCGTAAGCCAGACCGCCCACGTACGTTCGACCCTGGTATGGGTTGATATCGTAGCCCAAGGCGCTGTTCGTAGGATTGTGGATCCGCTCAGGCCAGCCGTTGCGGAACTCCACCAAGCCCTCATCCCAACTCCCCACGAACGCATGGCGCGGATCCTTGGGGTCGATCACCACGGTGACCATATCCGCTATACCGCCGGTGAACTCGTTAACCCCGGACATGAACGGACTGCTCAATACGTCCACCGAGTGCCACTGATCATCCATGAAGATGTGGATGCCCTCCTGTCTGTACTGGTTGGCCCAGGTTCCGGTGAGCGCCCCAGCCGGTACGTAGACGTTCCCGTCCGCCGCGGCGATCCGCCAGGCGGCGGAGGCCCGTGGTCCGTTCGGCACCACGGCCATCGGCTCCCCACCACCCACGCGCAGCACCCCCCGGTTACGGTCCGCGATCCACAAATGACCCGATACCGAGGTGATCGCTTGCTGTGGGGATATGCCCTGACCTTGGACCTCCCCGACGTGGTTCACCTGCTGCATGTCCGTGTCGTACACGAACACCTCACTGGCGGTGGCCACCGCCAGCCGCTGTCCATCTGCGCTCACATGCAGGCTGCGGTTCACCTTTCCGAACAACGGCGCGAACCGGGACCATTGGCCATCCGGTTCCAAGACCAACAGACTATCACCACCGGTGGCCCTTGGCGCATTCAGCATCAGCCGATCACCGAACACCGCAACGCCATTGAACGGTCCCGATGCCAGAATGCCACCCATGTCCGTACGTCGATGCCAGTTATCGAAGAAGGCCAGGTTCGGCGCGTTACGTGCGGCAACGAAGAGACCATTTCCGGTCGCGGCATAGATGGAATCCGTCGTCATGCTGATCCCATTCACCTGCACCTGTGTGCCCCCCGGGCCGATGAACCAGGTCTCGCGCACTTCCCGGGCAGCAAGGTCCAGCACAACGATACCAAAGCCACACCCCAGATAAGCCATCGGCCCTTCCATGTACACGCTGTAAACGCCCTTGTTCCCGACGATGGCGCTGCGTTCAATGTCGCCGATGTTCACCGAACCCTCACCCTGGAGCAGGTCCAGGTTCCCGTTGGTGTAATACACCAGCATCGCCTGCAACTGCGTGTTCCATGCAAGCCCCTGGATCCCCACATCACTCAACACGTTGATCTTGTTCTCGCGCTCAACCTCACCGGTCTCTTGGTGATATCGGAAAGTACTGGTGTTGGACGCCGCATAGATGTATGACCCCCCCTCGGCCACGGCGACCACATTCACATAGGAGAAATGGTCTCGCCACTCCCCGATCGCCGATTGACCCTGGGACGGAATGGTGGTGGCGATCAGTGCCGGGGCCAGTAGTTTCCTAATCATCGTTCAAGACTTGCACAACGTATTTCCGGACCGAATGGTATGGGCAAGGTAAGGCCGACAATGAAGAACGCCCCGGCGGGGGCGTTCTTCTTCCGGAGGTCGCGTGCGGATTCGAACCGCAGTAGCAGCTTTTGCAGAGCTGTGCCTAGCCACTCGGCCACGCGACCATTTATGGCGGGCGAAGATAGGTGGTTCCAACTACACTACGGTGGACCCGGTCGCACATACGACCCGCCCCGGCCGAAGAGCACGCGATGTCTCACCATCAAACCCAGAGGGCTCCTCAACGTTGGTTGGGAGGTGAACGAGGAGGATCCCGAAGTCAACTGAGGTACGGGACCACTGTGTAGCAGGTGGATACGATCGCCCTTGGATAGCACACAGTGATGATCATGAGCCGCCTGATCGCCTGGCCCAGAGTGCCCCTGGCATTTCGTCGGCCCCGGAACTTGCGGATGCTCTGCTCCAACACCGGCAACGAGGCCGGTGCCCAGGAGCGCGACCGGGGACTGTGCCCTACCCTTCGATGGTGTAGACCGCTTGATCCACGTCGCCCTGGATGGGTGGGCGCAACTTCGTTAACCGGACCCGCCAGTGCAAACCCGGCCCCCACGCATCGCGCAATGCTGCATGGACCCGAAAGGCAGCATGCTCGATCAGCTTGCTACGCACCGCCATTTGCTCCCGCACGATCGCCGTTACCCGGCCATAATCCACGGTACTACCCAGCTCATCGCTGTGTTCAGCCGCGGAAAAATCCCCATCCACACACACATCCACCACAAAATGACCCCCGATGCGCGCCTCTTCATCCAGGCAGCCATGATAGGCATACACCCGGATCCCGTTCACCTCGATCAGGCCCATGTGCCACAATGTTCCAGACCAGCTCGCAATCGCGCCACAACCTCGTCTCGCCCCAGCAAGGCGCACACATCGAACATTCCCGGACCCTGCATGCGACCGGCGACGAACAAACGGTGGATCGGCATCAGCTGGCCGACCTTCATGTTCTGCTCCTGAAGCACGGCATTGAAGACACCCTCCAGATCAGCCGGGGAGAACGATGTCAGGCTCAGCAACTTCTGGATATAGAGCTCCAACGCTGGTCCCGCCTCCGGTTTCCAGCGCTTCTTCAGCTCTTCCTCGGCAGCCGCGTTTCCCGTTAACGGAGACCCCGGAACGAAGAGGTAGGTACCCTCCAACATATCATCCACGAAAGTGGCGCGCTCCTTGAGCAACGCTACAGCATGCGTGGCACGCTCCGGAGTGGTGGTGATGCCGCGTGCGGCCAGCTTATCCATCAGCTGTGCACCAAGCTCCGCATCATCGCGCATCCGGAGGTATTGCTGGTTGAACCACTTGGTCTTTTCCGGATCGAACTTGGCTCCTCCCTTATGAACGCGGGCCAGGTCGAAAAGATCGACGAGCTCGGCAAGGCTCATGATCTCCTTATCGGTGCCTGGGTTCCAACCAAGCAATGCCAACATGTTGATGAAGGCCTCGGGGAAGTATCCTTTCTCGCGATAGCCACTGCTCTTCTCCCCACTCGTGGGGTCCACCCAGTCCAGGGAGAACACCGGAAATCCGAGCCGGTCCCCATCCCGCTTGCTCAGCTTGCCGTTCCCATCGGGCTTCAGGATCAACGGCAGGTGTGCGAAAGCCGGGCGCTCCCACCCGAACGCTTCATAGATCAACACATGCAACGGCGCGCTCGGCAGCCACTCCTCTCCACGGATCACATGAGTGATCCGCATCAGATGGTCATCCACGATGTTCGCCAGGTGATAGGTGGGCATGCCATCGCTCTTGAACAGCACCTTGTCGTCGATGTTGGCGCTGTGCACCACCACCCAGCCCCGAATGATGTCCTCAAAACGCACCTCGGCATGCCGAGGCACCTTTAGGCGCACCACGTATTGATCACCGCGCGCCAATCGCTCCTTGACCTCATCGGCGCTGAGCGTCAAAGAATTCTTCATGTGCTCGCGGGTCACCGCATTATAGGCTGGTGCGGCCACTCCGGCGGCCTGTAATCGCGTGCGCATGGCGTCCAACTCCTCAGGCGTATCGAACGCATAGTACGCCTTATCCTTGGCGATCAGCTCCATCGCATACTCCTTGTACAGAAGTTTACGGTCGCTCTGGCGATACGGTCCATCGGGGCCACCCACCCAAGGGCTTTCATCGGGCACCAGTCCGCACCATTCCAAGCTCTCCCTGATGTACTCCTCGGCGCCGGGCACATACCGGGTCTGGTCGGTATCTTCTATGCGTAGCAGGAACTGGCCCCCGTGCTTCCGGGCGAAGAGGTAGTTATAAAGCGCAGTGCGCACACCCCCCATGTGCAATGGACCGGTGGGGCTTGGAGCGAATCGAACACGAACGGACATGTGGGTCGGATGATCGGGACCCACAAAGGGGTTTGGCCCTGGGATCCCGGGAAAATGGAACGCGAAGGTAACGGGTAACCGCCGCTCAGATCTGCACCCCCTTGACCAGCAGCCGCTGCCAAGCCGTATGACGGCGCAGGTACGTCTTCACGAAGGGGCAATAGGGAACCAACTTCATTCCCCTGGACTCCACCCACGCAAGCACCTTCTCGGTCAAAGCCTCGGACACCCCCTCACCCTCCACCGCCGGTGGCACCAGAAGATGGGTGAGGAAGATCCGATCCGGCGTGCGATCATATTCCATACGGACCCGATGGCCCCCTATCACCAACACGAACTGGCGCGACTCTTCTTCATCGATCAACGGCAGTTCGTTCAGATCAGCGGTTCGGGCATTAGCTTTCCTTGACATGACGGGCCGCAAAATTACAGCGATCCCCCGCTTCATTAGAAGTTCAGGGTCGCCGAAAGGAACGGCATGCCCGCCTCGGTGACCTTGACCGAATACTCCTTATCGTAGGCCAGACCCACATCGATCGCCAATTCATCGCCCAGGATCCGCGCTCCGAAACTGTGGGCCATGAAATCGCGTTCCGGATCCATGAAGATCCAGTGCTCGGTGACCAACATCACATTCGCAAAAACGCGCAGTGTGCCACCCAGACTAACCACCGGAGCACGACCCGCCCGCCTCCCGTCATGCATCCACCCACCAGCCAAAGTGAGCTGATCGTCCTTATCGCCGATGGTACACATGGCCATGCCCATGAAAAAGCCCGGGGGCGGGGCGACACCATCGGCCACGGTGGCCCCCACCGGCACCCTTGCGTTCATGTAGGTGAGCGAAGCTCCCAGGTGGAACAGCTCGGACGTGCTACCCGAAACCTGCATTCGACCCAGATACATGGGACCACCCGCACGTGCACGGATCAAGGACACCAGGTCGATCGCGCCTACCACGGAAAGCGCTTCGGTCAATCCATAGGCCATGGTGTTCAGCGACACCATCGTGTTCTTATAGTACCCCGTCCGCTTCCGAAGTGGGATGGCCGAGAACGAGGCGAAATAGTGGGAACCGTAAGTGTTGTTGGACCGCCTTACCCGCGCGGTGGACCGCCGTGGCCGGAAGACCTGCTCCACCGAGCCCTCGGACCCACCCGACCGGCCGACCGGAAGCCCCTCCGTCTCCGAGGTCGCCAACAGCACGGTCAACAAAACCAACAACCTGATCAGCCACATATCGCTTAAGACGAGACCACCAGCATCCGGATGCCTGAACGGAATGGTTCGACCGGAGTGGTGTCCCCAAAGCTGGTCACCGGAAGATCCACCCCTGTTCCGTCCTCAAGCAAGGCGGATCATACGCGGCGTAGCGGGTACGGCGCAATGGTCCAACGCGGCAGGACGGCGATAGAGGAGCGGAGATGGTCAACACCATTTGAACACCCAATACCAGCCGATCAGCCTGCTCAATTCCCCAAGCCTTCTCCAGCCAGAACAAGCCCTCCGACCAGCCTTGAACGCAGACCACCCCGCACGCAACCACCCCTCCGCCACCTTAGCTTTGTTCGGAATACCATCACGCCCACCCGTAGGACAGACCACGCCAATGCAGTCGAACGACCTGATCGTTAAGCTGGACGCCTTCATCCGGAAGTATTACAAAGACCGGGTGATCCGTGGCTTGCTGTACAGCATTGGATTGGTGGTGGCTTTCTTTCTCACGGCCGCAGCGCTGGAGTATTTCGGGCACTTCGGCTCCGGCACGCGCACCTTGCTTTTCTGGAGCACCGTGGCGGCCACGCTCTTCGTGGTGGTGCGGTTCATCATCATCCCACTGCTCAAGCTCTTCCGCCTTGGTGCGGTGATCACCCACGAAGAAGCAGCGCTCATCATCGGCACACACTTCACCGAAGTGAGGGACAAACTGCTGAACACGCTGCAGTTACGCAGCATGGCAACATCCGGCGACCATGGATATGGACTCGTGGAAGCGGCCATAGATCAGCGCAGTCGAGAGCTCGGACCCATCCCCTTCCTCAACGCGATCGACCTACGCCGCAATACGCGTTACCTCCGCTTCGCACTGCCCCCGCTGGCCATTCTGGCCATCCTGCTCCTGGCCGCACCCAGCCTCATCACCGGACCGACCAAGCGCCTCATCGAGCACGGCCGTGAATTCGCCCCGGAAGCCCCGTTCCGATTCATCCTTCAGAACGACACCCTCGAAGTCCCCGAATCCCAGGACTTCGAGGTGACCGTGGCATTGGAAGGACAGGCCATACCGCAACAGGTGGCCCTCGAGGCCAACGGACAGCTCATACCTCTGGTGAAGAAGGATGCCACCCGCTTCACTCACCGTTTCCGCAACGTACAAGAACCGGTGACCTTCCACTTCTCCGCTGAGGGCTTCCGGTCGCAGTCCTTCACCCTGCGCACCATCCCCGATCCTCTACTGCTGGGTTTCAGCCTCGCGCTCGAGTATCCGGGCTATTTGAACCGACCCAACGAAACCCTGGCCAACACCGGAGACATCACCGTGCCGGTCGGCACCCGTGTCACCTGGAACGCCAACACCCGTAGTGCCGACGGCCTCGATCTCGCATTCGACGACACCACCTTCGCTCTTGGTCCAGTGGGCGGCACGGGTGGGCAGGAGGGTTTCCGCGCCACACGACGGATGCTGCACAGCCACACCTACCGCATGAGTCCGCGCCACGGAGACCGTGCCGCACGCGACCCCCTCCAATACCGTGTGGAGGTGATCCCAGACCTCTATCCCACCATCCAGGTGGAGACCCGAACCGATAGCACTGCCCTGAAACGCCTGTTCTATCACGGTGAGCTCGGAGACGACCATGGCTTCAAGCGCCTGTTGTTCCACTATCGCTTCGTAGAGGGTGGAGACAGCGTGCCCCAGGACCTGCGCAGCGGCATTCAAGAACTGCCGCTGGACACCCGCAACACCCGCCAGGAGTTCTTCCATAGCTGGGACCTATACGGATTCTCCCTGAGCCCAGGGGACAAAGTGGAGCATTGGTTCGAGGTGTGGGACAACGACGGGGTGAACGGAAGCAAGAGCGCACGAAGCACCCCGCAGGTCTTCGCCGCACCTACACTGAGGGAGCTCGCCGAGAAGGAGAAGGAGAATAGCGAGGCCATCAAGAGCAGCCTGGAAAAGAACATCAAAGAAGCACGGGACCTCCAAAAGGACCTGGACAAGATGCGGCGCGATCTGCTTGAAAAGAAGGAGTTGACCTGGCAGGACAAGCAAAAGCTGGAAAAGGTGATGCAGCGCCAGCAACAGCTTCAACAACAGATCGAGAAAAGCACCGAACAGCTCCGCGAAAACCAGCAACAACAGCAGGAGTTCCGACCACAGGACGAACGACTCCTTGAAAAACAACAACAGGTGCAGGAACTCTTCCAGAACGTGCTCAGCGAAGAAATGAAGGAACTCTACAGGCAGGTACAAGAGCTCATGGACAAGCTGGACAAGGATCAGCTCCAACAACAACTGCAGGAGATGAAAATGAGCCAGGAGGATATCGAGAAGGAGCTGGACCGCGCCCTGGAGTCGTTCAAGCGGATGGAGGTGGAACAAAAAGCCGAAGACATCATCAAACAACTCGAAGCCCTATCCGACAAGCAGGAGAAACTCGCCGAAGAGACCGAACAAGGGAAGAAGGACCAAGAGGAATTGAAGGCTGCACAAGAGGAGCTTAACAAGGAGATGCAGGACCTGGTGAAACAACTCGACGACCTGCAACAGAAGAACAGTGCGCTGGAAAGTCCCTTGGACATCCCCCAGACCGACGAGAAGGAAAAGAACATCCAGGATCAACAGCAACAAGGAAGTCAAGAGCTCGAGAAGAAACAGAACAAGAAAGCAAGCCAGTCACAGAAAGGAGCCGCCGAACAAATGGATCAACTGGCCCATGAAATGAAGAGCGGGATGCAAAGCGGCGCCCAGGAACAACAGGAAGAGGACATGGACGCCCTCCGCCAGCTGCTGGAGAACATCGTACAGTTGAGCTTCGATGAAGAAAAGCTCATGGCCGAAGTGACCCGTACCAGCATCAAGGATCCGCGCTTCGTGGAACAAGGCCGCACCCAGCGCAAACTGCGCGATGACGCCAAAGTGATCGAAGACTCGCTTTTCGCCTTGAGCAAGCGTGTGCCACAGCTGCAAAGCATCGTGAACCGGGAAATGAACGCCGTGAACGGCAACATGGACGATGCCGTTCAGCTCATGGGTGATGCACGCGCCAATGAGCGCTCCAAACCCATGGCGGCCGACAAACAACAACACGCCATGACCAGCCTCAACAACCTGGCTTTGTTGCTGGATGAAGCCCTGCAGCAAATGATGGCCCAGATGAACGCCCAAAGCAAGCCCGGAAGCGGCAACTGCAATAAACCCGGTGGTTCGGGAAGCAAACCTGGCGATTCCGCGAAGATGGCCAAGATGAAAGCGAACCAGCAGGCTCTTCAAAAACAACTGGAGGAAATGCGGAAAGCCATGCAGGACGGAAAGAAGCCCGGCGAGAAACCAGGCGAAAAGAACCCCGGAGGCATGGGAATGCCCGGTATGAGCCAACAACTGGCCCAGATGGCCGCCCAGCAGGCCGCGATCCGCAAGGAGATGCAGAAACTGGCACAGGAGCTGAACAAGGATGGCAGTGGTGCAGGAAACCCAATGAACAAGTTGGCCGAACAGATGGAGCAGAACGAGAAGGACATCGTGAACAAGAACATCACCCCCGAGACGTTGCGCCGCCAACAAGAGATCATGACGCGATTGCTCGAACACGAAAAGGCCGAACGCGAGCGTGAAATTGACCAGCAACGCACCAGCAACGAAGGAAAAACCCTGCCCAGCGTGAACCCGGCACGCTATTTCGATCATCAACGGCGCAAAGCACGCGAGGCTGAACTGTTACGAACAGTGCCTCCGGGATTGAAGCCGTATTATCGCGACCGGGTCAATGCCTATTTCGGTACTTTTGACCGACCCTGAACGCCATGGCCGCATTGATCCAAGAGCTCCAATTCACCCAACGGATCGCCTTCCCAGCGAAAGCAGAGAACATCGCGCTCGCTGAAAAGCTGATCGACGAGGCCTGTACCGCACACAACGTTCACGAAAGCCACTATGGCAACATCCTCATCGCCCTTACCGAGGCGGTGAACAATGCCATACACCATGGCAACGCCCTGGATCCAGCCAAGAACGTCACACTCGGCTACGAGGTCGTCGGGGATAGGATCGTCTTCTTGGTGCAGGACCAGGGGCCCGGGTTCGATTTCAACCACCTTCCCGACCCGACCGACCCACAGAACATCGAGAAACCCCATGGACGGGGTGTTTTCCTGATGCGAGCCCTCGCCGATGATGTGGAGTTCAGCGATCATGGTGCGACCGTGGCCTTGGCCTTCAGCCTTCAACCGGTAAAAGAGTGATGGCGGCCAACGGCACGATCGGGTTCGTGGTACAGGCGGTCCCCGATGCCTTCCGGGAACGTGCGCGATTGCGCAAATGGCTCTTGCGCGTGGCGCAGGACCATGGTACGCGGATAGACGACATGTGCTATGTGCTCATGACGGACAAGGGCCTGCTCCATTTCAACCGGACTTTCCTGCACCACGACGACCATACCGATGTGATCACCTTTCCGGTGGAAAGCAACAACGGCGTGGCCGGCGATGTGCTCATCAGTTACCAGCGGGTGAAAGAGAACGCCGCCGAATACGGGGTAACAGCACAGCATGAACTGCGGCGGGTGATGGTGCATGGACTACTACACCTCCTCGGCCATAAGGACAAGACCAAGGCCGACCGCCAGGCCATGCGGGCCATGGAAGAAAAGTACCTCGCCCTATTCTGATCATTGGGACGTTCAGTAGCGGCCGTAGATGTGCAGCTATTTTTTCACAGCTCGATACGACGGACCTGCTGCCTAGCGGGGCCTCCTGAATAGGTCTCTCGGAAAAATTGGGATAAGAGCGGGCCGATCGGCTGGTATTGGATGTTCAATTGGTATACGAGCCTCTTGGGGATCTCCTGAACGAAGGAACCCGAGGCTATTTTTCGGTCAGGCACAGCCGAAAGATCATCGCGTAGCGGTGTCTACAGGATCATTTGGGGGCGAAGCATGGGCGAAAAAGAGACCGGGGAACGAGTTAGAGGAGATCCCAAACGGGCTCAAAGACGACCCCTTTATACCGAACGGTACCATACACCACTGGAACAAGCCCCCGAACGATGCACCCTGACCGGGTCCGTTCCGGCCGCAGACCGGACCACACCCACAACGATCAGCGCCCTTCCGCTCCAGAACACCGGAAACAGGCCAGCGGTCAACGAACGAGCCGCTGCCCAATGGACAGCGGCTCGCATCATGGGTTCCTCAGCCCTACTTGGCAGCTGGATCCTTGCCGCCATTACCGCCCAACTCACTCTTGTTCGCATCCAACATCTTGTTGGCGGTCGTCAAGATCTCACGCGCCGTGGCAAAGGTGCCTTTACTGTTCTCACTGGTCGCCTTGTTCACCACGTCAAGCTGTTCGGTAAGCTGCTTCTTCATCTCGAGCAACCCCTCCACCCTCGACCGGTATGTTCCCTGTTCGGCTTCTGACGCCGTTGCGGACATCTGCTTGAGTTGATGGATCATGTTGTCGGTATTGCCCAGCGTGTTCTTCAGATCACGCGAGATCTCTCGCTTCTGCTGGGCTACGGCATCGTTCGTGGCCGATACTGGAGCCAGAGCGGGAGTGGTCTTTTCTTGCGCGATCGTCGCCGTCGTAGCGAACAGGGCAACTGCGAGTGAAAGGATGGTCTTGTGCATGGTCATTGAGGTTTCGTTTGAGTTAGACGTGCAGGATGGTGGGGAGGTTGTTCGGCCAACCGTGCCAGAGGTGCCAAATTACTCTGCCAGAGGTCATGATACCCATTTTATAGCCTGAACCCGGCCCATGACCGACCAGACCATACCGAACGGGGGCCAAACACCCAGGACCATCGGCGGGCTCATGGAAGTACGAAACGACCCGCCACAGCCGAACCGGCGAGGCGCCAGGTGTACACCCCGGAAGCCACACCGTCCAGGTCCGCCTGGGCCGAGCCATTGACCATGGCCACCTCATAGCACCGGATGCCGCGGATGTCATAGAGCTCGATGGTTCCGGATCGCAGGTTCGCCGCAGAGGTGATCCACCAACTCACCCGCCTACCCTGCACACGAAGTGCACCCGTGCCCCTCTCCTCCACCTCGGCCAAGCCCACACCCAGCTCCACCCCATTGAAGCCTACCAGAACAGGATCATGGTCGCCACTTCGATAGGGGCCGGGCTGATACCGGTCCACATTCGCATCGCGGTAGTCCAAGGTGGACGGCTCGTCGGCATTGATATGCCACACCGCCACACCGGAAACCGCCTGGTCCATGGCCGGGGTGGTGATCACGTGATCCAGGGCGCCATACATGCCCTGATAGCCGAACGTATAACCCTCCTCCATCGTCTGGTGGACCAAGCCCGCTGCCCGCGCCCGATCGATCGGGTCCTCCTGGCCGTAGGCGTTGAAGTCACCCATGATCAGCTGGGGTTCGATCCCTGTGGCATTTCGCAAACCAGCCCAATGATCCACCAAGGCATTGATCTGGTCCCGACGCATGGCATTGAAACACCCCTGGCCATCCCCTTGATCCTCGTTCGCTCCTTCAGCACCATCACACAACTTGCTCCGCAGGTGCACTGTACTGAATAGGAACCGCCCACCGGACGCGTTCAATCGGAATCCTTGGGTGAGATGGGGACGCTGGAACAGGGACGTGTTCAGCGCGTAAAGCGGGGTGACGGGGGTCATCACACTTGGCTTGTACAGGATCACCGTACGTGTGCCCTGCCCGAAAGCATCTTCCTCCAACGCCGCATAGGTGCCCGCACCCATCGCCGCATTCAGCGCAGCAAGCAGATCACCCCAGGCCGCATCCGTGTTCTCCACCTCGCACAGGGCAATCACATCGGGATCCATGGCCTGCAGGGCCGCCACCAATTTGGTACGTTGCCGACCGAGTTCGGCCGCGTTGGAGGCCCCCCAGCTATCCAACGTGGTGAAATAGTTGTGCAGGTTATACCCTACCGCACGCACCGTGCCCGCCACAGTAGGGACCCCCGGCCGTGAAGCATGCTGGAACACAACGCCAACCGTGGGCTCCACCTTGTACTGGCCATACGAATAGTGCAATACCCCTACAAGATCGACCACCGTCGACCCCGCCCTCAGCGTTCCTGAAGCATCGGCCCATGGGGCTGGTGTCGGCCACGCGTTCGTACGCGCATCATCCAGCAGCACGTAACTCCGATCGATCGCACTTTGCGCCGCAGAAATGGCCGCAGCGTTCGACGTGCCCGTGTAGCTCGTGCCCACAGCGTTCACATCATTCGGGTCCAAATGGTCGGTGGGCACCCTGGTGTGCTGCGGTGCCAGGTACACTTCGCCATACTGCGACCAGCTACTGTTATCCACCACCACCAACGAGCCAGGAAACCGCAACAGCATGCCTTCATACCGCTCCCAGTGATCGTACGAATCCAATGGTAGAGCGACATCCGTAGGAGTCACTTCCCCAGACCCCAGCACGGTGAAACTGGCATTGGTGATCTCGGTGAGGCCATTGTACTCGACCACCGTACCCGTGACCGAGACCCGTTGTCCCGGAACCATGTTCCCCGCGTTGGAGCCATACACGAAGATCCCATTGCTGGTGCTGGGGTCCGCGTCGCACCCTGGCTTTTCAATGAAACAGCCGTTGATCGTACCCGACCCCGAGAACCGCGCGGTCACAACACCATCCGTGGTGACCTGCTGACCCTGGTAAGGGCTATTGGTTCCATTCCCCTGAATGGCACAAATGGTCTGCGCCTGACTCAACGCAGGCCATAAAAGAAGGGGGAGAAGTATCCAGTTCGCTCGCATGGTCGGGTGTCGAAAGGTAGGACGGGTTTCCCCTGTCGCCCTGTGCACAATCCCGAAACGATCCAAGGAGGACCCATTTGTACAACCATCACCTTTGACGACCCAATCTCTCACCATGCGGATCGCCCATCGCTGCCTACTCCTGACCCTGCCCCTTGCGGCTTGTGGAACCAGCGACAACCAACACACCACCATGAACCACCCACTCGCTGTCGCCAGCACGCTGCCCTTCCAAGCTCCGATGTTCGACAAGCTGAAGGATACCGACTACCAACCCGCTATCGAAGCGGGAATGGCCGTTCAACTCGATGAGGTGAAGGCCATCGCGACGAACCCGGAAGCACCCACCTTCGAGAATACCATCGTGGCCATGGAGAAAAGCGGCCGACAGCTCAGCCGAGCCACCTCCATTTTCTTCAACCTAACGAGCAGTGCCACCAACGATGCCCTACAAGCCGCCAAAGCCGACCTGATGCCCAAGCTATCGGCCCATAGCGATGCGATCAACATGAACGATGGCCTTTTCCAACGTGTGAAGGTCGTCTACGAAAGCCGCACCGGCTCCGGCCTGGACCCTGTACAACAGCGCTTGGTGGAACGCTATTACGACCGCTTTGTTCGGGCTGGTGCCCTGTTGGATACCAAGGACAAGGAACAACTGAAAAAGCTGAACGAAGAAGAGGCCAACCTGAACACACGTTTTCAGGACAACATCCTGAAGGCGCGATCGGCAGCGGCCATCGTAGTGGACCGGCGGGAGGAGCTTGATGGCTTGAGCGACGAAGCCATCGCCGCCGCGGCAGAAACGGCCAAGGCCAAAGGACACGAGGGGAAGTGGCTCATCGAACTGATCAACACCACCGGACAGCCCGCACTGGCTTCCCTCAAGAATAGGAACCTGCGCAAGAGGATCCATCTGGCCAGTATCGACCGGAACACCAATGGCGATACGGACAACCGGCCCATCGTGGCCCGCCTTGCCCAGCTACGCGCACAGAAGGCACAACTGCTCGGCTACCCCAACTGGGCCAGCTACGTGATGGATGATCAGATGGCCAAAACCCCAGAAGCCGCACTGGAACTTCTGACCGGACTGGTCCCCAATGCCGCCCGGAACGCCAAAGCCGAAGCCGCCAAGCTTCAAGCCCTCGCTGATAAGCAAGGCGCCGGCCACCCGATCGAAGCTTGGGACTGGGATTTCTACAGCGAACTGGTGCGAAAGGTCGAGCACAACCTCGACGAAGCGGCGATGAAACCCTATCTCGAGTTCGATAGCGTGCTGGTGAACGGAGTGTTCTTCGCTGCGGAAAAACTCTACGGCCTCACTTTCAACGAGCGGACCGACCTGCCCGTATACCATCCCGATGTACGGGTGTTCGACATCATCGACACGGGCGGCACCGTGATCGGCCTGTTCTATGGCGACTATTTCGCCCGCGACAACAAGAACGGTGGCGCCTGGATGAGCTCCTTCGTGGACCAAAGCACCCTGCTCCAACAACAGCCCGTGATCACCCAGAACTGTAACTACGTGAAGCCCGCGCCCGGCCAGCCCTGCCTGATCGGCTTCGACGATGTGATCACCCTCTTCCACGAGTTCGGACATGCGCTCCATGGCATGCTCAGCCGACAGACCTACCCCCTGTTCAGCGGCACCAACACCAGCACCGACTTCGTGGAATTCCCCTCCCAGATCAACGAGGCCCTGGCCACCGATCCAGCCGTTCTAAGCAACTATGCCAAACACCACAAGACCGGTGAGCCCATGCCTCCGGAGCTTGTGGCCAAGATGATGGATGCCCGTACCTTCAACCAAGGCTACACCACCAGCGAATACCTGGCCTCGGCATTGCTGGATATCGCATGGCACATGCTGCCTGCGGACGCACCTTTGGTGACCGACGTGGAAGCCTTCGAAAAGGCCGCTTTGAAGAAATACGGTCTGGAGAACGCACAAGTTGCGCCCCGGTATAAGACAAGCTACTTCAGCCATATCTGGGGAGGGGGCTATGCAGCCAACTACTACGCCTATATGTGGAGCGAGGTGTTGGATGCCGATGGATGCGCATGGTTCCAGGAACACGGAGGCTTCAACAGGACCAACGGCATGCACTTCAGGAATACGGTGCTTTCTCGGGGGGGTAGCAAGGATGGTCAACAACTCTACCACGACCTCACCGGACGCGATGCACGCTTGGAGCCTTTGTTGAAACGTAGGGGTCTGGAGTGAATCAACGAACACTCGGGCTGGGAACGACCCGCTGTGCCAGACCATTCAGCACCGGCCTGATCCCCCTTGGATCGGTCCGTACCACGGTGTGTGCTGTACTCGACCAGCAAGCCTGCTGGTAACGTGATCGCTTCGGCGCACGATACAACCGATCAAGGATTGATCTAACTTTGCTGCGTCCATGGAACCTATCCCTACAAAAACGATCAATTCCCTGAAGATCAGGGATCTGATGGATTCGTTCCACGTGGAACATGACCAATGGAAGATCAGTATGATGTGATCGTCGTAGGTGCTGGACACGCCGGCAACGAAGCGGCGGCGGCAGCGGCGAACATGGGTTCACGCGTCTTGCTCATCACCATGAACATGGGGGTGATCGGCCAAATGAGCTGCAACCCCGCTATGGGTGGTGTGGCCAAGGGCCAGATCGTACGCGAGATCGATGCACTGGGAGGCTACTCCGGTATCGTCTCGGACAAGAGCGCCATCCAGTTCCGGATGTTGAACCGTAGTAAGGGGCCCGCCATGTGGAGCCCCCGCACCCAGAACGACAGGAATCTATTCGCCAGCGAATGGCGGCATGCGCTCGAGGCAACACCCAAGGTTCACTTCTGGCAGGATAGTGTCAGTGAGATCCTGATCGACAATGGACAGGTGACAGGCGTTCGTACAGGCCTCGGCAAGCACGTTCACGCCCGTTCCGTGATCCTCACGAGCGGTACGTTCATGAACGGTCTGATGCACATTGGCGAACGTCAGATCGGAGGGGGGCGAGCCGGGGAAAAGGCCAGCCACGGAATCACCGAACAACTCGTCCGGATCGGATTTGAAGCCGGACGAATGAAGACCGGAACACCGCCCCGGGTCGATGGCCGCAGCATCGACTATCGGCAGCTCGAAGAACAACCCGGTGATCCCGACCCAAGCAAATTCAGCTTCTCACCGACCACATCTCCTCTTACGCGTCAACTCTCGTGCTGGATGACCTATACCAGCCCAGAGGTGCACGACATCCTCCGTACGGGCTTCGAACGAAGTCCAATGTTCAATGGTCGGATCCGCGGCCTTGGCCCCAGGTACTGTCCGAGCATCGAGGACAAGATCGACCGGTTCGCAGATAAAGAAAGACACCAGATCTTCGTTGAGCCCGAAGGGTGGCATACCGTTGAAACCTATATCAACGGCTTCAGTACGAGCTTGCCGGAGGAAGTACAGATCGCAGCATTGCGACGTATTCCTGGCTTCGCACACGCACACATGTTCAGGCCCGGATATGCCGTTGAATACGACTACTTTCCACCCACCCAGCTCAAACACACCTTAGAGACCAAACTGGTACATGGCCTCTATTTCGCCGGACAGATCAACGGCACAACAGGCTACGAAGAAGCGGCGTGTCAAGGCCTTATGGCGGGTATCAATGCGCACCTGAAGCTGAACGACAAAGAGCCGTTCATTCTGAGAAGGGACGAAGCCTATATCGGAGTCCTGATCGACGACCTCATCACCAAAGGAACCGAGGAGCCTTACCGGATGTTCACCAGCCGGGCCGAATTCCGGATCCTTCTTCGCCAGGATAATGCCGACCTCCGACTCACCGAACGCTCACATGCTATTGGCCTGGCCTCGGATAGTAGAATGGAACGTGTGACCCGTAAAAAGGAGATCACCAATAGTC
>SSGN01000080.1 GCA_008016945.1 Flavobacteriales bacterium
CGCTTGTGGAAGTTCGCCACTGAGCCAGTAGGTGTATTGGCCGAATCCGGCACCGGCATCGTAGATCGCCGTCACGGGCTGGCCGTCCGAGATGCGCTGTCGTATCCAGGACCGCAGTTCGCGTTGGATGTGCCAGCAACGCAAGAGCAAGAGGTCCAGCAACTGGTAGAACGTCTTGCGCAAGAACGGCGTTCGGTCGAATACCGCGCCAAGCTGGCGTTTCACGGGATCATATTGCATGGTCTAGAACGGAATGGCGATCGTTGAACGCGGGAGGTGGGAGGTCGGGGGGGATATCTGGCCGGATGATCGGCGGCACGGCCACTTTCCCTCTTTTTGTTCCCGGTCCGTTATTTCGCCTTCAACAACTTGTCGATCTCTTCGGCACGGTCCAGCGAATCGTCCACGTAGAACAGCAGTTCGGGTACCACGCGTACCTGTTTGCCGATGCGCGTTCCTAGCTGGCCACGCAAGCGGTGGGCCTGCGCTTTGATCACCTCCAGCACCGCTGGTTTGTCCTTCACGGGGAACAGGCTGAGGAAGACTTTCGCGATGCCGAGGTCGGGGCTGATGCGCACCGCCGATACGGTGATGAGGCCACCCGGCAGCAGGTTGCGAGCCTCCTGTAGGAAGATGGCCGCGAGCTCCTTCTGAAGCAGGCTGTTCACCTTGTTCTGACGTACACTGTCCATGATGCCTACAAATGTAGGCCGGTGATATTCCACGCGCCTACATTTGTCCGAACCGATGCGCAACTTCTTTCGCATTCTCCGCTACGGCAAGACCTATCGGCGCTACGCGGTCCTCAACGTTCTCTTCAACCTGCTGGCCACTATCTTCCACCTGGCCTCGCTGCTGCTTTTCATCCCATTCCTAAGGCTGCTGTTGGGCCAAGTGAAGCCGGTGCACGTAAGGCCCACCAGCCTCTGGACCCGCGATGGGCTCGAAGGAACGTTCAACTGGGGGCTTACACGGTTGATCGAGGAAAGCGGCGAAATGGGGGCGTTGCTCACCATCAGCATCGCGGTGGTGGTGATCTTCCTGATCAAGAACCTGTTCCGCTACCTCGCTGTGGTGGCCATCTGCAATTTCCGGAACTACATCGTGCGCGACCTCCGGAAGGAGGTGTACGACAAGATGCTGGAGTTGCCCCTGCGCTACCATAGCGGCGAGCGAAAGGGCGACCTGCTCGCGCTCATCACCAGCGATATGCATGTGATGGAGTATTCCGTGATGCTGTACATCGAGATGGTGTTCCGTGAACCGCTCGCCATCCTGCTGTTCCTCGGCACCATGGTGACCTTGGCCCCGCAACTCACCCTGATCGCGCTGCTGTTGTTACCGGCCAGCGGATTGCTGATCGGCCGCATCAGCAAGAGCCTGAAGCGGAAGAGCACCCGGGTGCAGGAGAAGAACGCCGATCTGCTGGCGCGCGTGGAGGAGACACTGACCGGCATTCGGGTGATCAAGGCGTTCAATGGTGAGGCCGATATGCGGCGGCGCTTCGCCCGTGAGAACGACATGCTCACCCGCAGTAGCATCGCCATGCTCAACCGCCAGGATATCGCCTCGCCATTGAGCGAGACCATGGGTGCTGCGGTGATGGCCGCCATCGCCTACATCGGTGGTTATTATGTCCTGGGGCCGGATCCCAGCCTCACCGGCGACAGCTTCCTGGGTTTCATCATCATCTTCTCCCAACTGCTACCGCCCATCAAAGGGTTCTCCCAGGGGTATTCCGCCATCGTTCGCGGCTCGGCCAGCGGAAAGCGCCTGTTCGACCTGCTCGCCGTGGAGAACACCGTCAAGGAGAGACCCGATGCCCGACCCATCGCCGCGTTCACCGATCGTATCGAGTTCCGCGATGTGACCTTCTCCTACGAGACACCGCCCGGGGCCACGGTGGACCGCGAGCGAAAGGCCGTGCTGGAGGATATCCGCCTTACCATACCCAAGGGGAAGAGCGTGGCCTTGGTGGGTACCAGCGGAAGTGGAAAGACCACCCTGGCCGGGCTGTTACCACGTTTCTTCGATGTCAACGGCGGTGCGGTGCTGCTGGATGGTCACGACCTGCGCGACCTGCGGATCCAGGACCTGCGTGCGCTGATGGGCATCGTGACCCAGGACAGCATCCTCTTCAACGATACGGTGGCCAACAACATCGCCTTCGGAACAGCGGGTGTGGCCCAAGCCGATATCGAACGAGCGGCGCGTATCGCCAACGCCCACGAGTTCATCACCCGGCTCGAGGAGGGATACCAGACCAACATCGGCGATGGTGGGAACCGCCTGAGCGGCGGGCAGAAGCAGCGTATCGGTATCGCCCGCGCCGTGCTGAAGAACCCGCCGATCCTGATCCTCGACGAGGCCACCAGTGCGCTGGATACCGAGAGCGAACGCCTCGTCCAAGATGCCTTGTTCAAGATGCTCGAGGGCCGCACCAGCCTGGTGATCGCACACCGCCTGAGCACCATTCAGCATTGCGACGAGATCTGCGTGATGCAGCACGGCCGGATCATTGAACGAGGCACGCACCAGCAACTTTACGCTGCGGGCGGGCAGTACCGGCGCCTGTGCGACATGCAGGCGTTCGCTTGATCATCATGCCTGCGATGTCATCGGCCAACGGTCATGCACGGATCTTCGGCCTCGATCTGATGCGCGCTCTCGCGGCGCTGATCGTGGTCTATTCCCATGCCGACGACCTCTTGGATGAACATTGGCCGCGCGATCCCGGGGCTGCCGCCATGGACGGTGTGGATCTGTTCTTCGTGCTGAGCGGGTTCCTGATCGGCACCATCCTCATCCGGACATCCTATGCATCGGAGATACCATGGTGGCGACGCCTGTTGGATTTCTGGCAGCGCCGATGGCTGCGTACCCTGCCGAACTATTACTTCTTCCTGCTGATCAACGTGGTGATGGTGCATTTCGGCTGGTCCATGGGGCTGCTGAACATCAACACCCTGGCCTATTTCGTGTTCCTACAGAACCTCATCATCCCCCTGGACCTATTCTTCTGGGAGTCGTGGTCCCTTGCGGTGGAGGAGTGGTTCTACCTCCTGTTCCCCTTGTTGTTGGTGCTGCTGGCATGGCGGCGCGCCCCGAAATGGGGGTCCCTCCTGGCGACATTGGTCATGATCCTGGTGCCCATCGTGCTTCGCACTCGGGCCGTTGCGGCCGTGGATACCCCGTTCATGCTCGATCTCCTGGTGCGGAAGATCGTGGTGATGCGTTTCGATACCATCGGGTATGGTGTGCTCATGGCTTGGCTCGTGCACCATGCACCGCGGTTCTTCCACCGGCACCGCGTGGTGGCGTTCCTGCTGGGGGTGGCGCTCCTCACTACAGCCATCATGCTTCGCGATAGCCACGGGTTGGTCTACCTCGGCACGGTGTTCCTGGTGCTTTCCGGTACATCCATGGCGATGATGCTTCCACTCTTGGTCGCTTGGCCCTCGGGGGGACGCCTGGGTCCGGCGGTGGCCTTTCTGAGCCGGATCTCCTATGCGCTCTATCTGGTGCACATGCCGGTGCGTTCGGTGTACCTCGACCTGATGCCGGGTCGGTCGTTGGTGATGAGCTTGGGCCTGTATGCCGGCTATTGGCTGCTCTGTATCGCCCTGGCCGCCTTGGTGTATCAGGTCTGGGAACGGCCCTTCATGGCGCTGCGCGATGGGCTTTCCGAACGGATCATCGGGAAGGGGCTTGGTCGGGTTTCCCCTTGAACAGCCGATCGAAGATGTTGCGCCGTTCGGCGTTGGTGGTGTCGTGCGTGGACCGCCGGCTCGGGTCGAACACATCGTTGATCATCCGCTCGATGAAGTCGGCCTCGCGTTGGGGGCGACAGTCCAGGTCGGGCGTATGATCGGCGGGTAGCAGGAAGGGTCTGATGTAGCGCTGCCGCAGCTCCGGAGCGTTCTCCAGTTGCTTGATCACTTTGCCGGCTATGGGAAGCGCAAGGCTGCCACCGGTGCCCTGGCTACTGTTGAAATGTACGCCGTGGTCGAACGCCCCCACCCAGGTGCCGATGACCAATCCGGGCGTGTAGGCCACGAACCACGCATCGCCGTAGTTCTGCGAGGTGCCGGTCTTACCGGCCATGGGGATGGTGACCCCGTACCGCGATCGAAGAGGACCTCCCGTGCCTTGGTCGATGGCGCGCTGGAGCATCGCGGTGATGTCCGCCGCGGTGTTCGCGGCGATGGCTTGTTCGGCCTTGGGCTTCTTGGCGCGGTAGAGCACGTTGCCCTGTGCATCGGAAATGCTGACGATGAATTGCGGTTTCACCACTTGCCCTTTCATGGCGAAGGCCCCGAAGGCGGGTACGATCTCGCGCAAGGAGATGTCCATCGCACCCAGGGCCATGGCCGGTTTGTCGGCCTGGGCGGTCGGTAGTCCGAGGGCCTTCAAGGTGCTTCGTACGGTATCCACACCGGTGCGGAAGTAGAGGTCGACCGTGGGACGGTTCATGCTCCGGGCCAGCGCGTACCACATCGACACCTGGCCACCGGTGGTGTCCTTGTCGAAGTTGTCCGGGGCCCAATCGTCGAACTCGGCGTAGGTCTTCTTGTCGTTGCTGAGGTAGGTGCACGGGTGGAATCCGCGCTCCAGTGCTGCGGCATAGACCACGGGTTTGATGGTGCTGGCGATGGGCCTGCGTGCGTTGACCAGGTCGTAAGGCAGGTAGCGGTGGTCATTCCCCCCCACCCACGCACGCACCGCCCCGCTGGCGGGTTCCATCATCAGCACGGCGGCGTTGAGCAGGGTGTGGTAATGCCATAGGCTGTCGCGGTAGGATAGGGTATCCAACCGCCGGGCCGCATGGTCGTACACCTCACGAACCTCCCGCTTGTCCTTCTTCCATTCGGGGCCACCGCGCCGACCGATGCGTTTCTCCCATGCGGTACGTGCCTTGCGTGCCTTCAGCTCCGCATTGAGCTTGGGTTGCATTACGGCTAAGTGTTGGTGTGCCGCGATATGCGCCATGCGCTGCAGCTCCGCATCCAACGTGGTGGTTATCCGCAGGCCGTCCTTCTCGATGTCGTACGGTCGGCCGTTCTTCTTGCCCAGGTCCTTCAGGATCGTGCGTGCCTCGGCTTGGACGTGTTTCACGAAGTAGCCGTACAGGTCCAGCGCATCGCCGCCGGTGTAGTTCAAGTTGAGCGGGAGCTTCCGTAGACTGTCCACCTGGGTGGCCGTGAGGTCCCCGTTCCGGCGCATCTGTTCGAACACCTGGTCGCGCCGTCCTTTCGAGGCCTCGGGGTGCAGCCTTGGGTTGTAGGTGGTGTTGGCCTTCAGCATCCCCACGAGCACCGCGCACTCCTCGATCCGTAGCCGTTTCGTCGGTTTCCCGAAGAAACGTTGTGCCGCGGCCTCGATGCCGTACGTGTTCTCACCGAACGGCACCGAGTTGAAGTAGAGCACCAGCACGTCCTCTTTCTTGAGCATGCGCTCCAGCCGTTGGGCCACCAGCGCTTCCTTCATCTTGTTCACCGGAACGGTGAGCAGGCCATGCCGGTCCCGACCGTACAGGTTCTTGATGATCTGTTGGGAGATGGTGCTGCCACCGCCACCGCTCTTATCCCGGCCGAGCAGGGTGCGGAAGAACACCCGTACGTAGCTTCGCCCATCAACGCCTTGGTGGCTGAAGAAGCGTGCATCTTCGGTGGCCACCAACGCCTGCACCAGGTGCCGGGGCAGGTCGGTGTATCTCACGTTGGTGCGGTCCTCGGCGAAGATCTTCCCGATCAGCGCACCATCGCGGTCGAGCACCAAGGTGGCTTGTTCGTGCTGGATCGAGGAGAGCTCCTCCTCCGAGGGCAAGGCGCCGAACACACCACTGCGCACGGCCTGCATCAGGGCGAAGAAGGCCAACAGGCACAGGCCGCAGAACAGGAGCGCGAATTTCAGCCAGGGCACCTTGCCCGGGGAGGCAGTGCCCTTCTTCTTCCTGTTCGCTGGTCTACGTTTCGCGGCCATCGTTCCTTTCGGTCAATGGTGGCGCTTGGGCTGACCGTATCGCATTCCGGTCATTCCTCCTCGTAATGGTCCTTGAACAGGAGGTCGCTCTCGTACGGATAGCGCGCGGTGTGGATGGCCTTCACCCGGTCGTAGAGCAGCTTGCGCAATCCGTCGATGTTGATCCGCTGGGCCGCGCTGATGAAGATGATGTCGTCGCCGCTCATCCGTGCCATCCATGTGGCCTTCAGCTCTTCCAACGTGTACTGGTCCAGCCTTTTCGGGGCCAGGTCGTCGGGGTCATGGTCGGCCGGCCGGTAGGCATCGATCTTGTTGAAGACCACGATCACCGGCTTGTCCCCCGCGCCGATCTCGTTCAAGGTCTGGCGTACGGTCTCGTATTGCTCTTCGAAGTTGTGGTGGCTGATGTCCACCACATGCAGCAGCAGGTCGGCTTCGCGGGTCTCGTCCAGGGTGCTCTTGAAGCTTTCGATCAACTGCGTGGGCAGTTTGCGGATGAACCCCACCGTGTCGCTCATCAGGAACGGCAGGTTGCCCAGGACGATCTTTCGCACGGTGGTGTCCAATGTGGCGAAGAGCTTGTTCTCGGCGAACACTTCGGTCTTGCTCATCAATGTCATGAGCGTGCTCTTGCCCACGTTGGTGTAGCCCACCACCGCCACACGCACCAGCTTGCCCCGGTTTCCCCGCTGGGTGGCCATCTGCCGATCGATCTGCTTGAGTTGACCCTTGAGCAGGGCGATCCGGTCGCGGATCAGGCGGCGGTCGGTCTCGATCTCCTTTTCGCCTGCTCCGCCCCGGGTTCCGGTGCCACCGCGTTGCCGCTCCAGGTGGGTCCACAGCTTGGTGAGCCGCGGCAACATGTATTCGTACTGGGCCAATTCCACCTGCGTTTTCGCGTGGGCGGTACGTGCACGACGGGCGAATATGTCCAGGATCAGGCGGGGCCGGTCCAACACGGGCGTGCCCAGTTCCTTCTCCAGGTTGCGCTGCTGGGCGGGCGACAGCTCATCATCGAAGATCACCGAGTCGGCACCGTTGTCCTTCATCCAAGCCTTCACCTCGGCGAGCTTCCCACTACCGATGTACGTGCGTCCATCGGGCTGGTGCAGTTTCTGTGTGAACCGCTTGAGCGTGGTGATGTCGGCCGTGGTGGCCAGGAACTCCAACTCGTCGAGGTATTCGTTCACCTGCGCCGCATCCTGGCGGTCGGTGATCAGCCCGATGAGCACCGCGCTCTCGGCCTTGTTCTTCAGTTCCGATGGATCGATCATTTCGCCTTGCCCAACTTCCTTACATGTTCCACCACGGCTGCGATCTCTTCGGGCGTGAGCACATCCTTGTACGGCAACATGGCTCCTTTGCCATTGCGGACGATGGCGATCATCTCCTCCTTGCTCAGCGTGGAAAGGGTTAGGTCCTTCGCCCCGTTCAATCCGGCCTTGCCGTCGCGTCCGTGGCAGAGCGCACAGTTCGTGTTGAATACCGTGCGCCCCGGTGTTCGGTCCGCAGCCATGGTGTCCGTGGGGCCGCTGGCATTGCCACAGGCCAACGCCAGTGAAACGATGCCGAGCAGGGTCGTTCGGGTCATGTTCATATCCATCCGCGTCCGTGCCCCATGGTGGTGAAGGGCCAGGGTATGGCCCAGGCCATCAGCACCAAGGCGATCAGGTAGAAGATGGCCACCCGCTTCTGCTTCACCCCCTCGTCCTTCGCGCGTTTGGCCGATAGCCGTCCGATGGTGATCAGTGCCACGACGATGATCATGGTGCCGATGTGCTCGAATTTCCAATAGCGGCCCACCTCGCCCCGCATGCGGCTGAACGTACCGAAGTTGATGGCGTAGAGCATGAGGCCCACCGCCAGTTGGGTATGCGCCACGATCACCGCCACGATGGCCAGTGTGCGTTCGTACACCAGGATGGGCCGTTGGAGGAGCCACCCGCGCAGGTGCAGCCCTCCCGCAATGGCCACGATCAGGAGCAGCCCGTACCGCAGGAGGCTATGCGTGAAGGTGAGGAAGGGGTCGTTCATGCCGCCGGAGCCAGGCTCAAAGGTAGCGCCAGCGCACGATCAATGCGGGCTGTAGCCCACCTTGGCCCGTACGCGGTCCAGCACCGCTGCGGCTATGGCCTGGGCTTTTTCCGCGCCATGCCGCAATCGGGCATCCACCTCACCACGGTCGGCCATCAGTTCGGCGAACCGTGCGCGCTCCTTGGCGAACCCGTCGAGCAGTGCGGCGAGCAGCTCCTTCTTGGCATGGCCATAGCCATATCCACCACGCAGGTAGTTGGCCCGCATGGTCTCTACGGCATCGGCCGGTGCCACCAGCTTGTAGATCCCGAACACATTGTCCTTCTCGGGGTCTTTGGGTGCCTCCAGCGGTGTGCTGTCCGTGACGATGCCCATCACCTGCTGTTTCAGTTCCTTTTCCGGCGCGAACAACTGGATGGTGTTGTTGCGGCTCTTGCTCATCTTCTCCCCGTCCATCCCCGGCACGATCATCACCTGTTGGTCCACTTTGGCCTGGGGTACCACGAAGGTCTCGCCTAAGTGGTGGTTGAAACGCTCGGCCACATCGCGGGTGATCTCCAGGTGCTGCAGCTGATCCTTGCCCACGGGCACTTGTTCGGCATCGTACAGCAGGATGTCCGCAGCCATCAGCATGGGGTAGGTGAACAAGCCTGCGTTCACATCCTCCAGGCGATCGGCCTTGTCCTTGAAGCTGTGGGCCAGCGCCAGCCGCGAGTAGGGGAAGAAACAACTCAGGTACCAGGTGAGTTCCGTGACCTGGGGTACATCGCTTTGCCGGTAGAACACGGTACGTTCCGTGTCCAGGCCGCAAGCAAGCCATGCCGCTGCCACGCCGTAGGTGTTCTCGCGCAGTACCGCGGGGTCCTTGACCTGCGTGAGGCTGTGCAGGTCCGCGATGAAGAGGAAGGATTCGTTCTTCGTGTCCTGGCTGAGGGCGATAGCGGGCTTGATGGCCCCCAGGACGTTGCCCAGGTGTGGGATGCCGGTGCTCTGTATGCCGGTGAGTATGCGTGCCATGTGGGCCGCTAAGGTACCTCGGGGGCCACCATCGTCCGGCGCAGGATCATGCGACTAATTTCGCCCTCCTTTTCCATGTCGGCCGAAGCAGTGTCCAACGAACGTTCCCGAGTGATCCCCGGGGACCAGCGCCGTGCTCCGCTGCTCATGTGGCTCTTGCTGCCATTGCGCGGGGTGTACAAGCTCTACTTCGGTCTGGTCTTCTTCGGATCGCTGGCCCTGCTGTACATCCCGTTCCGCATCTTGCTCTTCAGACCTCGGCGCTACCAACGGGCCTTCCGCCTGAAGCGCGCCTGGGCCTTCTTCCTACAATGGGCACTGTTCATCCCGGTCCGGGTGGAACGCCGGGCCGAGCTTCCCGCTGCACCGTACATCATCTGCTGCAACCACAGCAGCTACCTGGACATCATTCAGATGTACAACGTGATCCCGGGCTACTTCCTCTTCATGGGCAAGTACGAGTTGTTGAAGTGGCCCCTCTTCAACATCTTCTTCAAGGGCATGAACATCGCCGTGAACCGGGGCAGCCGGGTGGAGGCGGCCAAGGCGTTCCGCAAGGCGGCCAAGGCGTTGGATCGTGGCACGAGCCTGGCCCTGTTCCCCGAAGGCACCATCCCCGCTTCCGCCCCGCGCATGAAGGCCTTCAAGGATGGGGCTTTCCGGTTGGCCATCGAGAAGCAGGTGCCCATCGTGCCCATCACCTTCGTGGACCACTGGCGTCTCTTTGGCGAGCCATCCGAGGTCTTGAGCCGCGCACGGCCCGGGATCGCCCATGCCGTGGTGCACCCGGCCATCGCCACACAGGGCCTCACCATGGACGATCTGGTAACTTTGCGCACCACCGTCTATCGCACCATCGAAGATCCCCTGCGTACCACATGAAGATCACCGACGAGATCCTGGATCGTACCGCCGAACTGGCACGCCTCGATGTGAGCGACCCGGCCACGCGCACCACCTTGCTGGCCGATATGCAACGCGTCTTCGATTTCGTGGAGAAGCTGAACGAGGTGGATACCAAGGGTGTGGAACCCCTGATCTTCATGACCGATGAGATGGATGTGCTCCGCGAGGATGTATCCGCCCTGGAGGTGACCAAGCAGGAAGCCCTTGCGAACGCACCCGTGAAGGACAGCGATTACTTCAAGGTGCCGCGGGTGGTGGACAAGGGGTAGGGGCCGCCTGCGGTACAACTTTCCACCCGGAGATGGCGTAGAATGCGCCGCCGCTTCGCAATTTCGCAAGGTGTGCTGGCAGTCCAGTACCGCTGATCGGCTCAACCACCACCTCCCCATGCGTTCCTTCATCTCGCGCAATCCGGTGCTCACCTTGGCGGTGATCGTGCTCTCCGTTCAACTGGGTATCGTGCTGTACGCGGCCTCGCTCATGCAGCCCGGACAGCGTATGCACGATGTTCCCGCCGCTCATGCGGTGTTCCGCTACCGACACTTCTGGCCGCTGATCACAGCCATCGCCATCACCTGGTTCCTCGAGGGGCGCAAGGGCCTGTTCAAGCTCTTCGGCGCCTATCGCATCTGGCGGGTCCCGGCCAAGTGGTACCTCTTCGCCGGGTCGTGGAAGTTCATGTTCTGCTACGTGGGCTGGGCCATCGCCGACTTCGCAGGGATCCTGCCATGGCCGGGCGCGGCACAACCCATGTTCACCGAAGGTCCGAACGGCGAACGCATGCACATCGTCAACCTGATCATGGGCATGCCCTTCATCATGTTCGTGGCCCTGGTGGAAGAGACCACCTGGATGAAGTTCTGTGCCACACGCCTGCAGGACAAGTATTCCGCTCTCGTTTCCAACACCATCACCGGTATCATCTGGGGGCTGTGGTACCTGCCCATGCTCCTGCTCGGCGAAGGGGTGCCCGATGGTATCCCTTGGTACTTCTTCCTGCTCAGCATGATCGGCCTGGCCGTACTGCTCGGCTGGGTGTACAACATGACCCACAGTGGACTCCTCCTGCTCCTGATGCAGCTGGTGAGCAACATCGCCTTCTACGTGATGCCCGCCCTACCGGTGGCCCATGATGGCGATGCCAGCTGGGTGATGGTCTTCGTGTGGGTGGAGGTGGCCGTGGCCGCGTTCGTGGTGATCCGATACGGACCCAAGGACATGGGGCCCGGGCCACGACCCACCTGGACCGATCCGAAGATCCCCGATTGGGAACCCGGTTCACAACGTACCCCGGCATTGGCCACCACCTGATCCCGTATTCCACCACCCACTCCATGGACAACGCATTCATCGCCACCACCTTCGACTGGGACCATCGTACGCCCACCAATGGGCAACGCTTCATCAATAAGGTGCTGCGCAAGCTCCGGATACCCGGTCAGCTCACTCCGGTACCGGGCATCATGGCCAACGTAGAGGCGCGGATGAACCTGTTCCACCTGCTGGAACAGACCGTGGCCAACCATGTTCCGGGCGATGTGCTGGACGTGGGTTGCAACGCCGGCGACAGCACCATCGTGATGCAGAAGGTGATCTCCGCCCTCGCGCCCGAGAAGCAGGTGCATGCCTACGATAGCTTCGAGGGCCTTCCCGAACTCTCCGCCAAGGACACCGTGGATGGCGTGTACCAGAAGGGGTACATGGCCGCCGGGCTCGACCTGTTCACCCGGAAGTTCAACGCACTTGGTCTGAAGATGCCGCACACCCACAAGGGCTGGTTCGAGGAGACCATACCCGCACAATTGCCCGAGCGCATCAGTTTCGCATTGATCGATGGCGATCTGTACGAATCCACCAGGCACGTGCTTCCGTACATCTACGACCGTATGGCACCGGGCGCCATCGCCATGGTCGCCGTGTACTACGACGATGCCATCTACCCGCGCAAGGGCCTGCCGGGTGGGTATAAGTCGCCGGGGGTGAAACGGGCCACCGACGAGTTCTTCAAGGATAAACCCGAAAAGGTGTCGTTGCTCTACGCCAACGAATACTCCAACGGGTATTTCCGCAAGCGTTGATGTAAGGGCCGGTATTGGTCCGCCGATAGCGGGTGGTGGGTGCACGCTCCTGCTTCGCACCTTTGCGCCTCAACCACGCAACGCTATGTACGGCACCATCAAGGAACATCTGCGCAACGAATTGAAGTCCATCGAAGACGCGGGGCTCTTCAAGCGCGAACGCATCATCACCAGCGAACAAGGCGCGGAGATCACGGTCAATGGGCGCCAGGTGCTCAACTTCTGCGCCAACAACTACCTGGGGCTCTCCTCCCACCCGGAGGTGATCCAGGCGGCACACGCCACGCTCGATACCCATGGCTATGGCATGAGCAGTGTGCGCTTCATCTGCGGCACACAGGACATCCACAAGGAGCTGGAGGCGAAGCTCTCGGCCTTCCACGCCATGGACGACACCATCCTCTACGCCGCTTGCTTCGATGCCAACGGCGGGGTGTTCGAGCCCCTGCTCACCGAGCTGGATGCCATCATCAGCGATTCCTTGAACCATGCCAGCATCATCGACGGTGTGCGTTTGTGCAAGGCCATGCGCTACCGCTATGCCAACAACGACATGGCCGACCTGGAGCAGCAGCTCAAGACCGCCCGCAAGGATGGGGCCCGCCATATCCTCATCGTCACCGATGGCGTGTTCAGCATGGATGGCATAGTGGCCGACCTCAAAGGCGTGTGCGACCTCGCCGATAAGTACGAGGCCATGGTGATGGTGGACGAGTGCCATGCCGCGGGCTTCATCGGCAAGACCGGCCGAGGCAGTGTGGAGCACTGCGGGGTCACCGGCCGGGTGGACATCATCACCGGCACGTTGGGCAAGGCCCTCGGCGGCGCCATGGGCGGATACACCAGCGCCCGCAAGGAGATCGTGGAGCTGCTGCGCCAACGCAGCCGCCCCTACCTCTTCAGCAACTCCCTGGCCCCGGCCATCGTGGGCGCCTCCATCAAGGTGATCGATCTCCTGAGCGGGAGCACCGCGCTACGCGACAAGCTGGAAGCCAATGTGGATCGCTTCCGCACGGGCATCGAGGGGCTGGGCTTCAAGACCCGTGGTTCCGGCGCCGCCATCGTACCGGTCATGCTCGGCGATGCCCGGCTGAGCCAGGTGATGGCCGACAAGCTGCTCGAGGAGGGGATCTATGTCATCGGCTTCTTCTACCCCGTGGTGCCCAAGGATACCGCACGGATCCGGGTGCAGCTCAGCGCGGCCCATACCGAAGCGCACATCGACAAGGCCTTGGCCGCCTTCGCCAAGGTGGGGAAGGAGTTGGGGGTGATCTAGAGGGTGCCTCGAAGAACCTCGTTCCGGCGGCGTACTTGAGCAAGAAGCACAGCGGTCATCGCTTGCTCTCATTCGCCCATACTTTGTTGCTCCTCAGTCGGATACTTCGATCCAGCATCCTCTCTTCGAAGCGCCTCGTCTGGACGAATGATAGCGGCGCGCGCCATCCGTTCGAGGTTCTTCGAGGCACCCTAGAGGCTATCTCAAAACACCCATTGGGCTGCGCGAGAGGCTTTCGCGCCCATGCTTCGTTGTGGAAATCCGCACCGAGCTACCGGCTATGCTCGGTTCTCTCGTCTCGCTTGGACGCGATATACCGCTCGCTCGCTTCCAATTAGCATTTGTGAGGTACCCTTTAGGTACCCCCCCTCCCGAACCCGGTCCGGGGTGGTTCCCGATCGCTCTTGAACACCCGATTGTTGGTTTTCCGGAAGAAGGATCTATCTTCGCACCCCGTTTCCGGGAAAATAGCATTTTTAAACCCACGACCCGTGGCATCGACGACCCACACCACCAGCATGGCCAATGCGGCCACCGTGCAGCAAGAATGGCTGCTGGTAGATGCTGAGAACGAAGTACTTGGCCGCCTCGCAAGCAAGGTGGCGATGATCGTGCGCGGCAAGCACAAGAGCACCTTCACCCCGCATGTGAACTGCGGAGACCATGTGGTGGTGATCAATGCCGACAAGATCCGATTCACCGGCAACAAGCTGGATGATAAGGAATACCAGCGGTACAGCATGTACCCAGGTGGCCAGACCCGCGAGGTGGCCCGCAACCTGCTCGGTCGCAAGCCCGAAGCGGTGCTGGAGCTCGCCGTACGCGGTATGTTGCCCAAGAATCGCCTGGGCCGCCGCCTCTTCAACAACCTTCACGTGGTGGCTGGAACGGCACACAAGCACGAAGCCCAGAAGCCACGCAAGTTCGACCTGAACACGATCAAGTAAGATGGAAGTCGTCAACAGCCTCGGCCGCCGCAAGACCGCAGTCGCCCGTGTGATCCTTACCGAAGGGTCCGGTGTCATCACCGTGAACGGCCGCGATGGTCAGGAATATTTCCCGGTGACCACCCAGCGCTTCAAGCTGGAACAGCCCTTCAAGCTCACCGATACCGTGGGCAAGTACGATGTCACCGCAACCGTCGATGGTGGAGGCATCACCGGACAGGTCGACGCCGTGCGCCTGGGCATCGCCCGCGCGTTGGTGAAGATCGACGCCGAACACAAACCGAAACTCAAGGCCGAAGAACTCATGACCCGTGACCCACGCGCCGTGGAACGGAAGAAGTTCGGACGCAAGAAAGCGCGTAAGCGTTACCAGTTCAGCAAGCGTTAAGGTCCCTGCGCTTGTTCAGGATCCAATCCCGCTGGACTTCCCGCTTGTCGGGAGCTACCAGCGGGATGCCTGTATCAACGGGAACAAGGAAAGTGAACTAAGAATCAATATGGCACGTCTCGAATTCAAGCAGTTGCTCGACGCTGGTGTCCACTTCGGCCACCTCAAGCGCAAGTGGAACCCCAACATGGCCCCCTACATCTTCGACGAGAAGAAGGGGATCCACATCATCGACCTGAACAAGACCGCGGTGAAGCTCGAAGAGGCCGCTGCGGCCATGAAGAACATCGCACGCGGTGGCAAGAAGATCCTCTTCGTGGCCACCAAGAAGCAGGCGAAGGACATCGTGGCGGAGAAGGTGAAGGCCACCGGTATGCCCTACGTCACCGAGCGTTGGAGCGGTGGCATGCTCACCAACTTCGGCACCATCCGCCGCACCATCAAGAAGATGGCCACCATCGATCGCATGAAGACCGATGGCACCTTCGAGAACATGAGCAAGCGTGAGCGCCTCCAGGTGAGCCGCCAGCGCGAGAAGATGGAGAAGAACCTCGGGTCCATCGCCGACCTCAGCCGTCTGCCCAGCGCTTTGTTCATCGTGGACATCACCAAGGAGCATATCGCCGTGGCCGAGGCCAAGAAGCTCAACATCCCCACCTTCGCCATGGTCGATACCAATAGCGACCCCACCAAGGTGGATTTCCCGATCCCTGCGAACGACGACGCCACCAAGAGCATCGAACTGATCGTGGACACCATGATCGCCGCGATCAACGAGGGCATCGAAGAGCGCAAGAACGACAAGAACGCTGTGGACGAGAACGATGCCGAGGAGGGCGCGGAAGAGACCGCAGTGGAAGAGGAGGCTGGCGAAGGAGCTTCCGAAGAAAAGGCCTGATCCAACGTGGAACGGGGAGGGCACGGCCCAACCCATGATCCTTCAAACAACACCATGAGCACAATGGCTATTTCCGCTGCTGATGTGAACAAACTGCGCCAGATGACCGGTGCGGGTATGATGGACTGCAAAAAGGCCCTCACCGAGGCCAATGGCGATTTCGACGCTGCCATCGATGTGTTGCGCAAGCAAGGCCAGAAAGTGGCCGCCAAACGCGCCGACCGCGACGCCACCGAAGGGTTGGTGATCGCCAAGACCAACGCCGACAGCACCACCGGTGTCCTGGTCTGCGTGAACTGTGAGACCGACTTCGTGGCCAAGAACGCCGATTTCGGCGCCATGGCCGAACGCATGGCCACCATCGCGCTGGAGAAGGGCCTCAACAGTATCGATGCCCTGAAGGCCGCCGCCTACGACAGCAACGGCATGACCATCGCTGAGAAGCTGATCGAGCAGACCGGCGTGATCGGTGAAAAGATCGATGTGAGCGCCTGCGCGGAGGTGAAAGCTCCGTTCGTGTACGCGTACAACCACCCCGGGAACAAGGTGGCCAGCCTCGTAGGCCTGAACAAAGCCGGTTTCGATGGCGCCGCCAAGGATGTGGCCATGCAAGTGGCCGCCATGGGTCCCGTGGCCCTGGACAAGGCCAGCACCCCGCAAAGCGTGATCGACAAGGAATTGGAGATCGGTAAGGAGCTCGCCATCCAGGAAGGCAAGCCTGCGGACATGGCCGAGAAGATCGCCCAAGGCCGCCTGAACAAGTTCTTCAAGGAAAGCACCCTGCTCGCCCAGGAGTTCATCAAGGATAACAAGATGAGCGTGGAGCAGTACCTGAAGGCTCAGGACAAGGACCTCACCGCGACAGACTTCAAGCGTCACTCGCTCACCGTCTGATGCACCTGAATTTCTGATGAAAGAGGGAGGCTTCGGTCTCCCTCTTTTTATTTTGCCGCACCAAGATCATGGCCAACAAGTACACCCGCATCCTTCTGAAGCTCTCCGGCGAAAGCCTCATGGGCAACAAGTCCTATGGTATCGACAGCTCCCGGCTCGACCAATATGCCGATGAGATCATCGCCATTGCCCGTGCGGGGGTGCAGGTGGCCGTGGTGATCGGCGGGGGCAACATCTACCGGGGCATGCAGGCGGAAGGCGCCATCGACCGGGTACAAGGTGACCACATGGGCATGCTGGCCACCGTGATCAACAGCCTCGCGCTCCAAAGCGCACTGGAGGCGAAAGACCACAAGACACGGCTGCTCACCGCCATCAAGATGGAGCAGATCGCCGAACCCTTCATCCGGCGCCGGGCGGTACGGCACCTGGAGAAAGGCCGGATCGTGATCTTCGGTGCCGGTACGGGCAATCCCTACTTCACCACCGATACCGCTGCCAGCCTTAGGGCCATCGAGATCGAGGCCGAGGTCATCCTCAAGGGCACCCGGGTGGACGGGATCTATACCGCCGACCCCGAGAAGGACAAGAACGCCACCAAGTACGACCGCGTTTCGTTCGATGAGGTCTATTCCATGGGGCTCAACGTGATGGACATGACCGCCTTCACCCTGTGCAAGGAGAACAACCTGCCCATCATCGTTTTCGACATGAACAAGCCGGGCAACCTGAGCCGCTTGGTGGCCGGTGAACCCGTGGGCACACTGGTGGAGATGTGAGGATGCTGGATGGTCGGCTATTTTTGCCCCCTGTAAGCATCCCGAAGCCCAGAAACCGAAGATCATGATCGATACCGCCGCCGTCCTGAAGTCCAGCGAAGAGCAGATGAGCAAAGCCGTTGCCCACTTGGACAACGAGTTGCAGAAGATCCGGGCAGGGGCCGCCAACCCCGGCATGCTCGAATCGGTGCGGGTGGACTATTATGGGCAGATGGTGCCCCTGTCGCAAGTGGCGGCCATCAACACCGGCGATGCACGCACCCTTTTCGTGAAGCCCTGGGAGAAGAAGATGATCGATGCCATCGAAAAGGCCATCATCGGCGCCAATCTCGGCTTCAACCCCAGCAACAATGGCGAAAGCGTGATCATCCACGTGCCCATGCTCACCGAGGATCGCCGCAAAGCGCTGTCGAAGGCGGCGCACGCTGAAGGGGAACACGCGAAGGTGGGTATCCGCAGCAGCCGTCAGAAGGCCATGGAGACCATCAAAGCCGCCAAGAAGGACGGCCTTCCGGAGGATGCGGCCAAGAGCATGGAGGCCGACGTGGAAAAGCTCACCGGCATCTACAACAAGAAGGTGGACGCGCTGATCGAGGCGAAGGAGAAGGACATCATGAAGGTGTGATGACACTCCGGGTCAAGCCCGGAATGACGAACGGGCCTCAAGCCCACACCGGACTCCCTTCACTACAATTCCTGCACATCTCGATGCTGCTGCGCGAGCGTAGCAGCGATCGCCGGAAGTCGTTGTAGGCTTCGCTGTTCCACAGCTCGCGGAAGCTGTGCGTGCGCAGATCGCCGAGCACGTGGTGCGCATCCTTGTCGAAGCAGCAGGGCACCACGCGTCCGTCCCAGGTGATCACGCAGCTGTGCCACATCTTCCAGCAATTGTCCTCGAGCTTGTTCTTCACCTGCCAGGTACCATCGGAGCCGCGCTTGTAGCGTGCGTACTTGTCCTGTGTGGGGATCAGCGGGTGGTCGTCCTTCGGGTCGTAGATCTGGGCGGTCTTCAGCCAGAGGTCGTCCACGCCGATCTTCTTGGCCAAGGCCCGTGCCTCGGGGATCTGGTGCTCGTTGGGCTTCACCACCAGGAACTGGAACACCACGTGGGGTGTGAGGCTCTTCAGCTTCTTCTTCCACCGCACCACGCGCTCGGCCCCTTCGATCACCTTGGCCAGTTCGCCTTCGCGCCGGTAGGCGGAATAGGTGGTCTGATCGGTGCCATCCAGCGAGATGATGAGCCGCGACAATCCACTGCGCACGGTGGCCTCCGCTTTCTCCTCGGTAAGGAAGTGCGCATTGGTGCTGGTATTGGTGTACAGCCCTTTCCGACTGGCCAGCGACACCATGTCCAGGAAGTTCGGGTTGATGTACGGCTCTCCTTGGAAATAGAACGTGAGCGCCCAGAGGTCATCGCCCAGTTCGTCCATCACCCGTGCGAACAGATCCTGTTTCAGATTTCCCGTTGGTCGCGTGAAGGCGCGCAGGCCGCTCGGGCATTCCGGACAGCGTAGGTTGCACGCGGTGGTGGGCTCGAAACTGATGCTGAACGGTAGCCCGCCGATGCGTGGGGCCTTGGTGCGTTTCGCCCGCTGGTAGCTGGTCCAGAGCCCCACCGCATTGCGTAGGCGCCGGGGGGTGGCCTTGCGGCTCCACACGAAGGCGTCTCGTACCGGGGCGAACATCGGGTCCGCAAGTTACTCCGCCGCCGCCCTGGTGCATGGCCACATGCTCAACCACGCCCTTGGCCCGGTCCTGTTACTTTCGGCGGTCGCGTGCCGTCCTATGAAGGACGTACCCTCACGTGCGCCCATGCTGCTCCACTCGCTCCGCCTCTGGTTCGCGCTTTGCCCGATCATTTCCTTCGCCCAGGTCACCGTGAAGGGCCGGGTGGTGGATGAGGCCACCAAGGAGCCGCTCGCATTCGTGCATGTGGTACCCGCAGGCTCGCAACAAGGGGTCACCAGCGATATCGATGGCCGGTTCGTGCTGCAGCTACCTCAGCGGCCCACCACGTTGCGCTTCAGTTACGTGGGTTATTCGCCCATGGAGGTCGAGGTGGCGGGGGAGGGCCCGGTGCTCGTGGCCATGCGGCAGAACACGGTGCAGCTGAAGGCCGTGGAGATCCTTCCCACCGAGAACCCGGCCCACCGCATCATAGACCGGTGCCGCCAGGGGCGTAAAGTGAACGATGGCATGAACCATCGGAGCTACCGCTACACCAGCTATAGCAAGACCATTTTCACCATAGAGCCCGATACCAACGTGGTCGTTGATACCACCTTGGTCGCGGATACGACGCGGGTGGCCGAGGTGGATAGCAGTGAGCTGGAGATGCGCGCCTTCCTCGATGCGCAATACCTGTTCCTGATGGAGAGCGCCACGGCGAAGAGCTTCATACCCCCGGCGGCCGAGAAGGAGGAGGTGCTGGCCATGCGGGTGAGCGGCCTGAAGGACCCATCGTTCCTGGCCCTCGCGGCACAGACCAAGACCTTCAGCATCTACGATCCGCAGATCGGGATCTCCGAGAAGAACTACTTGGGGCCACTCGCCCCGGAAAGCACCCGGAAGTACTTGTTCTTGATCGAGGATACCCTGTACAGTGGGGCGGACAGTGTGTTCGTGATCAGTTACCGACCTCGGCGCCGTACCAATTTCCCGGGACTGAAGGGCCTGCTCTACATCAACACCAACGGGTATGCGGTGCAGAACGTGACGGCGGAGGCGGCACAACGCGACGAGAGTGTGGGCATCAGGTTCCAGCAGTTGCACGAGCAGGTGAACGGGAAGGCCTGGTTCCCGGTGCAGCTGAACGCTTTCATCTATATGTATGGCGTGTCGCTGAACGGACACACGCCTTTCGGAGTGACACGTACCTACCTGAAGAACATCGAGGTGGATGCCGACGTGCGACGCAAGGAGGTGCGCGGGCCGGAATTGGTGGTGGACCGCTTGAGCATGCGTCAGGACGAGGACTTCTGGCAGGCACTGCGTACCGACACGCTGGATGCCAAGGCACTAAGGACTTACCAGTTCATGGATAGCATCGGTGCCGTGGCCGACCTGGATCGGAAGATGAAGTGGCTTTCGGCGTTGATGACCGGGCGGCTGCCCATTGGCCCGGTGGACCTGCTGCTGAATGAACTGCTGCACTACAATGGCTACGAGGGGTTGCGGCTCGGCGCAGGGCTCGCCACCAACGACCGCATTTCGCGACACGTGAGCCTGGGCGGATACACGGCTTACGGCTTCAAGGACGAGACCTGGAAGTATGGCGGCTTCCTCCGTGTACGACCGTGGTACGGAAGGGATATCGCGTTGAAACTGCTCTACGAGAACGATGTGGTCGAGAGCGGGGGTGTGGCCTTCGAGGGTCCCCGCCCGCTGCTTACCAATGAAAGTACGCGCTGGATCTACGTGAACCGCATGGACCACAATGAACGTGTCGGGGGACAGTTCACCTTCCGCCTGGGGTCCGACCTTAAACTGTGGGTGGGTGCTGAACGCGAGCTCCGCGTGAACCGGATGGGCTACCGGCATGCCGAGGCAAGGTCCGATGGGATCACCGTGCTACGCGATCATTTCACCACCGGAGGGTTCACCTTCGGCGCTCGTTACGCCTTCCGGGAGCGGTTGGCCAGGTTACCCGACCAGGAGATCGCACTGGGCACGAAGTGGCCTATTCTCTCGGTGAGCGCTTTCCGTTCGGTGAAGGACCTCTTCGGCGGCGATACGGAGGTGTGGCGTGTGAACCTCGCCGTGGACAAGGTCTTCCGCTTGCGCTTGGTGGGCGATCTGAGCGTACGCCTCATGGGCGGGGTGGCCGATCCCGATGCCCCCTACAGCCACCTTTTCGCGCTGCGGGGCACCAACGGAAGTGCCGCACGTGCCCGGCGCGAGCTCTTGATCGCTGCGGACAATACGTTCCAGACCATGGTGGCGAATGAGTTCCTGGCCGATCGCTATGCCGCGCTGCATCTGAAGCACAGCTTCGGCACCCTGTTGGCCAAGGGGCGCCACTTCAAACCCCGACCCGGCCTGGTGTACAATGCCGCCGTGGGGGCCTTGAGCCGACCCGAGGATCACCGGGGGTACGCCTATTCCGGCTTGAAAGCCACCTTCCTTGAAGCAGGGGTGGTGGTCGATGGCATCCTCCAGACCCTGGGGGTGGGCCTGTACTACCGCCACGGCGCCTACGCCCTGCCTGCCCCCAAGGATAACCTGGTGGCCAAACTCACGGCCAGCTTCGCGTTCTGATCACATGTGCCCATACCCCGTTGCTTTTCGCACCTTTGCCCACCCCGGGAGGCGTGTGGTCGATATGCGCTGCCGGGAGTTCGATCGGATATGTGGGCATGGGTGGCCAATAGAGTTCTTCGCAATCGGATCGCGATCCTGATCGGGGTGATCCTCTGCACGGTCTTCCTCGGCTACGAGGCGGCTCATGTGGAGATGAACTACAAACATGGCGGCCTGCTTCCTCGAACGGATAGCGCCTACGTGGATTACGAGCGTTTCCTGCGTACGTTCAGTGAAGATGGCAATGTGATCGTGGTGGGTGCCGAAGGTGGGGCGTTGTACACCCCGGAACACTTCGGCGCTTGGTACGAGCTGGGTAACGATCTGCGACGGATCCAGGGCGTGGACAGCATCTTCAGCGAGGCCCATCTCTTCGAACTGGTGCGGGATGATAGCCTGATGCGATTCGCGGTGCGGCGCGTGATGGATCGGGCGCCTGCGGACCAGGCCGAGATGGATTCGGTGCTGGCCCGGATCCGGGCACTGCCATTCTACAACGGCCTGCTGTATAACGACAGCACCGGAGCCAGCTTGATGATGGTGTTCGTGAACGCGGCACTGTTCAACACCGAGGAGCGTACCGAGGTGGTGAAGGCCCTGGGAGACCGCATCGAGGAGTTCTCCCGTGCCACCGGGATCCGAACGCATGTGAGCGGCCTGCCCTGGATCCGTGTGAAGAGCACACAGCTGGTCAAAGGGGAGATGCCCGTCTTCATGGCCCTGAGCCTTTTCGTGTGCGGGTTGCTCCTCTTGCTCTTCTTCAACAGCTGGCGCGTCACCTGGATCTGTCTCGGGGTGGTGGCCATCAGCGTGGTCTGGAGCTTCGGGGCCATGGGTTTGCTCGATTATCGGATCACCATCCTGCAATCGGTGATCGCACCGCTGGTGATCGTGACCGGCGTGCCGAACTGCGTGTTCCTGATCAACGCCTACCATTACGAGTACGTGCGTCATGGCAACAAGATCAAGGCGCTTCAGCGGGTCATCAGCCGCGTGGGAGCCGCGGCCTTCATGACCAACGCCACCACGGCCGTGGGCTTCACCACCTTCTGCATCACCAACAGCGATACCCTCATCGAGTTCGGATGGGTCGCCACCATCGGCATCATGGTGCTGTGGGCCCTCAGCATGCTGCTGATCCCCATCCTCTTCAGCTTCATGCCGCCGCCCAAACCACGCCACCTCAAACACCTGGATCGGCGCTGGTTGGACCGGGCCGTGGAGTGGATCGTGCGCACGTCGCGCGAGCGTCGGCCCCTGATCTACTCCATCACCACCTTCTGCACGGTCATGGCGTGCATCGGTATCCTGCGCATGAAGGATGAGAGTCGGATCGTGGACGACCTGCCGGAGAACAACCCGGTATTGACCGATCTGCGCTTCTTCGAGTCGAATTTCAGAGGGGTGATGCCACTGGAGGTGGTGGTGGACACCAAGAAGAAGGGTGGCGCGCTCACCGATGCCACGCTGAAGCGCATCGTGAAGCTGGAGGACACCCTCGCCACCTATCCCGAATTCAGCCAGGCCATCAGCATCGCCGATGCGGTGAAGTTCACCAAGCAGGCTTTCTATGGCGGCAACCCCGAGAAGTACGCGCTGCTCAACAGCACGGATAAGTCCTTCATCCTGCCCTACCTCGAAGGTGCCAATGCCAGACAGAACATGGCGCGTGCCTTTATCGACAGCACCCGGCAGATCACCCGTGTGACCGTGCAGATGGCCGACGTGGGAACCACGCGCATGGACAGTTTGCTGAGCGGCTTGCGTGCACAGGTGGACAGCATCTTCGATCCTGCGAAGTACGTCGTTACCCTCACCGGGACCTGCGTGGTCTTCCTCAAGGGCAGTAGCTACTTGGTGGACAACCTCATCACCAGCCTCTTCTGGGCCATCATCATCATCGTGGCGCTGATGGCGCTGCTCTTCAATTCCTTCCGCATCCTCGTGGTGGCGCTCATCCCCAATATGATCCCGCTCGTGTTCACCGCGGGTCTCATGGGTTTCTTCCACATTCCGATCAAGCCCAGCACCATGCTCGTGTTCGGCATCGCACTCGGTATCGCTGTGGACAACGCCATCCATTTCCTGGCGCGCTATCGCCTCGAGCTCAAACTCACCGGCGGCGACCTCCACAAGAGCGTGGACCTCGCCACCCGGGAGGTGAGCGTGGGGATCATCTATACCAGCGTGGTGTTGTTGGCGGGTTTCTCGCTCTTCGGTTTCTCGCACTTCGGTGGCATCCGGGCCCTCGGTGTGCTCACCACCCTGACCCTGCTCGTGGCCATGCTCACCAACCTGCTCGTGCTGCCATCGCTCTTGCTCAGCCTCAACAAGCACATCATGAGCAAGGCCTTCCAAGAGCCGTTGCTGGAGATCATGGACGAGGAGGAGGACATTGAATTGATGGAATTGAAACTGGATCGCCCGGTGCCGGAACCCGATGCGCCGGAGGGCGACGAAATGGATGAACGATAGCTGCTTCGAATGAAAGGGATCATCCTCGCCGGAGGTTCCGGCACACGCCTCCACCCGCTCACCCTCGCCGTGAGCAAGCAGTTGATGCCGGTGTACGACAAGCCGATGATCTATTACCCGCTGAGCACCTTGATGGCGGCGGGCATCCGGGACATCCTCATCATCAGCACCCCGCACGACCTGCCCAGTTTCCGAAAGCTGCTCGGCGATGGTGCGGCGCTCGGCTGTTCCTTCAGCTATGCCGAACAGAAGGTGCCCAACGGTCTTGCCCAGGCCTTCGTCATCGGCCGTGATCATGTGGGCGGCGACAGTACGGCGCTGATCCTGGGCGATAATATCTTCTACGGTACGGGCCTCGGTCGTAAGCTGAGCGAGCACACCACGCCTGAGGGAGGGCTCGTGTTCGCCTACCACGTCAGCGACCCCGAACGCTATGGCGTGGTGGAGTTCGATGCACACAACCGCGTGCTCAGTATCGAGGAGAAGCCGAAGGTGCCCAAGAGCAACCATGCGGTGCCGGGCCTCTATTTCTACGACAACGATGTGCTCGATATCGCACGTGACCTGAAGCCCAGCGCGCGCGGTGAATACGAGATCACCGACGTGAACAAGGAGTACCTGCGTCAGGGCCGGTTGAAAGTGGAGATCCTGGACCGTGGCACCGCCTGGCTCGATACGGGAACGTTCGCCTCCCTCATGCAAGCCGGCCAGTTCGTACAGGTGATCGAAGAACGCCAGGGCCTGCGGATCGGATGCATCGAGGAGGTGGCGTTCAAGAAGGGTTTCATCGATGCAACGCAACTCGAGCGGCTGGCCAAGCCCCTGCTCAAGAGCGGCTATGGCGAGTACCTGTTGAAGCTGCTGAAAGCCTGATGCGTGCACAACGGGCCTTGTTCGGTGCGTTCGTCGAGCGCTGGATCGGCGCGTTGCCTGCGGGTGGGTTGTACGACCCCATGGCCTACCTGCTCCGACTGCCGGGCAAGCGGGTGAGGCCGGTGCTTACGTTGATGGCCTGCGAGGTCTTCGGGGGCAAGGCGGAAGATGCGCTGGACGAGGCGCTCGGCATAGAGCTCTTCCACAACTTCACCCTGATGCACGACGATATCATGGATGCGGCCATGCTGCGGCGTGGCGAGCCCACCGTGCATGCGAAGTGGAGTGTGAACACCGCCATCCTCAGCGGCGATGCCATGCTGGTGATGGCCTACCGCGCCATGGGCAGCGATGCCCGGGTGCTGGATACCTTCAGTCGATACGCATTGGAGGTGTGCCAGGGTCAGCAACTGGACATGGATTTCGAGCAGCGCACGGACGTGAGCCTGGTGGAATATCGGGAGATGATCCGCCAGAAGACCGCCGTGCTGCTGGCCTGTGCGCTGCGGATCGGTGCCCTCAAGGCCGGTGCTTCCACCGCACAACAGGACTTGATCGGCGCGTTCGGCGAGTACCTGGGGCTCGCGTTCCAATTGCGCGATGATCTGTTGGACGCCTTCGGTGATCCGGCCCTCACCGGAAAGGTGCAGGGCGGCGATCTGCGCAACGGAAAGAAGACCTGGCTGTTGATCCGTGGGTTGGAGGTGGAAGACGACCAAGGCGGGCGATTGCTGCGCGACCAGTTGTCCCTTCTTCCTGCACAGCGCGATGTGTTGGCCATGGTCACAGCCTTGCGCGGGTCGGGTGTGGAAGACGAAGCGGAAGCCGAGGTGCTGCGCCTGGAACAGGAGGCCGAGCGATGCTTGCAGGCGATCGACCCGACCGGGGTCAAGGTTCAGGATCTGCGCGCATTGATGGAGGTGTTGCGTTCGCGCAAAGCGTAATTCCAATTCGGATCTTCGGCCGAGATCGATATCCGACATGGTATAACGGGCGAATGGTGCATCGATCCACTAATACCACTTCGCACTAAGGAGTAGGCCGATCTGCTTGGTCTTTTTCCACATGACTTCTCCGTCGTGATCGTTCCGTAGCACCGGCCCTCGGTAGCTTTGCTCCCAGCGGTCTACGCCTTCGGCGTTGCAACGACCCCGCCGTATCGTCCTGCGAAAAAATCCCTTCGCAGCTTTAGCCTACGCCTTAATGCGAAATGGTATAACGAAGAAGGTTCCGCAACGCTGGCTCCAGTTCCGGATGTCGGAACCGGAAGCCGGTGCTCAGCAGCCGACGATTATCCGCACGGAAGCCTTCCAATAGTATGGTGGACATCTCGCCCAACGCGATCCGCAGCGCGAACCCGGGTACGTTCGGCAAGAGGAACGGGCGGTGCAGCACACGAGCGATCGTTCGCATGAACCGAGCATTCGACACATCATTCCCCGTGTTCACGTTGTAGGCGCCGACCCAGTCTTCGTTGAACAACGCGGCAGCGTAGGCGCTTACGAGGTCATCGATATGCACCCAAGGCATCCACTGCCTGCCATGGCCGAGTACCGCGCCCAGCCCCCATCGTACGGGATAGGCAAGTTTTCCCAATGCTCCGCCGGTGCATGCCAGCACCACCGGAGTGCGCAGCTTCACCACGCGGGCCGTTGCACCCCACTCATCCACGGCCTGCTCCCAGGCTACGCTGATCCGTGCGATGGTGTCCTTACCCGCTTCGTCAGTCTCCGCGAACAGGTGGTCCGTGGTGCGTGCACCGTAGTAGTTGATGCCGGCGGCGCTCACGATGGTGCGCACCGGTGTTCCCGTCCGCCGGACAGCGTGTAGCAGGAGGCGGGAAGAGGCTGCGCGACTGTCGATCAATTCCTGCACACGTGCTGCCTTCCATCGCGCGTCCGCGATACCAGCGCCGGCCAGATGTACCACGTGCGTCACGCCATGGAGACACCGTTCGTCGATGGTGCCTTGTATGATGTCCCAGTGGAAGGTCAGCGGATCGGCCGGGCCATCCCCGCATCGGCCAAGACGGTGGATCACATGTCCCTGTTGCGATAGGAATGCTGCAAGCGCACGGCCGATCAGGCCCGAAGCACCGGTGATGAGGATCGTGGCCATGTGTCCTGGCACGAAGTACGGCATGGTGCAGCCGGGATCCGCGCTCGTTCACAAGGATCAACACGTCGATCCGTCCGTAGCCTCATCGACGCACTGTGGTTGATGTTACAGGACCATGCCATGGAAGGGTGCGGGTGGGCCCGATCCTACGGCACCACGGCACGTAGAACATAGCGCGTGCCGCTGTCCTTGTCCTGCAATTGGATCAGGGCGAGGCCATGATACCTGACGGGTAGATCGATCATCGTTGGCGCCATTGCCGAAGTCATGAACTGGCCGTCTTGCAGGAGCCTGCCGTCGGCGGTCGTGATCCGCATGCTGGCGTACATGGCGGGCGCGGTGATCCACAACCGATGCGGGTGCGTGGCGTCCTGGCCGATCGAGAGGGTAGGATGTGCGGCGTCGGAGAGGCCTGCGGTCACACACTCGGGGTCCGTAGCGGATCGCAGCACGACCGATACCGTTGCGGAAGCTTCACAGGAACCGCTCCCCACGGTGTAGGTGTGGATCCCTGGCAGCGAGGTGCCCGGCACGAAGATCCCGTTCGTGGCGTTGCCTTGCGGGTCCACCCATTGCCCGTCGGCCGCTGGGGTGCCGCCCAGCGCATCGAACAGGTCGATCCAGGAAGCGTTCTCGCACACGCTCAGCGAGGCGGAGGTGCCCGCTTGTGGCTCGGTACGCACCTCCACCGTGTAGTGGTATGTGCGTGCGGCGATCACCGGGCACGCATCGTCCTCTACGGTGATCCAGAAGGCATACGTCCCCACCGGGGTGCCAGTAGAGCAAAGCTCCACGTCCAAGGGATTGGTGCCGTTCACGGTCAATGAGGCGCCGGGCAAGGATGAGCCGATGTTGGAGACGAGCGTGAGCGATTGATCCAAATTCGGGTCGCTGATGGTGATGGATGCGCAGTAGGGCTGTGCGCCGCACACCGTCAGGGCACGATCGCCTGCCAGGTCCCCTGCTCCGGATGCGGAGGTGAAGGTGCCGCTGGTCAGCGGAGGGGGCTGGTTGGAACATGCCGTGGCCACGAACAGCATGTCACGCATCACCGTGCCTTTCACCTGGCCATCGCTGCCCCGTTCGGTGATCTTCACCACCACGATGATGGCGCCTGCCAGGGTAGGGGTGAAGGTGATCATGCCACTTGCGGCATCGATGACCATTCCTGTGAACGGCGTGGTACCGCTGTAACCGCCCACGTACTCCACGGGCAGCGGTGCGGGGCTTGCGAAGCGCGCCGTGATCAGCTCATAGCTCAATTGGTCTCCATCACTCTCCACCGCACTGGCATCGAATGTGACCGGCTGGTTGACGCAGACCATGGGCACCTTGTTGCTCGCGAAGGTGGGCGCCGCATTGCACACACCATTCTGGTTGCGCACGGTGGTCTCGATGTAAAGGCCCGGAGTGCCGGTCACGTTGAGTGAGGTGTTCCGGCAACAGATGTTCCAGCTGATCGTCCAGGTTTCGCAAGGGCTCAGGTACACCTGGGTCTGATAGGTGGCCAGCTCGAAACCGAGCAAGCTGCCTCCGTTGCACGAACTGTTGGGCAGGTCATCCGGGCAAAGCGATGATGCATCCTGCAGGCTCGTCGGGGTGAGGTTCGTTTGGGTGAACTGCACACCGCAGGTGTTGGAGAAGTTCAGCGTTTGAGGCAAGAGCGCTATTCCGCTGCAGTTGCGGAAGAGCTGAAGGGTCACTTCGTGCCAGTTGTTGCCTGTGCAGCGGGTGGTGATCGATCCGCCTGCGTAATGGTCCGCGAATACAGGCACCCAGATGAAGGTCAGGAACGATAGGAGGGTGTTGCGTATGCGCATGGTGTTGAGTGTCGGACCGCGTGAAGATAGAAGACCCGGACGGTGTGGCATGTGGAGCGGGGCACACATGCCACACCGGCCGGGCCGAAATGGTGGTGAGCAGGCCGCCGCTTAGCGTGCCCGCTCCAAGGTCTTCAGGTCCTCGTCCAGGAAGCCTTCCTTCTTGCCGAAGATGGAGGCATCGTCGCGTAGGTACATCAACTCACCGGTACCCACGTTGAACACGCGCTTGAAACAATGCTTGTTCTTGTGGTCGCCGGTCATCACCACGTCGCTGATCGTGATGTTCTTGTCCTGTTTCTCCAATGCACTGGCGAGCTGGCTCAACGCCATCACCTGGCACGGGGCCGAATAGTACTCCTTCACCTTGGTCGCATCGGGCAGGCTCTTGTCGGCGTGTTCCTGCGCAAGCCAGAACTCCATGTCGCGAACCAACCGGTTGCGCGAAGCATACAGCCGATCCGCCGTGGTCTTGTCCGTGATCTTACCCCCTTCGACCAGGGCGAGGTAGTTCTGCAGGTGTTTCACGTACACATCCAGCAGCCGAGCCAGGCCTTTCTCGTTGATGGCCTTGGTGTCGATCTGGATGAAGGCCAGTTCATGTTCCGTGGGAATACCGGTGAACTCGTTGTTCGTCTGGGCCAACACCTCGCCTTTCTTGGGTTTCCACCCCTTCACCAACGTGAGGAAGGTGGCGTCGAACTTCACGGGGTCGGTCTTGCGTGTCTTCAGCAGGTAGATCCGGTCCGGTGAAACGGGTTGGGCGGCCAGTTCCGCCGTGGATACGAACTCGAGCTCGCTGGTGAACTTCCAGTTGGCTTTGGCGGTTTCGATGATCGTTCGGTTGTACGGTGCGTCGCCCGCATCGAGCACCACCACCGTTTTGGTGGCTTTCGCAGCCTTCACCGCACCGGCATTGAAGGTGCCGTATTGGGCATGAAGCGAGGTGGTGGCAAGTAGCGCGGCGATGGCCAAGGCACGGAGTTCCATATCGTAGGTTCGGTTTTTTGAGTCGGTGCGGGGCGAAAATAGTGCCATGATCGATGGACCTTTGTGGGAGTTCTCCACACCATGGACAAGCCATTGTCAAGATCCTGGGCGAATGCTCCACAGCGCTACCTGGACCGGGCCGATGTGCTGCGCGCCACCGTGGACCAATTGCAAAAGGACCTGGCTTTGGAACCCCACGAGCTGGCCCTGCCAGGGGATCCTCGGGACGCTTTCGAGGACCTTCGAAGCCAGGTGCTGCCGATCCTGGAACGGTTGTCCGCCCGAAGTGCGCACGACCTGAAGGTGGCCCTTTACCGCGTGGATATCCCTGAGCCTCAGCTACACCGGGCCATGGCCGCCGGTGGCTTGCACGCATTGGCCGGGGAGGTGGTGCTGCGCGCCTTGCAGAAGGTGCTTACCCGCATGCGCTTCGCAGGCCGCTTCTGAACCGCGCCATATCCCCCGAGGATCCGCCTCCGGCCCGAGCCATGGAACAAGCACCTGCCATTCAACGTATAGCGCGCTTGCTCGTAGCTAACTTCGCGCCGCCTTTGCGGCCTTGTCATGGACAAATTCTCCTATCTCAGCAACGTCGGCAGTGTCTGGCTCGACGATCTGTACCAGCAGTACCTCAACGATCCCGGCAGCGTGGAAACGGGGTGGGCGCGCTTCTTCGAGGGCTTCGAGTTCGCGCGGTCGGCCAATGGTGCCTTGGACATGGCGGCCACCGCCAAGGGTGCGGCCACTCCAGCTGGCAACGAGCGTTTCGAGAAGGAGTTCCGGGTGGTGAGCCTCATCGCCGCTTACCGCGAACGTGGCCACTTCTTCACCAAGACCAACCCGGTGCGCGACCGCCGTACCTACAAGCCCACCCTGGACCTGGAGAACTACGGCCTCGCCGAGGCTGATCTGGACACCGTGTTCAGCGCGGGGAACGAGGTGGGTATCGGGCCCGCCAAGTTGCGCGACATCCTCACACTGCTCAAGCAGACCTACTGCCAGAGCATCGGCGCGGAATTCATGTTCATCCGTGATCCCGAGAAGGTGCGGTGGCTGCAGCAACGCATGGAGACGGTGCGTAACACGCCCGATTTCTCCATCGATCAGAAGAAGGCCATCCTTGAGAAACTGAACGAGGCCGTGGTGTTCGAGCGCTTCCTTGGCAAGAAGTTCATCGGCGCGAAACGCTTCAGTATCGAGGGCGCCGAAGCGCTCATTCCGGCGCTGGATACCGTGATCGAACATGGGGCGGAACTGGGGATCACCGAGTATGTGATCGGCATGGCGCACCGCGGCCGCCTGAACGTGCTGGCCAATACGCTGCGCAAGAGCTACGATCAGATCTTCAGCGAGTTCGAAGGCAAGGATTATGAGGACCAGCTCGTGGAAGGTGATGTGAAGTACCACATGGGCTACAGCAGCCTGTTGAAGACCGACACAGGCAAGGAGGTGCGCCTTACCCTTGCCCCTAACCCCAGTCATCTGGAGACCGTGGGCCCCATCATGCAGGGCATCTCCCGCGCCATCATCGAACACGATGATCACTTCCAGAAAGGCCATACCGCACCCATCCTGATCCATGGTGATGCCGCCGTGGCCGGGCAGGGTGTGGTGTACGAGGTGGTGCAGATGGCCGGCCTGAAGGCCTATGAGGTGGGCGGTACCATCCACATCGTGGTCAACAACCAGGTGGGCTTCACCACCAACTACATCGATGCGCGCACCAGCGTCTATTGCACCGATGTGGCCAAGGTGACCCAGTGCCCGGTGTTCCATGTGAACGGCGATGATGCCGAGGCCGTGGCCTACACCGTGAAGCTCGCGATGGATTTCCGCCAGCAATTCGGCACCGATATCTGGGTGGACATCCTTTGCTATCGCAAACACGGACACAACGAAGGCGATGAACCCAAGTTCACACAGCCCGTGCTCTACAAGGCCATCGCAGCGCACCCGGACCCACGTGCCATCTACACCCAGAAGTTGATCGACAGCGGCGTGGAAGGGGCCAAGGAACTGGCCGAGGACATGGAGCGCAGCTTCACCGCCATGCTCGATGAACGCCTCAACGAGGCCAAGCAGGTACGGGTGGGGCGCATCACCAACTTCATGGAAGAGCGTTGGAAGGGTTTCAAACGCGCCGAACCCAAGGATTTCCTGAAGAGCCCGGTGACCGGCGTGAAGAAGGAGGTCCTGCAACGCATCGGAGAGAAGCTCAGCCTGCTGCACCCCGATGGTCGTAAGTTCTTCAACAAGCTGGAGAAGATCCTCGGCGATCGGAAGAAGATGATGGAGGCCGAGGTGCTCGATTGGAGCATGGCGGAATTGCTGGCTTACGGCTCCTTGTTGGTGGAAGGGAAGCCCGTGCGGTTCACCGGACAGGATGTGGAGCGCGGAACCTTCAGCCACCGCCATGCCGTGGTGAAGGTGGAGGATAGCGAGGAGGAGTTCATCCACCTGAAGCATATTCAGGAAGGACAGGCACTGCTGCAGATCTATAATTCGCTGCTGAGCGAGTATGCCGTGCTCGGGTTCGAGTATGGGTACGCGCTCACCAACCCGAACACCCTCTCCATCTGGGAGGCGCAGTTCGGCGATTTCGTGAACGGAGCACAGATCGTGTTGGACCAATACCTCTGCTGTGCCGAGGAGAAGTGGGGCACACAGAACGGTGTGGTGCTGCTGCTTCCCCATGGTTATGAAGGACAAGGCGCCGAGCACAGCAGCGCGCGTATGGAACGTTTCCTTCAGAGCTGTGCCGATCTGAACATGGTGGTGGTCAATTGCACCACACCGGCCAACCTCTTCCATGTACTCCGTCGTCAAATGGCATGGGACTTCCGCAAGCCCCTGGTGGTCTTCACGCCGAAGAGCCTGTTGCGCCATCCGAAGTGCGTGAGCCGATTGGACGACCTCACCACCGGTGGTTTCCAGGAGTTGATCGACGATGTCGCCGCCGATCCGAAGGCCGTGCGCACGGTGATCCTCACCCAGGGCAAGGTCCATTACGACCTCGCCGAGCATCGGGAGAAGAACGGCATCGCCGATGTTGCTCTGGTCCGACTCGAGCAGATCCATCCATTGCCGGTGGAACAGATGCGGGCCGTGATCAAGAAGTACGCAAAGGCCGAACGCTTCCTCTGGGTGCAGGAAGAACCGCTGAACATGGGCGCTTGGAGCCACATCGCCATGCATTTCACCGACGTGAAGTGGGAGGTGGTCGCGCGTCCGGCCAGTGGTGCCCCGGCCACCGGCAGCAGCAAACGCAGCGCCAATCAACAGATCGCGATCATCGAACAGGCGTTCGCCAGGTCCACGGCGAAGGTCAAGGTCTGAACTCCGATACATTTCCCAACCCGCACCACCGCAGTAACCCTTTCCCTTTTCACCCCATTCACCTCATTTCCTCATGGCCATTGTAGATATCAAGGTCCCCAGTCCCGGAGAAAGCATCACCGAAGTGCGCATCGCGCAATGGCTGGTGAAGGATGGCGATCTGGTGGAACGGGACCAGGTGATCGCCGAGATCGATAGTGACAAAGCCACGTTGGAGTTGAGCGCCGAAGCGGCGGGACAGGTGAAGCTCCTGGCCCAGGCTGACCAGACCGTGAACGTGGGTGATGTGGTGGCCAAGGTGGATACCAGCGTGGCCGTGCCTGCGAAGGCGGATGCCAAGCCTGCGGCTTCCAAGGCTGTGACCAAGGAGGAGAAGACGCCTGCGAAGACCGAACCGGTGAAAGCCGAACCGGCCACCGCCGCACATGCCACACCCGTGGCCAAAGCCATGATGAGCGAGAAGGGGCTGAGCGCGGATCAGGTGAAGGGGACCGGACCCAACGGCCGTGTCATGAAGAGCGATGTGAACGCGTACGTGTCCGGAGGCGTGAAGGCCGATGCCATCGTCATGAGCGGATGGGGCGGCACGCGTGAGCAGAAGCGCAGCAAGATGTCGTCGCTGCGGCAGACGGTGGCCAAACGCTTGGTGATGGCGAAGAACCAGACCGCCATGCTCACCACCTTCAACGAGGTGGACATGAGCGCGGTGATGGCCCTGCGCGATAAGTACAAGGACAAGTTCAAGGAGACCCATGGCGTGAACCTGGGCTTCATGAGCTTCTTCACCAAGGCCGTGACCGAAGCCCTGCGCTTGTTCCCTGCGGTGAACGGCCAGATCGATGGGGAAGAGATCATCTTGAGCGACTATGCGGACATCGGTATCGCCGTGAGCAGTCCCAAGGGGCTGATGGTGCCGGTGTTGCGCAATGCCGAGCGGTTGTCGCTGGCGGAGATCGAAGCAGGGATCAAGGCTCTGGCCGTGAAGGCGCGCGACGGCAAGCTCAGCATCGATGAAATGACCGGTGGCACCTTCACCATCACCAATGGCGGTGTGTTCGGGAGCATGCTCAGCACCCCCATCATCAACCCGCCGCAAAGTGCGATCCTCGGTATGCACAACATCGTGGAGCGCCCCGTGGCCGTGAACGGTCAAGTGGTGATCCGCCCGGTGATGTACGTGGCCCTGAGCTATGATCACCGCATCATCGACGGTAAGGAGAGCGTGAGCTTCCTCTACAAGGTGAAGGAGATGATCGAGGATCCGCACAAGCTGATCTTCGGCGCGAAGGATCCCGGTGAAGTGCTGCTGGGACTTTGACCCGCACCAGGTTGGGCACCCCTGCGGAGGTCCGAAGGGTCTGAGCAAGGTTCGCTGCAAGATGTACTACGCCGTTCCGTAGGATAGGGTGGATCTTTCATCGGTCGTTGAGCCGGTCCGCATCGTATGCGCACGGGCCACACGACTCGTACGTCCTGCATCTTGGTCCGTAGGTGGGTTTGTGATCCTTGATGTTCGTAGAGCCGCATGGTCCGTGTCCGTTGGTACGCCTTGATCCGAGTGGAGGTGATGCGCACACCCACACGCGCCTGTTAACAAGTGTGAAGGCCGCCCAAGCGTTTTCGAAGAGGGCCGAGATAGGTTTGCCCGGTACCTCGTAGCATGGCCCGTTCCATGTTCCGGAAGGATCACCAGGGATGCGCTTGATCCAAGCGTGCCACGATGATCGGGAACCGATGGTTCTGCTCCGAGGCCATTTCAAGTCGGTCGGTACATGGCAGAACAACGACGCTCTCAATTCGCGGCATACCTCCGGGCAGCCGCAACCTTCACCCCGATCCGCACCCTGCTTGCGCTCGCCGTGGTGTTCCTTTTCTGGAACACCGAGGCGAAGGCCACGCACGCCATGGGAGGCGATATCACCTACGAATGCCTGGGGAACAACCGGTATCGGGTGAACATGAGCTTCTTCCGCGATTGCAATGGGGTGAACGCACCGACCAGTTGCAATAACGGGGATCTGCGGTTCAATGTGCGTTCGGCCACGTGCGGGGCCAACTTCAACGCGTGCTTCGTGCGCCAGAGCGTGGAGATCGTCACCCCGATCTGTCCGGGTGCCACGGATCGATGCAACAGTGCCTCGGGCCAATATGGTGTTGAGCGCCATCGCTATTCGGCCATCATCGATCTCACGGCATGGGCTGGATGCGGCACGGACTGGATCATCGACTGGGGCCTTTGCTGCAGGAACAACGCGATCACCTCGTTGAACAACCCGGGTTTCCGCGATCTCTACTTGAGCGCGCGATTGAACAATACCGTGTCGCCGTGCAACAGTTCACCGCGTTTCATCAACGACCCGGTGCCCTTCGGTTGCGTTGGACAGCCCATCGTGTACAACCATGGTGTCACCGACCTCGCCGGTGATTCGCTCCGGTTCGAGCTGGCCCCCGCACGCAGTGCCGCCAACAGCAACATCCCGTACAACCCCGGCTATACCTACCTCCAGCCGGTGATCACCAGCGGCGGTGCCAATGCCGTGACCATCGATCCCGCGACCGGGACGATCCGCTTCACCCCGAGCATCGCACAGTTCGCCGTGGTCACCGTACTCGTGCGCGAGTACCGGAATGGTGTGGAGATCGGCCAATACTACAGGGATCTTCAATTCGCCATCATCGCCTGCAACAACAACAACCCTACCGCCAGCGGTATCAATGGAACGAACAGCTACGTGTACAACGTCTGCGCGGGCACGAACTTCTGCTTCAACGTGAATTCAGCGGATGCGGATGCGAGCCAGACGGTGACCATGACCTGGAATGCGGCCATTCCCGGTGCTACGTTCACCACCACATCCGGGGCACGCCCTGTGGGAACCTTCTGCTGGACACCGACACTGGCCGATATCGGTCAGCAGATCTTCACCGTTTCCGTGGAGGACAACGCGTGCGTGCTCAACGGTTTTGGTACGGAAGGGTATTTGATCAACGTTACACCGCCGCTCACACCGGCGAGCGCAGGTCCGGATCAGAGCGTATGTGGGTTTTCCACGACGCTCGCTGCCCTGCAACCTTTTGCACAGGCTCCGGGATCATGGACCGTGGTGCAAGGCACCGGTACGTTCGCCACGCCCACAAGCCCCACCACCACCGTGAGCGGGATGAGCCCAGGTACCAACATCTATCGGTGGACCGTGAACTACCACACGTGTGGAACGACCTCCGATGAGGTGACCATCCAGGCTTATGATCCGGGACATCCGGTTGCCAACGCAGGTCCGGCCCAGGATCTGTGCCTGCCGACCACCACGGCCACCTTGGCGGCCAATACGGCCACGGCACCGGCCGTAGGTACTTGGACCTTGGTAAGTGGTGCTGGCGTGGTCACCTCCCCGAACAGCCCGAACTCCACCGTGACCGGATTGGGCCAAGGGACCAACGTGTTCCGATGGACCATCGACAATGGTGCTTGCACCCCGCCGACGAGCGCGCAGGTGAGCATCCGGGTGTTCAGCAACACCCAGCCTGCAGCCAATGCCGGTGCCGATCAGCAGTTGTGCGCACCCAACCTTTCCACCACCCTCGCGGCCAATGCACCCATCGCTCCGGCATCGGGCCAATGGACCGTGGTGACCGGTACCGGAACTTTCGCCAACGCCGCGCTCAGGAACACAACGGTGACCGGACTCTCCTTGGGCTTGAACCGGTTCCGCTGGACCATCAACAATGGCCCATGCACGCCGCCGTCCTCCTTCGATGAAGTGGATATCGTGGTGTTCAACCCGGCCAGCCCCAATGCCAACGCGGGACCGAACCAACAGGTTTGCGCAGCCAATGCCACCTTGGCGGCCAACGCACCGCTGACACCGGCCACGGGCCAATGGACCGTGGTGACCGGTACGGGTACGTTCGCCAATTCGACCAGTCCCACCACCACCGTGTCGGGCTTGTCGATCGGTACGAACACGTTCCAGTGGACACTGAGCAACGGCCCCTGCGCCAACGGTGTCACCACCTCACAGGTCACCATTACCCGCTTCGATGGCAGTGCGCCTGCGGCTTCCGCCGGCCCGGATCAAGACCTCTGTACCGTTGGATCCTCCTCGTTGGCCAGCACCACCTTGGCGGCCAATGCTGCGGTGGCTCCGGCCACGGGGACCTGGACCGTGGTGAGCGGTGCGGCCACGATCACCACACCGAACTCACCGACCACCACCGTCAGCAATATCCCGGTGGGGGTGACCACCCTGCGGTGGACCATCAACAATGGCCCTTGTGTGCCCAATACGAGCAGCGATGATGTCGTGATCCGCGTGTTCGATCGCAATGCACCGGTGGCTAATGCGGGGCCCGCACAGAACCTCTGCGCACCGGTCAGCTCGATCACGCTTGCGGCCAACTCGGCCACAGCACCCGGAACGGGCACCTGGTCGGTGGTGAGCGGTGCGGGTGTGTTCGCCAATGCCAACAGCCCCACGACCACCGTGACCGGCGCAGCCCTGGGGGTGAATGTGTATCAGTGGAGCATCAATAATGGCGCCTGCCCGAACAGCACGACCACATCGACGGTCTCGATCACCATCTTCGATCCTGCCACAGCCGCTGCCAATGCGGGTACCGACCAGCAGCTGTGCGGAGTGGCAGCCACCGTTCTGGCGGGCAACGCCGTGCAAGCACCGGCCACCGGTACCTGGACCGTGGTGAGCGGTGCCGCAACGTTCGCCAATGCGAACAACGCTTCCACCTCGATCTCTGGACTTCCGCTGGGAACCACGGTTCTGCGTTGGACCGTGAACAATGGCCCATGTGGGTCGACATCGGATGAGGTGGCGATCCTGCGCTACGACCCCAACAACCCGGTGGCGAACGCCGGGCCAGATCAGAGCATCTGCGTTCCTGTTGCCCCGAACACGGTGGTGATGGCGGGGAGCGGCCTTACCGCACCTGCGACGGGGACATGGACCCTCGTGTCCGGTGGGGGCATCATCGTGGATCCGAGCAGCCCCTCCACCGCCATCACCGGTCTGCCGCTTGGTATCAGCGAATTCCGCTGGAGCGTGAGCAATGGCCCTTGTGCCAACGGCAACACCAATGATCTGGTGCGTGTGTTCGTGTTCAATAGTGATGCGCCGAGCGCCAATGCAGGCCCGGACCAGTCGTTGTGTACCACCAGTGGGACGACCACCATGGCGGGCAGTGCAGTGGCTTCTCCGTCCACCGGGATGTGGACCCTGGTGAGCGGTACCGGAACCATCGTGGATCCAAGCAACCCCACCACATCGGTCACCGACCTGCAAGTGGGACAGAACATCTTCCAATGGACGGTGGACAATGGACCCTGCGCCAGCGGGATCACCACCGACCAGATGAGCATCTTCGTATACGATCCGAACAATCCGGTGGCCGCATCCGGCCCGGATCAGAGCGTTTGTACGTCGGCGGGCAACAGTATCACCCTCGAAGGCAGTGCGGTGATCTTCCCGGCCACCGGTGTGTGGACCGTGGTGGGAAGCCCGGCCACCATCGTGAACCCCAACTCACCGACCACCCAGGTGACGGGCTTGACCACAGGTAACTATTCATTCACCTGGACCGTGAACAACGGGGTATGCCCGAACCCGGTCTCCAGCAGTACTTCGCTCGTGGTGGTGGCCGATGGTACCGCGCAAGCAGCACTGGCCGGTCCCGACCAGAGCGTATGTGGTGCTTCCTCCACGGTCACCATGGCCGCGAACGCACCCACCGGTGTTGCCACCGGTTCGTGGACCGTGGTGCAGGGCGCGGCCAACTTCACCAATGCCACCGCAGCGAACACCACCGTCACGGGGTTGGCCGTAGGGGTCAACATCCTCCGTTGGAGCATCGATAACGGGGCCTGTGGCGTCACCAGTGACCTCATCTCGGTCCTGGTGTATGACCAGAACCATCCGGTGGCCAATGCTGGCCCCGATCAGAACCTTTGTACGCCAACGACCAGCGCCACGCTCGTAGGGAGCAACATCATTCTCCCGGCCGTGGGGCAATGGACCCTGGTGAGTGGAGCCGGCACCATCGCCAACCCGACGGCGGCGACCACGGCCGTGAGCGGACTGGCTGTAGGTGAGAACGTGTTCCGCTGGCAGGTGAACAACGGAGTATGCCCCGACCCCATCACCAGTGATCTGGTCAGCATCTTCGTGTTCGATCAAGGAGCGGCCATGGCCAATGCCGGGCCCGATCAGGAGGTCTGCACCCCTGTGGCTTCGGTGACCCTTGTGGGCAATGCCCCTGTGGGCTCGGCCGTGGGCACCTGGACCCGTATCTCGGGTGTGGGCACCATCTCGGCACCCAACAACCCGAACAGTACAGTGACCGGATTGGCCCCTGGTGCCAACGTTTTCCAGTGGTCCATCAACAACGGTTCTTGTGGTACCACTTCGGATCTGGTGACCATCTATGTGTTCGATGCCACCAACCCCGTGGCGAACGCCGGTCCCGATCAGGAGATCTGCACACCGAACAGCACTGCTACGCTCGCCGGCAGCACCGTCATTTTCCCGGCTACTGGCTCTTGGACCTTGGTGAGCGGCTCCGGCGTGATCACCTCACCAACGGACCCGAACAGCGGTGTGACCGGACTTGCCATCGGAGAGAACATCTTCGAGTGGACCGTGACCAATGGCCCTTGTGCCAACCCGTTGACCACCGACCGGGTCTCCATCTTCGTGTTCGATGCGGGTGGGGCATCGGCCAATGCCGGACCCGATCAGGAGTTGTGCTCGCCTGCATCCACCACCAGCCTCGCTGGGAATGCGGTCAACGCGCCGGCGACCGGTGTATGGTCGCTCACCCAAGGGACCGGTGTGATCGCCGATCCTGCCGATCCGAACACGCTGGTCTCGGGTCTCTCCATCGGCATCAACATCTTCACCTGGACCGTGGACAATGGACCCTGTGCCAATGGGGTCACCACCGACCAGGTCCGGATCCTGGTGTACGATGAGAACAATGTGAATGCCGACGCGGGTGCGGATCAACAGCATTGCTCACCCATCAACAGTACAACGCTCAGTGGCAGCCCGGTCATCGTGCCGGCGGTTGGCACTTGGACCGTGATCAGTGGCACGGCGGCCATCGCCGATCCAAATGACCCGAACACCGCGATCACCGGCCTTGTTGTGGGTGAAGTGGTGCTGGAATGGACCGTGGATAACGGCCCCTGCGCGAATGGAGCCACCTCCGACCGCGTGAGCATCTTCATCTTCGATGAGCAGAACCCCGATGCTGACGCAGGTGCCGATCAGGAGTTGTGCACACCGAACACCATCGCCACGCTGGATGGCAGTCCAGTGACTTTCCCTGCGGTGGGTACTTGGGTCCTCGTGAGTGGACAGGGCACGATCACCGATGCCAATTCGCCGAATACGACCGTCACGGATCTCGCTGTAGGAGTGAACGTGTTCCGCTGGACCGTGGACAATGGCCCCTGTGCCAATGGCACCACCACCGATGAGGTGAGCCTCCTGCTCTTCGACCTCAATAACCAGCAGGCCGATGCTGGTCCTGACCAGTCGTTGTGCACACCGAACACGAGCACCACGCTTGCCGGAAGTGGCGTGACCCTGCCTGCGCAAGGCACATGGACCCTCATCTCCGGGTCCGGTACCATTACCGATCCCAATGATCCGAACACAACGGTGACGGACCTGGCCATCGGCGAGAACATCTTCCAGTGGACCGTGGACAACGGACCATGCGCAACCAGTGGCACCACCGACCAGGTGAGCATCTTCGTGTATTTCGATGAGAATCCGCTCGCCTTCGCGGGCCCGGATCAAGAGCTGTGCACCATCAATGTGGCCACCACGACCATGGCTGGCAGCGCCGTCACCTTCCCGGCGGTGGGCACCTGGACCTTGGTCAGTGGCACGGGGACCATCGCCAACCCGAACAGCCCCACCACCACCATCTTCGATCTGAGCATCGGTGAGAACGTGTTCGAATGGACCGTGGACAATGGCCCCTGCGCGTCGGGCATCACCACCGACCGGGTCTCCATCTTCGTGTTCGACGAGAACAACGCCAGCGCCGATGCCGGTGCCGATCAGGACCTGTGTACGCCGACCACGAACACTACCATGCAGGCCAGCCCTGTGGTGTTCCCGGCCATCGGTACTTGGACCGTGGTCAGTGGTACGGCCACCATCGCACACCCCACCGATCCACATACCTCCATCACGGATCTCGGCGTGGGTACCATCGTATTGGCGTGGACCGTGGACAACGGCCCATGCTCCTCCGGTATCACGAGCGATCAGGTGGTGATCCGCCTCTTTGATGAGAACAACCCCGTGGCCGATGCCGGACCCGATCAAGAACTCTGCTCCAGCGCTCCGGTGACGAACATGCAGGGTAGTGCCATCATCGCACCGGCCAGTGGGCATTGGCAACTGGTGAGCGGTTCCGGAACCCTGGCCGACCCGACTTCGCCCACTACGCAGGTCACCGACCTGGCCATCGGGGAGAACATCTTCCTCTGGACCGTGACCAACGGACCTTGTGCCAACAGCTTGACCGATGATCTCGTCACCATCTATGTGTTCGACGAGAACAACCCCGATGCCAGCGCCGGTCTGGATCAGCAGGTCTGCACTCCCGTGACGCAGGCCGTCATGGAGGGCTCCAGCTACACCTTCCCGGCCACCGGTACCTGGACCTTAGTGTCCGGACAGGGTACCATAACTGATCCTACAAATCCTGCGGGGGTCATCACCGATCTGGGTATCGGTGTCAACACCTTCCGGTGGGAGGTCTACAATGGTGGTTGTGCGAACCAGCTCACCAGCGACCTGGTGGACATCGTGCTCTTCGATGCTTCAGCTCCGCCCGCTGATGCCGGACCGGATCAGGAGTTCTGCGCGCCGGACGAAAATGCGAACCTCGTGGGTAATGCACCGGTGGGTGCGGCCATTGGTACTTGGGCCCGCGTACAGGGCACGGGTGCGATCGCTGACCCCAATGCACCCAGTACGACCGTTTCCGGACTCTCCGTGGGTGAGAACATCTTCACCTGGACGCTCCAAGGGGGCATCTGCGTGACCACCGTGGACTCGGTGAGCATCTACGTGTTCGATCCGAACAATGCGATCGCCAATGCGGGCCTCGATCAAGAGCTCTGCATGCCCGATGATTCGGTGTTCATGGCCGGCTCAAGCCTCATCTTCCCCGCTGTCGGCACCTGGACCACCTTGATCGGAACCGGAGTGCCGCAGAACCCGAACGATCCCAACACGATCATCACGGACCTGGGCCTCGGCCTGAACCGCTTCCAATGGGAGGTCTACAATGGGCCTTGTGCCAACGGTCTTACCGTGGACCTCGTGGATGTGACCTTGTACGACGACACCACCGCTGCGGCCAATGCCGGACCTGACCTACAGCAGTGCTTGCCACTTACGGAGATCAACCTGCAAGGTGTGCAGCCGCCGGCACCGGCGGAAGGGACCTGGACACTGATCGCGGGTACCGGACAGGTTACCGATCCGCATGATCCGACAACGCATGTCACTGGCCTTTCTCAAGGCATCAACACCTTCGTCTGGACCCTCGCGTGGGATCCATGCCCGAACAATGGTGTGCTTTCCGACACGATGAGCGTGTATGTCTACGATCCTGCAGCACCCCTGGCCGCAGCCGGACCTGATCAGCAACTCTGCACGCCCCAGGATGCCACCACCTTGACCGGGAATACACCGGCTATCCCAGGTGTGGGCACCTGGTCCGTGATCAGTGGTACGGCCGTTATCGCCGACCCGAACGACCCCACCAGTGCGGTATCCGGCCTGGGTGTGGGTGAGCATGTCCTCGTGTACGAGATCTACAACGGCATCTGTGGCTTCGGTCCTCCGAGCACCGATACCCTCACCATCCGCGTGTACGACGGCCAGGCTCCAGCTGCCACCACGGGCGAAAGCATCCAGGCCTGCACACCGGTCGATGATATCACCCTTCAGGGAAGTACGCCTGTTTTCCCTGCGGTCGGTACATGGTCCGGCACCAGTGGAACCATCGTCACGCCCAACGATCCAGCCTCCGTGGTGTCCGGGCTTGGTGTAGGACAGCACACCTTCACCTGGACCATCGATAATGGTACATGCGGTAGCTCAAGTGCGGCGCAACAGGTGTTCATCTACGACGATACGGCGCCGGATGCCGAGGCCGGACCCGACCAAGAGTTCTGCACACCCACCACCAGTGCGACGCTCGCGGCCAATGCGGTGGTGTTCCCGGCAACGGGTACATGGACCGTCGTCACGGGCGGTGCCACGGTCGGCGATCCCTCTTCGCCCACGGCCACGGTCAGCGGTCTTACCGTTGGAACGAACACCTTGCGATGGACCATCTCCAACGGCCCGTGCGGCACCACACAGGATGAAGTGACCATCACCGTGTTCGATGATCAACACCCTGTTGCCAACGCAGGCGCTGATCAGCAGCTTTGCACGCCGGCCAGCAATACCACCCTGGCAGGTAGTGCTGTCACCTTCCCGGCCACCGGCACCTGGGTGTTCGTGAACGGTAGTGCCACGCTCAGCGATCCCAACTCGCCCACCAGCACCATTTCCGGACTCGCCGTTGGTGTATACACCTTGCAATGGGTGGTGGACAATGGCCCATGCGGCAGCGGCCCCACTACGGATGAGGTGACCATCACCGTGTTCGATGCCTCCAGTGCCCCGGCCGCTGCAGGCCCTGATCAAGAGTTCTGCACGCCGACCACGGAGCCGGTCACCATGTTCGCTAGCGCACCAGCAGCGCCTGCCACCGGGCAGTGGTCGCTCGTGAGCGGCACGGCGACCATCACTGATCCAGCCGACCCGTTCTCGGCCATCACCGGACTTGGACTTGGGGCCAACGTGTTCGAATGGCTCGTGAACAACGGCCCGTGCGGTACCACCACCGATCGCATTACCATCCACGTCTATGATCATACCGTGCCGGGGGCCGATGCTGGGGATGACCAACAGCTCTGCCAGCACCAGACCACCACGGCCACGTTGGCGGCCGAACCGGCCACCAGCACGGCTTCCGTCCACTGGAGCCTCGTTGCGGGCAGTGGAACCATCACCACACCGGGCGATGCCAATACCACCGTTACCGCACTTGCCCTGGGAACCAATGTGTTCGTGTGGACCCTGGACAATGGAGAATGCGGCGCTACAACGGATACCGTCCGCATCGTGCTCAAGGATTGCCTCACCCTCACCATCCCGAACGCCTTCTCACCCAACGGTGATGGAGTGAACGATGTCTACACCATCGACAACATCCAGTACTATCCCAACAACTCGTTCATCGTATTCAACCGTTGGGGCAACAAGGTGTTCGAGGCAGCGCCCTACACCAATACCTGGGATGGCACCAGCCAGTTCGGGGCCGCCTTCGGCGAACACCTGCCGGAAAGCACGTACTACTATGTGCTTGATCCCGGAACGGGTGATGAGTCCTTCACCGGTTACATCTACCTGCGCCGCTAATGAGAACGCGTTCAACAGCACCGCGCAACATGAACGATCAGATGAACAGTATCGCACACCGGATCAAGGGGGCCTCGGTCGCCATGCTGATGGCTTTGGGCCTCTCGGCTCAGCAGGATCCGCAATTCACCCAGTATATGTTCAACCTGCTCGCGCTCAATCCGGCCTATGCCGGAAGTGCCGATCGGGTCAGCCTCAAAGCCCTCAGCCGTCACCAATGGGTGGGTTTTGAAGGCGCTCCGACCACACAAACGCTCACCGTGCATTCACCCCTTGGTCGCGAAAGCATCGCCCTGGGGGGGACCGTTATGCGTGATAGTCATGGACCCATCACACAGTACACGTTCATGGCCGACTTCGCGTATCGCATCTTCATGGGCGATGCCAAGCTCGCCTTCGGCATCAAGGGGGGGCTGAACCTCTTTCAGGGTCAATTCGCAGACCTGAATCCGCTTGTCCAAGGCGACCAGGTGTTCCAGCAGAATGTGTCCACCAAGCTTGACCCACAGTTCGGCTTCGGCGTCATGTACTACAGCGACCGCTATTTCCTCGGTCTCAGCACGCCGAAGTTGTTGCGCACCGAGTTCTTTGAGACGGACTCCCTTGCCTTCGTCTCTTCGCCCGGTCAGCGACCGCACTACTTCCTTACAGGGGGGTACGTGTTCGACATGGGTCTCTACCACAAGTTCAAACCCACCTTCCTCGTGAAGGCCGTACAGGGCGCGCCGATCAGCTTCGATATCAGCGCGAATTTCCTGTTCTACGAGAAGTTCTGGTTGGGCGCCATGTATCGCCACACCGATGCCGTCGGAGCCCTTGCACAATATCATATCACGGATGACCTGAGCGTGGGATACGCATATGACTACCCGCTGAGCACGCTGCGCAACTACAGCGGTGGCTCGCACGAGGTGATGCTCGGCCTAGACCTGGGTAAGAAACCGAAAGGGATCCGTTCACCCCGTTACTTCTGATCATGACCAACACCATGCGACCGAACCGCGCACACTTCACGGTGTTGCTTTTCGCCCTGCTCCAAGTCTTCTTCAATCCTGTGGATACACAGGCGCAGAAACTGAAGGAGCGGATGGCGGATCGAGCCGCCGAGCAGTTCAATTACCCGCAGATGGCCTCCATCTATGAGGATCTGGTGGCCAAGGGGTCGGCCCAGCCGAGCGATATGCGAAAACTGGCGTTGGCCTATCGGAAAATGGGCCAGCCGCAGAAGGCTGAGGCGATCTACCTGAAGTTGATGGGCACGGGAAGCCAGACCCCGGACGATGTCTTCGCCTACGCCGAGCAGTTGCGCGCCAACGGCAAGTATCCCGAAGCCTTGGAATGGTATGGGACCTATGCCACCCTGCGTCCGGAGGATGGCCGTGTAAGAGGGTATCTGGATAATCCCAGGATCTTCGAACGCCTGCTTCGCGATAGTGCCAGTGCCACGGTCCGTACACTGCCGATCAATTCCGCACAGGCCGATCTGGCACCCAGTATCATGGAAGAGCTGCTCCTCTTCGCCAGTGCACGTGGCGAAGGTGCGGGCGGAAGCCGTATGTACGCATGGGACGAACAGCCCTTCCTGAACCTGTACACCGCCCTGTGGAAAGGGGAGACCGCCGAGGAAGCACTGGTGATGCGCAAGGAAGTGAACAGCCGCTATCACGATGGCGTGGGTGCTTTCGATTCGGTGGCCAACCGCCTTTATTTCACCCGGAACAACTATTACTACGGAACGCTCGAGAAGAACACCAAGGGAGAACTGAACCTGGCCATCTTCCATAGCGATGTGATCACCGGGGAGTTCGGCCAACCGGAATGGGGCAACCTCGTACCGTTCGAGCACAATGATCCGGATGCCAATTATGGCCATCCATGCATTAGTCCCGATGGGAGAAAGCTCTTCTTCGCCAGTGATCGCGCCGGTGGTTCCGGTGGAACGGACATCTGGTACTGCGAGAACCTCGGGAATCAATGGGGCGCACCCATCAATATGGGACCGACGGTCAACACCTCGGGCGATGAGTTGTTCCCATTCCTGCATCGCGATAGTACGCTCTACTTCGTGAGTACCGGGCATCCAGGTTTGGGCGGATACGATATCTTCTATTCCCGGCTTGCGAAGGCGGGGCCCGGTAAGGTGTTCAACCTTGGCTACCCGATGAACACGCGGTTCAATGATCACGGGCTGATCTTCTTCAACGATACCACCGGCTTTTTCGCCAGTGACAGGCCAGGCGGTCAGGGTAGTGACGATATCTACGGCTGTACCATCCGTCCACCAACGGTGTATCTCGCCGGTATCGTCATCGATAAGGAGACCAAGATCCCCATCGAAGGTGCCAGCATTCAACTGAAGGATGCGGATGGCCGGTTCATGGACCGTGTCAAGGTGGAAGCGCTCCCCGGAGGCAAGTTCAAGGTGGAAACACCGTACCAGGACAAGTATGTGCTCGTCGTGAACAGGAACGGCTACTTCCAACAAGTGGTGAACGTGAGCACCAACGAGGACGATCTGGAGAACATCGTGGTGGAGATGCAGAAGTATGACTATGCTGCGGAGGGCATCGTGAGTAATGGTGATACAGGCGCACCCTTGGAGGGCGTGAAGGTGGAGCTCCTGGATGCGCAAGGCAACCTGATCGAGTCCGTTCTCACCGACGCTTCGGGCAAGTATGCGTTCGCTCTCAAACCCGAATCGGATTACCGCCTTAAAGTCGAGAAGGAAGGATTCTTCAAGCAGAGCGCTCGGATCTCCACCAAGGGGAAACCGAACGGTGTGATCACCAACGACTTCAAGCTCTTCCCGCTCGAGGTGGATCAGGTGGTACGCCTGGAGAACATCTTCTACGACTACAACAAGTCGAACATCAGGCCCGATGCGGCATTGGAGCTGGACAAGTTGGTGGCCACCCTGCAGGACAACCCAACGGTGAAGATCGAACTCAGTTCACACACCGACTGTCGAGGAAAGGATGCCTACAACCTCACCTTGTCGCAGAAGCGCGCCAAGAGCGCGGTGGACTACATCATCAGCAAAGGCGTGCCCAAGGATCGGATCACCAGCAAGGGTTATGGCGAAAGCCAACCCAGTGAACCTTGTGCTTGCGACCAGTGTTCCGAGGATCAACACCAACGCAACCGACGTACCGAATTCAAGGTCTTGTCGAAGTAGGTAGGGTAGGGACCAGGGGAGCCGGCGGGTCATCGTTCGTACGATGGCCCGTTGGTGTTCTGGGGCCTTTCCAAGTTGGAGGATGGTGGCCATTCGGGCCACCGTATCGGATGGTTCCGCTTACCAGGACCGCATGGACCATTCAAACCATTTGGACATGCAACAGCGGCCGTGATTACGCGATTATTTTTCACAGGATCCGAGGGATCTGTTGTAGGGCCGAAGGCGTGGACCGCCAGGAACGAAGCAACCGAAGGCCGGTGCTACGGAACGATCACGACGGAGAAGTCATGCGGAGATAGACCGGGTCGATCGGCCTACTTCATCGTGCGAATGGGTATGACTGAAGATCTGCGCCTATTTCGCCTTCATGCAAGGCTGAATAGGCACGGCGTAGCGGGTGCTACGGCGAAATGCTCCAACGCGGCAGGAAGGCGAAAGAAGGTCGGAGATGTTCATGAACTTCTGGGATACCACACTGACACTGCCGAGGTGAACAGCACTCTGCTGAGTCCGGTGTGGGGTCAGTACCCCGCAGCCGAGTCGTCGCCTCGAGGATCGGAACCGGCTTCCAGCCGACCGTCAGGCAGTACCAGGATCGCATCCACACGCCCGATCGGTGCCCGCACTTTGAACCGATGCCCCATCCGCACCAAGGCAAGGCTGTCCTCTGGACTGATCGCCTTGGCCTCCACCCGGATCGTGTCCGGTTTCCACTGGTGATGGAAACGCGGCGCGGTAACGGCCTGTTTGGCCGTCATGCCATGGTCCACCACGTTCACCAACGTCTGGAGCACGGAGGTGGGAATGGTGGCCCCACCGGGACTACCCAGCACCATGAAGAGTTGCCCTCGTTTGGTCACGATGGTCGGTGCCATCGAGGAGAGCATCCGCTTGCCCGGTTCGATCGCGTTCGCCGTGCTACCCACCAGCCCATACCGGTTCGGCGTGTTGCAGCCGATGCTGAAGTCGTCCATTTCGTTGTTCAGCACGAAACCCGCTCCACCGACCACCACCCCTGATCCATAGGATCCGTTCAAGGTGGTGGTGCACGATACCGCATTGCCTTCTTCGTCCACGATGGAGAAGTGCGTGGTATGTTCCGATTCGGCCAAGGGGTCCCCGGCGTGTACACTTGAACTGGGCGTGGCCCGGAGCTCTTGGAAATCGGCCATGCGCTCGGCTACGTAATCTTCGGATACCAGGCGATCCACAGGGATCCGCACGAAATCCGGATCGCCCAGCAGAAAGGCCCGATCCGCGAAGGCCCTGCGCTCGGCCTCCACCATGCGGTGTATGGTGGCCGCTTTCTGCCAGCCCGAGACGCGGATGTTCGCCTGCTCGATGGCCTTCAACGCTTGGATCAGCACGATCCCACCACTCGATGGAGGACCCATGCTGATGATCTCCAGGTCGCGGTAGGTGCCTGTGATCGGCTCTCGCCACACCGGCCGGTATCCGGCCAGGTCCTCGTGGTCGATCAGGCCACCTCCCCGTAGCATCTCGGCCACGATCAGGTCGGCCGTGTGGCCACGATAGAACTCGGCACTACCGCCATCACGGATCCGCTCCAACGTTCGAGCCAGTTCCGGGAGCCTTAGCGTGTCTCCCGCGATCCAGTTGCTCTTGGCCCCATAGGCGTTGGGCTTCGTGCTTGCACTTTGGATGCTCGCCAGCTTCGCGTTCAGCTCATGGGCCTCAAGCTCCGTCAGTGGAAAACCCGCTATGGCCAGATCGATCGACGGCTGGATCAATCGAGCCATTGGAAGCCTGCCAAGGCTGTCGTGAACCGCGAAGAGGCCGGCCACACTTCCCGGTACGCCCACGGCCCGATGGCCAATGAGGCTGAGGTTGTTGATCGGGTGCCCGGCCGTATCCAGATACATGTCACGGCTTGCTGCTGCTGGTGCGGTCTCGCGGAAGTCCAACGTATGTACGGTACCGTCGGCATCGCGGATCACCAGAAGGCCACCACCGCCGATGTTGCCAGCCCAGGGGGCCACCACGGACAACGCCCAATGAACGGCCACCGCAGCATCCACCGCGTTGCCCCCCTGTTGCAGCACCGAGACGCCGACGGCCGTGGCCAATGGGTGTGCGCTGACCACCATGGCACTGTCCGTGACCATGCCCATGGCAGCCGCTCGATCCCCTGGTGCATGGGGCGCAGGGCCAGCTCCCACCAGGGTGGATAGCACGAATAAGGCGGCAATGCCCGCCGGAAGGAAATGTGATCGGATCAAGAGAGTGAGAGAACTGAGAGGTGCGAAATGTACGAGGTATCCGACATTCGCGCACCAATGTTCATCACCCAATGGTCCTTTTTAGGCACATCGATCGTTACCCGTTGCGGGGGCAGTGGTGTGGCCTGACCATGCCATTCTGCCGGATGCTCAGGCAGTTGGATATGATCGGGCCCTGCTGCGGCCCTTTGGGGTCCGACGGGTCCTGCCTCCGCGTCGAACATCCCCTTCAAAAGGGTAGGACTGTCGTTAGATAGTGCTTGTGATCTAAAGGCCGATCCGTTACCTTTAGGCCGGTCCACCTCCGGGTCAATGGTCTCTCTGGCGCTCTCAACGCCCCATGACCCGGAGGCAGGACTTCGGCAAAACTCCTGGCGAGGGTTTCCTCCGGGGGGTCGTGCGGATCAGCCTCTCTCTTGACTATCCACACACCGAAATGGAAACTCGAACAGGAACCGATAAGTTTGAATCCTCCTCTCACCGAGAATTCGTGTCAAAATTAGGCGGGCCCTATCCGGACGATTTGTAGAATTTTTGCCACGTATCCCGAATCTGAAGCATGGAGCAGCGGGTGTTACAAGGAACCAATCGGTTCCTGATCGCGGATGACCACATGATCGTACGGCGTGGTCTTCAGGACCTCATCCACGATCAGTTCAAGGCATCAGCCATCAAGGAGGCCGCCAGCATCAAGGAATTGCATGCGCTCCTGAGCGAATGGGTGCCCGATCTGCTCATCCTCGATCTGCAAATGACCGACGGTAGCGCATTGGACCATTTGGAGCGTATCTGCAAGGAGCACCCTGCGATGCGGGTGTTGGTGTATAGCATGCGCTCCGAGGCGGTGTACGCGCAACGGGTGCTGGCCCTGGGTGGAGTGGGCTACCTGAGCAAGGAAAGCAGCGAAGAGGAAGTGGTCCGTGCCATCCGTCGCGTCCTGCAGGGGTTCGAGTACATGAGCCCACGCACCGAGATGCAATTCCTGGAGAAGAAGCCCGAGAGCATCCGCGACCCGTTCAGCCAGCTCTCGGATCGCGAGATCGCCGTGATGGAGGACCTGCTCGAAGGCAAAGGGGTGAAGGAGATCTCGGCGAGGCTTGGTGTACAACCTTCCACCGTGGCCACGTATAAGGCACGCCTGTTCGATAAGCTCGGGGTGTCCAACCTCATCGACCTTCAGACACTGGTCGTGCTGCACCGGTCCTCGCCTTTATGAACCGGCTCTGCACCGCCACTCTTCGGTTCGCGTTCGGGGTATTGGCGCTCGTTGCGATCTGGTCAAAGCCCTTGAACGCGCAAGAGACCTGGCATCGGGAGCAATACATGTCCGAGAACGGCCTGCTCCAGAACCGGGTGCATGTGATGGTGCGCGACCGCTGGGGCGCCCTCCTCATCGGTACCGAAGGTGGTTTGGTCCGGTTCGATGGTCATCATTTCAAGCAACTCGGTATCCCTTCTGCGGAAGGAATGAAGCCTTCCCGGGTATTGGAGATCCAACCCACCACGGAGGGCGATTTCGTGGTTCGCGACGCTGGCTGCAGACAGTTCCTCTACCGCCAGGAGACGTTACTTTCCATAACCGGCGATGCACCGACCCGGCAGTACGCTTCCCGATTCTCCGGGGCCATCGGTACGGCGGCATTGGCCGTCAAGGTCATGGATCCCGATTCGGCGATGCCACTGAAGGAAGAGTGGCCTTTCGTGGTGCGCAGCGTGCCCTTGTCCGAGGGACGTTGGTGCTTGCGGGCCGATAACGAGGTACTGGTATACCAGGATACTCGGCTTCTGCGCAGGATCAAGGTGCCCATGGGGCGGTCCGCGCACATCTTCATGACCGGTGGCCATGTCTTCGTCCTGGATTCCATGGGTGCCTTCTACCGCTTGGTGGTGGATGAAGGAAAGGTGTACCCGGTGGTGACCCGAGGGCTGCCTGCACCCGAGGTGCGCAAGGGGCAATTGACGTGGCGTCTGTTCTGGGATACGCAGGGTGATCGGACCACACTGGTGATCGGGGACCGGCTGTATGTGCTCAAGGCCGAGGCCGATGGAAGCGCCCTTAACGCCAAGCACATCGCGGTGGATCTGCCGGAAGGACAGAAGGTGGGCGACCTGATCTGGCTGGATGGATCGGATGCGCTTGCTGTGGGCACCGATACCAAGGGCCTCTTCATCTTCCGGAGGCAGCGCATGCGCAGCTTGCTCTGCGAGGGCATTTCTGAAGGGGTGAACAACGCCTACAATGCACAGGCTTCGTTCGGGGAGGACGAGGTGATCACCAGTACGCGCCGAGGTTCCAGGCTTTTCGGCGCGGACGGTTGCACGGGTGAGCATGCCGCGATCAAGGGGTTCAATGAGAACGCTGTACTGCGCGATGGTCAGGATCGCTACTGGTATGGTCGGGGCGATACGCTTTTCCGATTCGATCGGAGCACCCAACAGGAGAAAGTGTTGCGGGTGGGTATACGTCCGTTGTGCTTTCTGGAGGAGAAGGGGGTGGTGTGGGTCGGAGCAGGCAACGGGGTGCACCAGGCCGTCGATAGCGTCATCACCTTGACGCATCCGCTTGCCGTAGGTGATCTTTCCGCCAGGCCTACTTCGCTCTGCCGCACCCCGAAGGGCGAATTGTGGATGGCCTCTTGTATCGGTGTGTTCCGCGCCGTGGAACAGGGTGGTTGGGAACCGGTGAAAGGATTGGAACGCATCTGTGCCCGGACCCTGGAGGTCGTCGATGGGAATGTGTTCGTTGGATCCTACGGCGGTGGGGCTTACATGGTGCGGCCCGATGGACACATCTACCGTCTTCCGCAGGATGAGCAGGGCTTTCTTTCTCACGTGCATTCTTTCATGCCGGATGAGGCGGGATTCCTCTGGATGAGCACCAACCAAGGCCTGTTCCGGGTGAAGTTGACCGATCTGGAGGCTTGGACCCGGGACACCACGCAACGTACTTTCTATGCCTATTACGGCAAGAAGGCGGGCATCAATAACGCCGAGTTCAACGGCGGTTGTTCACCTTCCTATGTACGCACCCGGAGCGGATGGGCTTCGTTACCCACCATGGATGGCCTGGTCTGGTTCAGGCCCGGAACCATTCCTGATGCCTATCCGCACCAGGATATCCATCTGGAGTCCGTGCTGGTGAACGGCGAACGTCAGCCGAACGGCAGTATCCGTTTGCCCTGGGGGCATCGCGAGTTGGTCGTGACACTTTCCATCGCTTACTGGGGTGATCCCGAGAACGTACGCCTGGAGTATGCTTTCGGAGAACAAGAGGATCATTGGACCTCCATGCCCACCGGCCAGCGGGAGTTGCGCTTCACCGGGCTTTCCCAAGGCGACCATCGGCTGCGTATCCGCAAGGTGGGCGCCCAGGCCAGGGGGGATATGGACGTGGTGCAGCTACAGATCGCGGTGGAGGCCCCGTTCTTCAGGCGTCCGTGGTTCATCGTGCTCTGTACGCTCGCTGCGGCATTGCTCTTTCTCGGTGCCATCCGTCTGAACGCGACCCGTCTGCGGCGACGCAATATCCAACTGGAGCGGAAGGTGGCCGACCGCACCAGGGAGCTGGTGGAGGCCAATGCCGATCTGCGTCGCTCCTTGGAGATGAAGGAGATGCTGGTTTCGATCATCTCGCACGATATCGTCACCCCGCTTCGTTTCATCGCACGGGTGGCCAGTGGTGCCTCGCGACGATCGCTGCCAGAGTCCGAGAAGCGGTTGGCGGAAAGTCTTGCGGACCTGGCCAACTCATCCGAAAAGCTCTATGCCAATGCACAAGGTCTGCTCCAATGGGTGAAGCGCCAGGATGGCCGTATCGAGTTGCGACCGCGCAACGTGGTGGTACACCTGCTGGTGGAGGAGGTCTTGAGCAGGGAGCATGAACGTGCAGTGGACAACGACATCCACCTGGAGAACCGGGTGCCTTTGGACGACATCATACTCACCGATCGTAACGTGTTGTCCATCGTATTGCACAATGCCGTGGCCAACGCTGTGACCCATAGTGGCGCTGGTACAGTGGTGGTCTCCGGTGTGCTGTCGGGTGGCGCTTACCGTCTTGTGGTCAAAGATTCAGGCTTGGGAATGCCAGAGCCGGTACTACGCCATGCACAACGTGTTCAGGACCAAGGCGCATTGGGTGCCATGGGGCAGGAGGGAGAGCGCGACATCCAAGGCCTTGGGCTGCTCATCATCGCCGATCTGATGCAGCTTCTGGGGGGGCGTATGTTGGTGGAGAGCCAAGAGGGCCGTGGTACTTCCATCATCCTGGAGTTGCCGTTGGACCCGGAGTCCGATCAGGCCAGGCAACGTTCGTGAGGACTGCCGCGTCTTTTATCCGTAGCGTACGCCTTTCCATGGTCTCGATGTAAGGGCATCGCTCATCCTTCAAGCCTCTCACAACGCGCGTTCTTCTCTCGACGCTCCATGCGCTGCTTCCGTTCACACCACCCATCGCTCTATTCGGCTCCCATGGCGGCGCATGGCCAAATTGGGGGCCCCTCGGTGTCGATGCCACGGGACGTGCGGACCCTCCCTTGTCGCCTTGTTGGGATGAACTCCCCTTGTTCAAGGCTCAACACGGGATCATCCCCACATCCCTTTCCCTCAGCCCTGTTCGTTGGGTTCTTGCGTTCCTTTGCGCATGATCCTCTAACTTGCGCTTCTCTCACTCTCGCTTCTTTTGCTCTCTCTTCACGATGATGATGTTCCGTAGTTCTTGGGGCTTGTTGGCCATGATGCCTTCGGTGCTGATGGCGCAGGAGATCTGCAACAACGGAGTCGATGATGACGCCAACGGCCTCATCGACCTGAACGATCCGGCGTGCGCCTGTTCCGCGGTGATCACGCCTCCGGGCCAGGAGTCGTACATCGCGAACCACTCCTTTGAGGAACGGCTGCCCGGGAACTCTGGGCCATGCTGCCCCTATGGCTTCTCGCCACCCTGGCTCGATTGTGCCGATGGCTGGCACCAGGCCACGGCGGCGACCTCGGACTACTACCACATGTGCGGCTTCGCGCCGCCGTCGTTCCCGCTGCCTCCCCCCGACGGGGAAGCGGCCGTGGGTTTCATCTCCACCACGGACTATATGGAGTACGTGGGTCGGCACATCTTCGATAACCCGCTGCTGGCGGGAACCGAGTACACCCTTTCCCTATGGACCGCGGGGCTGTCCATCTCTGCCACCAACTACTTGGGCAACGTGCACAATCGGGGGGTGTTCTACGAGGGGATCTATCCGCTCACCCTGTGGGGGCGCACCAACGTGGTGCCTTTCCCGGTGGGCACGTTGGGGTGCATCGGCAACGAGCCCGGCTGGGTGGAACTGGGGCGGGTGAACTTCCAGCCGGACAGCGACTGGTTGCATGTATCGATGACCTTCACCCCGCCACAGGAGATCAAGCAGATCATGATCGGGGCACCGTGCGACCTGCCCGCCACCTACACTTCGTTCTTTGATGTGATCGATTCCGCCGGCTTCACGATCCCGATGTCTTTTTATCCGTACACCTTGGTGGACGACCTTCGGTTGACCCTGGCGTCGGACCAGGTGCTGACGCCGGTGACGAGCACGGGTCGGGTGTGCGATGGGAACGTGGTGGTCACGGCCACGCCCCCGGCGGATGCCACCAACCACCAATGGTACCTGGATGGCGTGGCGCTTGCGGGCCAGACCTCCACGACGTTGAACGTATCTGCCCTGGGCCTGGGAGGCGGGTTGTACACGATGACCAGCGATTATCTGGGCGAATGCCTGATGGGCAACACCAGCGTATGGACCCCCCGGATCCCCACGCCGGGCATCGTTTTGGAACCGCGCACGGGCTGTGCGCCGTTGGCGGTGTCGTATGCGGACACCACCGGGGGCAGTACCAGCACGGTCGCATGGACCTTCGGGGATGGGTCCGGCTCCACGGACACCTTGGGCGTGCACACGTACACCGCACCGGGGACCTACCCGGTGACCTTGTCGATCCGCACGGACGAAGGGTGTACACGGGATACGACGGTGACGGTGGTGGTCTCGGGCCACCTCCAGGGTGCGATCACGGCGACCCCCAACCCGACGGACGTTGAACACCCCACGGTATCGTTGAGCGGAAGTACCTCCACGGGAGACATCATCGCCTGGTGGTGGGACCTTGGCGTGGCCACACCGGGCACGGCCTCGACGATGGAAGTACCCGCCACGTTCCCGGCGGAGATGGGGGACTATCCGGTGCTGTTGGTGGTGACCTCCTCGTCCGGCTGTGTGGACACGGTGCGGTCGGTGGTTCATGTATACGACCGGGGGCGGATCAGCATGCCCAACGTTTTCAGCCCCAATGGGGATGGGCATAACGACCGGTTCGTACCGCTGGATTACACAGGAGAGCCAGCCCTGTTGGCGGTGTACAACCGCTGGGGTCAGGAGGTGTACAGCACGCGCGCGTTGGCCCAAGGCTGGGATGGCGCGGGCCTGCCGGATGGTACATACTACTTCGTGGTGACACCGGACGACCCGAAGGTGGAAGAACAGACCGGCCATGTGACCTTGGTGCGATGACCCGGAACCCACGGACCCCTCGGCTGTTCACGGCGCTGTTGTTGGCGCTGGGGCTGGTGGTGTCCGTGCATGGGCAGCTGATCATCAACCAGACGCAGGCCCCGGCCACCTTGGTGCAGAACATCCTGATGGGGCCGGGGGTCTTCGCCAGCAACGTCACCTTCAACGGTGCGCCGGGCAACATCGTGGCTTCCACCGGTGTGGGACCCTCGGAGATCGGTCGGTTCAATGCTACGAACACCTGTCTTGGCTTGAATAGCGGGGTATTCCTGTGCACAGGGGTGGCGAATTCGCACCTCGCTGGCCCCAATGTCCGTAAGAGTGCCCCGGGTGGAGGTATCGTGATCGGTGGTGGTTCTCCATCCATGCCCACTCCGGACATTGATCTAAGCCACCTCACGGACTGGCCCATGTGGCAGGTGAGCGGGGGGGGGAATATCCATTCCAAGGCTGTTCTCGAGTTCGACTTCGTGCCGATCAACGACATGATCAGCGTGCGTTATGTGTTCACCTCGGAGGAATACGAGACCTGGGCATGCAGCCAGTACAACGACGTGTTCGGCTTCTTCATCAGCGGTCCGGGGATCCCCACCAACGTCAACGGTCCGTTCACCAACAACGCGATGAACATCGCCTTGGTGCCGAACTC
>SSGN01000175.1 GCA_008016945.1 Flavobacteriales bacterium
CATAGGGGCTTGGATCAGGCCGGGGCGATCACCAGGGGCGGGATCGTCTCACCATCACATGGTCGTCCATCACGTGGCCCTGTCCGGGGACACCGCCGTGGAGCTGAACGTGAACAAACGGAACCCGGCCAAGGCGTTCTACGAACGCCACGGTTTCGTGGTGGAGCGCGACGAAGTGCTGGACATCGGACAGGGCCACGTGATGGACGACCATGTGATGGTGAGACGATCCCGCCCCTGGTGATCGCCCCGGCCTGATCCAAGCCCCTATGGATCCATGGGGGCTCGGTAAGACCGGGCCGATTCAGTTGCTCAGTGTGGGCCGATCCGCGGTAAGGCCGTACTTCCGGTACAGGCGTGCTTTCCGTTTCTCCAGCTTGGCCTGGGCTTTGGCGGTTCGGGCGCTGCGCTCCGCAACGGCCAGTTCGCCCCGTTCGATCCGTTGCACGATGAGTTCGATGGTGGCATCGGCACCCGATGGGTCGTATTCCGCCTTGAGGTCCTGGTCGAACAAGCGGGCGAGGCCTTGCCAAACGAAGGCCACGAAGGAACCGCGGAGCTGCTTCACCAACTGGTACGAGGTCTGGCCCGTTTCCCGATCGATGAGTTTCACCAGTACCTTGCCTTGGCTCACGGTGAGGTCCTTCACCTCGGCCTCGAACTCCGCGCGGAGCTCGGCCTCGGCGATCCTTACGTAGAGGTCTTGATCGGCCTTCCCTTCGATGGTCTTGAGCTCGGTCTCGTATTCGGCGAGCAGTTGGCCGGTGATCTTGGCATAGGGGTATACTTTGATCACGTTGCGCATCAGCTTGTCGAACCGCTCTGCCTCACGGCGGCCCTTGGGTGACCACCGCCCGTAGACCTCGGCTTCGGCCAGGTGGATCAACGGAATGGTATCGCTGCCCTCCACCACGGCATGCACCACGTATGCGGGATGCTGCGCCCATGTGGGCAACACACCACCGCAGGCGATGCACGCCAGAACGAGAAAGGCCTTTTTGAACATGGTCCAAGCCATGGCCGCAGTATGTGACCGTAACGCAAGATACGGCCCTTTATTCCCCTACAACGGCTCAGCGGCGCTTTAGTTTCCAAGCACTTACGCCTGATAGCGCATCCGGCACGGAGGCCGGGCGATGCTCGCGGTCGGCGAGCAGGGCTGCGGCCACCAGCGCCGCTGCCGCCATCTCCTCGGGGTCCTGGCCATCGATCGCGGCGGGCGTGAAGTGGTCCCGCACGAAGTGGGTATCGTACTTCCCGCTGCGGAAGGCCTCGTGCCCCATCACGAAACGACAGAAGCCCAAGGTGGTCTCAATACCGCTGATGGCGTAGTCGTCGATGGCGCGCTCCATGCGTTGGATGGCCTCTTCGCGGGTGGCCCCGTGGGTGATCAGCTTGGCGATCATGGGGTCGTAGTGAATGGGGATGTCCATGCCCTCCTCGAAGCCATCGTCCACGCGGATGCCCAGCCCCTGTGGCGGGCGGTAGGTCACGAGCTTCCCGATGTCGGGCAGGAAGTTGTTCGCTGGATCCTCGGCGTACACGCGCACCTCAATGGCGTGGCCGTTGATCCTCAGGTCCTCCTGCTTGAAGGGAAGCTTCTCCCCTTCCGCCACGCGGATCTGGAGCTTCACCAGATCCAGCCCGGTGATCATCTCGGTAACGGGATGCTCCACCTGCAGGCGGGTGTTCATCTCCATGAAGAAGAAATCGCCGTTCTCATCGAGCAGGAACTCCACGGTGCCTGCGCCCACGTAGTTCACGCTCCTGGCCACGTTCACCGCGGCCTCGCCCATGCGCTGGCGCATCGCGGGGGTGAGCACGGCGCTGGGGGCCTCCTCCACCACCTTCTGGTGGCGGCGCTGCACGCTGCATTCGCGCTCGAAGAGGTAACAGGTGTTGCCGTGGGTATCGGCCATCACTTGCACTTCGATGTGGCGCGGCCCGGCCACGTACTTCTCGATGAACACGCTGCCATCGCCGAAGGCGTTCTGCGCCTCGCTGATGGCGCGTTCCAGCCCTTCTTTCAGGTCGGCTTCGCGCTCCACCACGCGCATGCCCTTCCCACCACCACCCGCTGCGGCCTTGATGAGGATGGGGAACTTGATGGTCTTGGCCACCTTCATGGCCTCGTCCACGCCGCTCACGGCGCCTTCGGTGCCGGGCACCAAGGGCACATCGAACTTGCGCACGGCCTCCTTGGCGGCGAGCTTATCGCCCATCACCTTCATGGCCTCGGGCGAAGGGCCGATGAAGACGATGCCCACCTGCTCCAAGGCCCGTGCGAAGTCGCCGTTCTCGCTGAGGAAGCCGTAGCCGGGGTGTACGGCATCCACCTTCAGGTCCTTGCACACCTTCACCAGCTTGTCCACCACGAGGTAGCTCTCCTTGCTGGGCGCCGGGCCGATCAGCACGGCCTCGTCGGCGAAGCGCACGAACGGCGCGTTGCGGTCGGCCTCGGAGGACACGGCCACGGTGCTGATGCCCATCTCGCGGGCGGAGCGCATCACACGCAGGGCGATCTCGCCACGGTTGGCGACGAGGAGTTTTTGGACCTGCGGGTTGGCCGTCGGTTGGTTCCGGGAGTGCGAAGATGCGAAGCCTTGGCCTGATCTTTGGCCTGGCCCCACCATGCGTTCGCTCCTTCTGCTCCCCCTTCTGCTGTGTCCGTTGCTGGCTAAAGCCCAGATCGGCCGCAAGGAACTCCGCACTGATACCGGAACCGGGGTGCTGCACTTCTTCCGCAGTGGCGGGGTGAGCACCAAGGAGTGGACGGACAAGGACGAGCGCTGGGGCCGCAGCTGGGCGTACAAATTGGACGGCACCGTGCTCGAGGAGCACCAGACGCGGCGTTTCGCGGGGCATGCCTCGGTGCAGTACCGGTACCACGCCAACGGGGCCGTGAGCCGGGTGGAATACAGCGACGCACCCGATGGCGGGATACAGTGGTACCAGAGCACCACCACGTACGATGAGGCGGGAACGCGCACGGGATTCGCCGAGCAGGGCCAAGACGACCATGGGCCGATACCGGGGGTGGTGGTTCCGGGCAGGCCGTACGTACAAGAGGTCGTGGTGGAACAACGCCTTTTCGTGAACGAGGTGTTCGTGGTGAACCCCACCAAGCGCGCGTGCCGCGTGGTGGCCAAGGCGAAGCACCCCTCGCCGGGCCTGCCGGGTGGCACCTGGACCATGGCGCCGGGCGATACGGTCCGGCTCGGCACGTACAGCATGGGCGAGGTCTTCACCCCGTGGAACGAACAACTCACGCTGGCGATCCACCAGGTGCGGTTGAAGGGTGGCCGGAATGCGATGGCCCGCATACGCACGGACGAAGTGCAGGCAAGCCCCGAGCACCGACGGCACTACGTGGTGATCGCCGGATGGACGCGGGCAACAGCCAAGGCCGATAAGACGAGGAAGAAGTAGGAACGGCGACCCGGTCGATGACAAGAAGTACCCAGCGCCGCACCGCTCACCGTTCTGAGGCGGCCGACCACCGTCCTGGACGTGCCGACCTGCCGCGGCGGCGAAGCGCGTGAACCGCAGTGCCACCGGAGGTCGATCATACCGGCTCCGGTCCCAAGTGGCTCGTATGACCAACGCGTACGGTATCCAAGGTCGGGTGCCCAGTATCTTCGCTGGCCATGACCCATTTGCCGCCGCTCATCCTGGACCTATGCCTGATCCTGGGCGTTGCGGCCATTGTAACACTGATCTTCAAAAAGTTACACCAACCCCTGGTCTTGGGATATGTGGTGGCGGGCTTGCTCGTTGGACAGAACACCTCCTTGTTGCCTTCGGTGAGCGACATGGAGAATATCCACACCTGGAGCGAGATCGGGGTGATCTTCCTGTTGTTCGCGCTGGGCCTGGAGTTCAGCTTTCGCAAGTTGACCAAGGTCGGTGGCACAGCGGGCATCACCGCCATAGTGGAAGCCTCCAGTATGTTGGCGATCGGCTACTTCACCGGGCGCGCTATGGGTTGGAGCACGATGGACAGCCTATTTCTTGGTGGCATCGTTTCGGTGAGCAGCACCACCATCATCATGCGGACATTCGAGGAGCTGGGCCTGAAGACCCAGGGGTTCGCGGTGCTGGTGTTCGGTGTGTTGGTGGTGGAGGACCTGGTGGCGATCCTGGTGATGGTGTTGCTGAGCACGCTGGCGGTGAGTCAGCAGTTGAGCGGAGGGGACCTGCTCTTCGCCTTGGGGAAGCTGGCCTTCTTTCTCGTGCTCTGGTTCGTGGGCGGCATCCTGGTGATCCCCACCTTCTTGAACAAGGCCAAGAAGCTGATGAACGACGAGATGCTGTTGGTGGTATCCATCGCCTTGTGCCTGGTCATGGTATACCTGGCCACGGAAGCGGGGTTCAGCTCGGCCTTGGGCGCCTTCATCATGGGATCGCTCCTGGCCGAAACGGTTATGGCCGAGAAGATCGAGCACTTGGTGAAGCCCGTGAAGGACCTGTTCGGGGCTGTGTTCTTCGTATCCGTGGGCATGCTGATAGACCCAAAGACATTGGCCGAGCACTGGGCACCGGTGTTGCTGATCACCGTCGTGATCATCGCGGGGAAGCTGACCGCCACCTTCGCTGGAGCACTGCTCGCTGGCCAGTCGGTGAAGCGCTCCATCCAAGCAGGCATGAGCCTCACCCAGATCGGTGAGTTCTCGTTCATCATCGCGGCATTAGGACTCTCGTTGAAGGTGACCAGTTCGTACCTCTATCCCATTGCTGTGGCGGTATCGGCGGTCACCACCTTCACCACCCCCTATGTCATCAAGGCCTCGCCACGTTTCGCCGAATGGATAGAAGGCCAACTTCCTCGACGATTCCTGGACGCCTTGGAGCGATATGGCCAGCAGACCGAGCGGGCCACGGTGACCAGCGACTGGCGTGTGCTGTTGCGAGCCTACCTGATGAACCTGGCGATCTGGGGTGCTGCCTCGCTGGCGGTGATCCTGCTGGGGAGCAGGGTGCTCGAAGGCTGGTTCGGCGCGGGCATCGGCTGGTTCGATGGGGAGATGCTGGCGGGCGTCGCCACGTTGGTCCTGCTGGTGCCGTTCATCTGGGCGATGTCGTTCCGGCGTATCCGGGCGGGTGCCTACCGGCACCTGTGGCTGAACAAACGCGCCCTGCGTGGGCCGCTGATCGCCTTGGAGGTGGGCCGACTCGCCGCTGCGGTGATCGTCCTCACCATCCTGGTGGCGCGCTTCTTCCAGACCGGTGCCGCCTTGTTGATGGCCGTGGTGCTCATCAGCGTCACCGCCATCTTCTTCCGCCGTCGGCTACAGGACTTCTACCAACGCGTGGAACGGCACTTCCTGCTGAACCTCACGCAACGCGAATCGATGCGCCAACGCCCCAACCTCACCCCTTGGGACCTTCACCTGGCCGAGATCGAACTGCCCGCGGGCTCCCAAGCCATGGGGCGTAGCCTCCACGAATTGGCCCTGCGCGAACGGTACGGGGTGAACATCGCCTTGATCGAACGCGGTGAGCTGAGCATACCCGTTCCCGGCCGCGATGATCGGCTGCTGCCCGGCGATAACCTGGTGCTGATCGGAACCGACGAACAACTGGCCTTGGTGAACACTGAACTGGCCAGCCTGCTGCCCGAGAACGGCACGATGAACCTCGGCAAGGACGACATGCGGGTGCGCAAGTACCGGATACCGCCGCGCTCACCACTGATCGGCCGTACCATCCGCGAAAGTCGGATCCGCGAAGAAGGCAGCGCCTTGGTAACGGGGATCGAACGCGGAGAACAACGCATCGCCAACCCCGAAAGCACCATGGTGGTGGAACAGAACGACCTCTTATGGCTGGTGGGCACCGGCGACAAGCTGAAGACCTTCATGCAAGGGGGCAAGGGCATGATCGAATGATACCATGGTGGTTCCAACCCGGCCAGCAGCCTTGCCACCATCCCCGCTGATCCCGCTACGCCGAACGCGGTGTTGGATAGGCTCCTGAACCACGCTCCTCTTTACCCCCCCACCCCACCATGCGAACCACGATGCGGACCTACCACCGGTATCTTGGCTTCTTCCTCGCGGGGATCATGGCGGTGTACGCCATCAGCGGCATCATCCTGATCTTCCGCGACATCGACTTGCTGAAGCAGGAGGTGCATGAAGTCCGCCGGTTGGCCCCCGGCCTCACGGAAAAAGCGTTGGGCGCGGAGATCCGGATCAAGGGCCTACGGTTCCACGACCCGGCCGGAGAACTGCTGCGATTCGAGCAGGGCACCTACAACAGCACCACCGGCGAAGTGGACTACACCACCAAACGGTATCCGTGGCTGATCGACCGGTTGACGCAACTGCACAAGGCCAACACCGGATCCCCCTTGTTCTTCCTGAACATCTTCTTTGGCATATCGCTGTTGTTCTTCGTGGTCTCGGCGTTCTGGATGTACATGCCCAGCAGCGGCATCTTCAAGAAAGGGATGTACTTCGTGGCGGCGGGGATCCTGCTCACCTTGCTGATGCTTTGGGTATGAGGAGGCCGCTGCCCCGTTCACCAACGGGCCTACGTTGGAGCGCAGCGGTACCTTGCGGCACCGTACCACGGCCACACGCGACCTATGGATCCGACCACCGATCCTTTCTCAGCCTTTGGGCTGGCCCCCTCGTTACTGCACGCCGTGGAGGCCGTGGGGTATACGCGGCCCACGCCCATCCAGGCCAAAGCCATCCCGGCCATCCTGTTCGGCAAGGATGTATTGGGCATCGCCGATACCGGTTCGGGGAAGACACTGAGCTACGCCCTGCCGATCCTCCAGCGGCTGTTGGAGGGAATGCGCCCCGTGCGTAACCGGCATGTGCCGGTGCTGGTGTTGGTGCCCACCCGGGAACTGGCGCAGCAGGTGGAGGCGGTGTTCCAGTCGCTATGTGCCCACCTCCCCCAGCGCACACGTACCCAGGCGGTGTTCGGCGGTGTCTCCATCAACCCCCAGATGATCGCCCTGCAGGGTGTACAAGTGCTGGTGGCCACGCCGGGAAGGCTCCTTGACCTGATCGAGGCGAAAGCCGTTCACCTGGGCGACGTACAGGTGCTCGTACTGGACGAGGCGGACAAGATGCTGAACCGGGAGTTCGAAGAAGAACTGGGCCGGTTGTTGAAGCTTCTTCCGCGCAAACGCCAGAACCTGCTGTACTCCGCCACGCTCAATGCCGGGGTGAGCACCACCAGCGATCTGGTGCTGCACAAACCCGAGGTGATCCAATGCACCACGGCCCCGCAGGAGGTAACGCTGATCGAACAACGTGCGTTCCGCATAACGCCGGAACGGAAAGGCCCGCTGCTGCGCTACCTGATCCACACCATGGACATGGCCCAGGTGCTGGTGTTCACCGCCACCAGCCATGGCGCCGACCATGTGGCGGACAAGCTGCGGAAACACGGGATCGACGCACGTGCCACGCACGGCAAGAAAAGCCACCATGCCCGCCAGCAAGCCTTGGCCGACCTGAAGGCTGGCCGTTTACGTGTACTGGTGACCACCGACCTGCTCGCCCGTGGCATCGACATCGTAGCACTGCCGTACGTGATCAACTACGAGCTGCCGCGGTCGCCCCAAGACTTCGTGCACCGGATCGGGCGCACCGGTCGTGCGGAACATGCAGGCCAGGCCTTCACGCTGGTGACACCCGAAGACCAGCACCACTTCAAGGTGATCCAGAAGAAGATGGGACAATGGATCACCCTGGAGAGCATGGACGATGTGGACCTGAGCCCACGGTGAGGCGGTGGAGGCCACCGGCCAGACTATCTTTGAGCAACACTCCGTCCGGCGAAGGACACAGATGGGGGTACAACGCACTCCCCCACCCACCGAGTAACGAGCCTTGCGCCACCACCACCATGTATACCAGACCCCTGCTGCTGATCGGCCTGTTGCTCGTGGGCACGGCGTTGTTCCCTCGAACTCCCGAGCGCGTGATCGCGAAACTCAAAGCCGGACACCATGCGGCGGGTCGCTCGCCCGGTGAAGGCAACGGTACGGGCAACGCCATGATCGATGCCCTGACGAGGGATCTTCCCGGGGCCGTCGTGGAACGCGTGCACACCGGTCGCCAATCGCCACCCTCCACCTTCGTGATCCAACTGCCCCCGGACACCGATGCGGATAGGCTAATGGATGCATACCGGCGTAGCGGCGAAGTGGAATACGTGGAAAGGGACCATCAGGGCCTTGCCGGAGGGGTACAAGGTGTGGTGCCCACCGACACCTCCTACCCCCTGCAGTGGGGGTTGAGCAACCAGGGAACATTCGCCTTGGCCCCGGCGGTAGCGGGTGCCGACATCCAGATGGAGGATGCTTGGACCGTTGAACAGGGCGATGGATCCATCACCGTGGCCATCATCGACACCGGAACGAAATGGGACCATCCTGAATTCGCCGGTCGGATCTGGACGAACACCGCAGAGATCGCAGGCAACGGCGTGGACGACGACGGCAATGGCCTGGTGGACGACATACGGGGATGGGACTTCGCCAACAACGACAACGACCCGATGGACGACCAAGGGCACGGCACCAACGTGACCGGGATCATCGGAGCACAAGGCGACAATGGGATCGGCTTCGCCGGGGTGGACTGGAACTGCAAGCTGATGAGCCTGAAAGCCTTGGACAGCGACTCGTACGGCTATTACTCGTGGTGGGCCTCGGCCATACACTATGCGGTGGACCATGGCGCCCAAGTGATCAACATGTCCATCGGCGGCACCAGCAGCTCCAGCACCTTGAGCGATGCAGTGAACTACGCCTTGTCCCATGGCGTGGTGGTGGTGGCCTGTATGATGAACACCAACGCCAACACCACCTTCTACCCGGCCGGTATCCCCGGGGTGATCGCCGTGGGATCCACCGACCCGGACGACACCCGTTCGGCGCCGTTCTTCTGGAGCAACACCAGCGGCAGCAACTTTGGCGCGCACATTTCCGTGGTGGCACCCGGCAACTACATCTACGGCCTCAGCCACCTATCGAACAGCAACTACAGCACCTATTGGGGCGGCACCTCGCAAGCCACCCCGCTGGTGGCCGGTCTGGCCGCACTGCTGTTGGCGAGCTCCCCGGGGCTTACGCCGGCCGAGGTGAAGACCATCGTGGAGACCTCTGCCGAAGACATGGTGGGAGCCGCGAACGAAGACACCCCCGGATGGGACCCCTACCACGGACACGGCCGTGTGAATGCATTCAACGCGCTCACTGGCTCGGTGGGGACAAGAACGGCCGATCTGATGCCCACGTTCACGGTATTCCCGAACCCCACGGAGGGAACGGTAACGGTACAACTGCCCGAACACACCCAACGGTTGGAGGTGTACGATGCGCAGGGGCGGTCGATCCACCGCTGGACCGGCAGTGCACGAAGCACCACGACATTGCAACTCACCACCAGCGGCCTGTACTACATCGAAGTAGCCACGGCCACAGCGCGACAAGGCCAGCGACTGATCGTTCGCTGATGGGCGACCACCGGCCTACCGGCGGCATTCCGATCACCGGGCCTTCCCCTCCTTCTCGGGCGGAAGCAGCTTGAAGTAGCTGGCCTTGAACCGCCCCTCCACCACCTCGCCCTGCACCTCGGCCTTACGCAACGCCAGGCAGAAGCCGTCCTTATCGTGCGGATGTCCGAAAGCACTGATGTCCACGCCATCCACGTAGAACGCCTTTTCGGCACCATCCTGCTGCGGGAAGCGCACGGCCAGGTCACAATCGCCACCGGGCAGACCGAAGTTGCACTGGCCGCAGGAAGCGGTAACGGTGCGCAACTCCTTTCCGGGATCCGGTGCCGGAGCGAGTTTGTGGGCCACCTGGCCGAAGCTGAAGAAGGGGAAACAGGTCGCGAGGACCACGATGCCGAGCGTTCGCATGGCTTAATTCGGATTTACTTGCCCGAAATGTACGACAAGAACAGGGTGGATACACCCGGACCAGCGGGGCTATCGCGTCTTCGTTCGTCAAGGATCAAGACTTCGACATTGGGAGGGAACAGCAGGTCCAGCGAGCGTTCCTTGCGCCCCGGACCGCCGCTTCGCTTTGGTCCGCCCCCTCACCCTGAGCCCTCCTTTCAGCGGGCACGAGGGGGACAGGATCGCCGCACGCTGGGCCTGCTGTTCCGGCTCCCCCCCCCCGGTGCGGCCGGCGGCAATCCGGCGGCGGCAGGAAAGACCCGGGCGGTCCAATGGTGAAAAGGTGAAAGGGGGCACGGCGTGAGAAGGTGAAATGCCTCGCACCCTTTCACGCTATCACCCCAGTGGTACAGATCGCTGAGCTCGGCCGGATCTTCATCACCGGCTCAGTAAGACGCGATGGCCCTGCCCGGACCAGCGCACCGATCATAAGGG
>SSGN01000171.1 GCA_008016945.1 Flavobacteriales bacterium
GGATACCACAGCATCCGTGCTGCACAGGGTGATCGCCCCATCGGTCCCCGCATCGGGTGGGGTGGTTAGGGCAACGGTCACGGTGGCGCTGGCATCAGGACAAGGTGCCGTGCCGGGTACGGTGTAGGTGTACACACCCGCGCTCATGGTGGCGGGGTCGAACAGGCCACCTGCGGTGGGGCTGGGTCCGCTCCAGGTGCCGTTGGCATCGGGCGTTCCGCCGAGCTGCGCGAACAGGGATACCACAGCATCCGTGCTGCACAGGGTGATCGCCCCATCGGTCCCCGCATCGGCAAGTGGAGACACGACAACGGTCACTGTTGCGATTTCTGTTGAACCACCACAGGCTGGGGATCCCACCACGGTGTAGGTATAGGATCCCGGAGTATCAGCGCTCGGGTCGAAGTTGCCCGAATGCACGGCGCCTCCCGGCGTTGTCCAGGTGCCACCAGGGTCCGGTGTGCCACCGAGCAACGGGAATAGTGCGAATGGTGCGGCGTTGGCACAGATGGTGATCGATCCATTCGTACCAGGATCCACCCCGTTATCGACGGTGATCGTTACACAATCCGTAGCGGGGCAGGCGGGTTGTGAGGGCTGTATCGCGGTCACACAGTATTCCGTGGTGTTCGTGACCGTCGCACTGGGGTTGGCGATGTTCGGGTTCGATAGACCTCCTGCCGGGCTCCAGGTGTACGTGAATGGTTCAGGAGGGCAGGCCACGACACCGCTCCATGCCAACCCGGTCGCCGGGCCGTTCCCTGAGTTGTAGAGCACTGTTCCTGCGGTGTTCCGCAGCACGAACCGATTCTCATTGTTCCAAAAGATGGCCGCTTGATAGGAGAGGGATATCGGCTGGCCATGGGATACGGGAAGGGTGATGGTCGTCTGATCGCCGGGTATGATGCCCAAGGTGTACGTCGTCGCAACGCCATTGATCGTCACCGTCACGTTCGAGCCAAGGGTCCATCCATCTTCAAAGGTGTCAATGAGCTGAAGGGTATAGGTGCAATCACCGGGTTGCCCACCGGAGGTGATCTGGGCGTTCAGCGGAACGGCCGTTCCGCAAGTGACCACATCCGCTCCGGCGTTCACGGTGGGTAGCGGTACGATGGTCACCGTGAGGGTGGTATCGAACGTGCAGCCGAAATCGTCCTTCGCGGTATAGGTGTAGCTGTACGACCCTGGGGTGGGGGGGGCTACACAGATGGCATCACAGCCCGCAGCAGTGGAAGTGATGTGCGGCCCGGACCAATAGGTGCTGTCGCATCCATCGCCGTAGATCGGTGTGAACTCGGTGAGGTCTGGGAAGATGGCCGGGTTCAGGGATACGTCCCAATTGCAGATGAATCCGTTGTCGGATCCCCACAGATCACAAACTTGGAGCCGCCACACCCCGTTCAATTGTGAGCCCACCAAGCCACTCAGCGGATCCAGGCTTTCGTAGGTGCCGCTGGGCAAGGTGCCTCCAGCGTTGTCCACCCAAGTGCCATTCGTGGCGGTAGGACTCCAGCAGTAGTTCCAGCACGTACCCTGGGCGTTCGGCGTCAGATCATTGTCCACCGGGATCCCAAGGAAGGTGCCTCCACCTCCCTGCTGATGCAGGGTCACCGTTTGCCCGGTGGGGCTGATGATGTTGATCACAAGATCCCCCATGAAGCTGTGCTCCATACCCACACAGATCCCCAGGAGGTCGTTCACATTGGTCAGGGTTTGTCCCGGCGCGAATTGGGAGAAGGTGATCTCCGACTCGAAGCACGATCCCACATCATCCGGTAGGAAGACCCCACCTCCAAGGTCGTTGCCGGGAAGCTCGTTCCAGGTGGTCGCGTTCACCACGCCATCCAAACAAAGGGTTTGTCCAACACAACCCACCAGGTCGCCACCGGTGCCGTTGAAGTTGGGCTCAGTGCCCACGCGTACCGGCAGGTCGATCCGATTGGCGCTTGCGCAGCCGTTGTTGTCCACCACGTAGAGCTGGGTGATGAACTCACCCGCCTGGGTGTAGGTGTGCGATACGTTGGCTGCGGCGTTGGACAACACCGTGCCATCACCGAAGTCCCAGGTGCGGGTAGCGATCGCGAAACCCGCAGCGGCGATCGACCCGGAGCCATCGAAGTTCACCGATTCCCCGATGCAGATCTTCACTGGGGCGGCCTGGCTCATCGTCGCTACCGCGGTCGGCCGTTGACATGGCGTGTAACAACTGATGCTCGCCGCGAAGATCCCGGTACCCGTGTTGTTCGACCGGAAGACGATGGTAAGGCAGCCACTGCTGTTCAGCGGCGATGCCTGAACGGTGATGTTCTGTAAGGTCGTGCCGGTGTACGTGCCCAGGCTGGTGGCCGCTGTACTGTTGCCATCATGGATCGTCATCTGATCCAATGGTGCAGCGCCCGCAGTGCTCAGGTTGAACGTGATGAAGTTCAGAGAGATCGCGTCATTGGGCGAATCCGGGCAGATCGTGTAGGTGATGTTCTCGTTGTTCCCGTACCCCGTTGCGCCTTCGCCGCCGCTGTCGAGGAATGCACCGGAACAGGTGTTCGAACTGCCGTTGAACATGGGGAATGCCTGTGCCCACAGGCTTCCTTCGCAGAGAGCCATGAAAAAGGTCAGCCACAGCAGCTGCTTTAGCAGGCAGGGCCCAGACCTTGGTCGAGTGGTAAGAGGCGCGGAGTAGGGTCTTCCCATGCAGGCACTGGTGTTTCCCGATCGCTTGGCGAGTTGAAATATAGTCGCGTGCGAAATACCCTTCCAATATTGGAAAGGATATTGGACGAATCACCTTCAGGAATTGACCAATGACCACAGCGGAGCCATGGAAGAATGGCCCGGCCTACTGAAGTAGTGTCACGTGCCCGTACACGATCCGCTTCGAGGTGGTCTGGATCGACCGCGCCTTCAACCGCCAATTGTACACGCCGGTCATCGCTCGCCGACCACCCGGCAGTTTGCCATCCCAGCCGACCGCAGGCGAAGTGCTGCTGAAGACCAGCTTCCCCCAGCGATCGAAGATGTGCAGCTCGAACTCCTCATCGGAGAGGTCGTTGCCTGTTACGTGGAACACCTCGTTCAAGCCATCGCTGTTCGGGGTGAAGGCATTGGGCACATGGATCAGGAACGCATCATCAACAGGGATCCAGCGCTGGAGCGTATCCGCACAGCCCAATTCATTCCAAACCACCAGCTGCACCGGATACAAGCCGCCTTCCTTGTCTGGAAATACGATCACCGTATCCGGACCGGAACAGGTACCGTATGCGAAGAAGTCCCACGCATAGCCCACCTCGTTGGGTTCTGCGGTCTCCATGAAACGGCCCTCTGGCTCGAAGATGGTCAATGGTTCCGGACGGTAGGTGAAGTCGGCCTTGGGTACCGGTATCACCTCAACCGCATCAAGCAAGGTGGTGTCGGTCACGCATCCGTTCGGCCAGGTAACCTTGGTGCGAACATCGAACTGGCCGGATCGGTCGTACAGATGGCTGATCATTGGCCCGCCTTGTGCTACGATGCCATCGCCGAAGTTCCATTGCACCTGCGCTCCGCCCGTGGTGTCGCGTAGTTGGAAGGCCACCTCCAGTGGTCGGCATCCCAGTATGGTGTCCAGAGAGATCTCGATCCCGGGCGTGTACAGTACCGTGACCGCAGAACAGGTCTGGATGGCCGGTGTTTCGCATCCATCCCTCACGGTCACACAGATCTCTTCGGCCACCGCCAAGGAATCGGTGGTCTGGTGCGTGTTGCCTGCGCCGTTGCTCCAGACATAGGTATAGGTGCCGTCGCCACCGCTGGCCGCACCGACGTCCAAGGTGAAGGCCACACCGTTGCATACTGCGATGTCTTGGAGCGCTTCGATCCTCAACGAATCCCTGACCGCAATGGTGAAGGTCACCGGCGCTACGGCACAACCATGGGCATCGGTCGCGGTCAGGGTGTAGGTACGGTCGTTCACGGGGGTGATACTGTGCGGACCCGGCCCAACGAGACCAGCACCCCAGCTGAAGCTATATGGTGTGGTGCCACCGGTAGCTCCGCTGGACAGGATGGCCGTACCATCCACACAGATGGTGGTGTCCATCGGCAACTGCGTGAGCAGGAAGGGGGCGGGCTCGGTAAGTACGAATGCCAAGGTCTCCGCACAGGCTGCACCGGCGGCGCTCTCTTGCACGATCACCGTGTAATCGCCGGGGCCCGCGATGAACAGGTCCGTGCTGGCGTTGAGGGTTTGTCGCAGAATGGACCCGGCCTGGTCGCGCCAGGTGTAGTTCCAGCCCGTTCCGATGCCGGTGGTGGTCACCGTGGCCTGGCCATCCGCATTACCGGCACAGGTCACGTTCGTGGTCTGTATCGCGTTCGTGAAGTTGGTGAGGATCGTGACCTCCGCTGTGGCACTGGCCGTACACCCCAGGGCGTCGGTCACACCGATCGTGTAGGTCCCGGCGCCAAGCCCTGTGTAGGTGCCGTTGTTGATCTGTGAGCTGGCCCCGTTCAAGTCATAGATCAAGGGAGCCTGCCCTCCTGTGACCGTTCCGGTAACGGAGCCGGTGTTCGCTTGCGCACATCCGGTGGGGGTGGCCTGTGCGGTGATCACCATCTCTTCGGGCATGGTGAACGTGAAGCTTGAGTTCGCTACGTTGTAGTTGTTGCAGAGGTCCTCCACCTGCCCCACCAGGATCACTTCAAAGGGGCCTTCCCCCACCATGCCTGGTGTTACGGTCAGGGTGAATTCATCGGTCTGTTCACCACCCGCTGCACACACGGCGCTTGTAAGCCCGGTCGGTGTGTACGGGCCACCGGGACCGGTGATCAAGAAGTCCGCGGCTTGCGCACTGGAGCAGAGGATGTACTCACTGAACGAGATGGTGATCGTTGTCCGCGAACAACTCGTGCCTACGGCATCGATCGATGGGGGAGTGCCGTCGAAGATGCTTGCCGTGGTCCCCGGTACTTGCATGTTCAACGTATAACCGAATGGGGACTGCGACCAGTTGCTCACGTACAAGGCGTAGGTCTGGCCGGCGAGCACCTGCATGCATGGCTCGTTCTGGGAGCCTGAGGATCCGTTCGCTCCGGTGACCCCGGACATCCCCGAGAAATTGCAGCTCACCTCCAATGACGCATTGGTGTAGATGTCCGCACAATCCGCGTTCGTGAGGTTGAACACGGCCCAGTCGTAGTCGTTCTGTAGATTATTCGGGATGATCGAAAAGCAGAACTGACCGCTGTTCTGTACAGAGAACGTGTACCACTGTCCATTCACCTCTCCTCCGCCAAGACAGGAGATGTTCGAATTGATCTCGTCGGTGAGGTCGCCTTCGCCAGGTGGGCTGTTCGCTTCGTTATACACGCCCAGACAGACCGGTATGGCATTGAAGCAATCACCGGTGTTCTGGGCCGACAAGGGTGCGCCGATCAGGGCGACCAGACCGAACAACGCCAAGCGCCGAATGCGCACACGCGGGGGGCATGTGCTTGGCCCAGCGGCCAAGGGCCGGTAGATGGACCCACAGCGCACAGAAGGTGGGTGTGCTCCAGCGGTCATTTCAACAACGTCACGTGGCCGAGGATCTCGCGCCGGACCTCGGTGTTCTGTATGCCGAACAAGAGCCGGTACGCGTACACATCGCTCTTCAAAACCTCTCCGCTGTTCTGCTTCCGACCCTCCCAGGGTTCGTACGGGTCCGTGGTACTGAACACCACTTGCCCCCATCGGTCGAACACCAGCAACTCGTAGTTCGAGCGAACAGGGATGTTCGCCGTAGGCCACCACACGTCGTTCTCATCATCCCCATCCGGGGTGAATGCGTTCGGGATGTAGGTGAAGAGCACATCCTCCACAACGATGATATTGCATACGGTGTCGGCACATCCGTTGTGGTTGTACGCCACCAGGCACACTTCATACGTGTCGGGTTCCTTGTTGCTGAAGGTGTATGCCGTGTTCAGGTCCGTGGTGGAGTGCAGGTCCGCGATGTTCCAGTAGTAGTGGTCCGATCCGGAGGAGGTGTTCCCGAAGTTCACCAGCGGGGCGTCCACGTTTGCCGGGTTCGGCGCCCATTCGAAGGAGGCCACCACCGGTGGAGGCCCCGTCACCTCGATCTGCCCGGTGCCGATGCAACCGATGGCATCCTTGATCCGCACCTGCCAGATCCCTTCGCACGAGCCTGGCCGTGTGGCATCCGTCGTCCAGCTGGCACCATCGTCATAACTGTATTCCACAGCCTCTCCATCATGGATCAAGACCGTGCCGTCGCATGCGCCGGAACAGGTCGCCGGTAACATCGAAAGCGAATCGATCTCCAACAGGATGGGTTCGGTGATCACCACGTCCGTGGTCCCTTCGCAACCATTGTCATCGCTCACTTCCAAGGTGTACGGGCCGGCGCACAGATCGCTCGCGATGTTGGCACCCACCCCGGTGGTGCCGTTGGACCAGGTGTAGTTAAGCCCGGCCGCGGCGTTGCCTCCGGTAATGGCCATGTCCACCGAGCCGTCGCAGTAACCGAAGCACAAGGCATTGGTGATCGTGGGGGTGAACACGTATGCATCGGTGAAGGTGATCGCCACACTGTCGATCAGGTCGCAGAAGGCACCGTCATTCTCTACCCAATAGAACATGTGTGTGCCCCCCATGCCAGGTTGAACGCTAACGCTGGTCTCGGGCGAGAAGGCATCCGCGAATACCGCCCCAGCAGGGCCTACCCAGTTGCCAACACCGGTGTTGCCGCGGATGGCATGGAGGTTGATCGTCAGGCCGCAGGAGAAGGCATCCGGTCCGGCATCGATGATCCCACAACAGTTCGGGTCGTCGGTCGGCAACACGGCAATCTCCAAGGTGCTGGTGGCCACGCATCCGGCCATGCTGGTGAGGATGTAGGTGTACACGCCCGGTGCATCCAAGGCACTGTTGAACGCATCGGGAACCCCATCGCCGTTCGCGTTGATCCATACCCCGCCAGCATCCGGAGTGCCTCCTAAGGAGTCCACCATTTGGATGATGCCATCGCTTTCGCAAAGCACGATGGACCTCGAAAGCCCCGCGTTGATCGAGGGGTCCGGGCTGACGAGCACGCTATCCGTTACCGCGCATTCGGGGTGACCATCCGGATACGTGGTCAAGTAGTACATGGTGGGTTCGGTCACCATCACCGTGGTGTTGGCCACGTTGGGGTCGGCAAGGCCGGTCGCGGGCGACCATACGAAGGTGGCCAGGTAGGTGCCGTTCACGCATTGTGCGGTTTGCGAATACGAAACACCCGATGGGGGGTTGGCTCCCGACTGGAACAGGATCCCGCCGGCATCGTCCACGAGCGTGTACGAGTTCTCCGAGTTCCATGAAGTGCCCGCGTGGTAGTTCAATGTCACCGTGGTGCCGGTGACCACCGTGAGCGGTATGGCCAGTGATCCGTTGCAACAGAGCAGTGTATGGTTGGTGGTCACACCGTTCACCGTCACATCGATGTTGGCCCCCGCGTTCCAAGCGTCGGAGAAGCTGTCGAGCAGGGTGAGGGTGTAGGTGCAGGTGGCCTGCGGCTCGGTACCGTCCACGGTGGGGGCCATGGGCATGGGGTCGGCACAGAGCACCAGGTCCGGTCCGGCATCCAGCACGGGTTGGGGGGGCACCGTAATGGTGACCGTGGTGTCGTAGGTGCAGCCGAAATCATCGGTCACCGCGAAGGCATAGGTGTAGTCACCAGGCCCCGTGGGTGTGGCTGTGGCGTGCAGCGGCACCAAGGGGTCCAGTACGATCCCGGGGCCCGTCCATGCCGCACTGTCCGAGGAACTGGTCCCGATGGAAGGCGTGAATTGGGTGGCGTCGGGGATGATGGCCGGGTCGAAGGTGATCGACCATGAACAGATGAAGCCATTGTCCGCCCCCCACATATCGGTGCTTTGGTAGGTCCACTCACCATTCAATGGGCACCCCAGCAGGTTGGTGAAGGGTTGCACCGGTTGATACGTGCCCGGGTTAAGCGACTGGTTCGGCGGCGTCCCACCCAAGGTGGTGTTCTGGGTACCGGTGTTGGAGTTGGCCACCCAGGTGCCGTTGGTGGCCGTGGGGCTCCAGCAGTATTGCCAGCACTCTCCCTGGATCGGATCCAAGTTGCTGTCGGTGTCGTTCGGGCCTCCCAGGTAGGTGCCACCGCCACCTTGCTGGTGAAGCACCATGGTCTGCCCATTGGGGCAGATCACCTGAAGCACCAGGTCGCCCATGTAGGTGTGCTCCATGTTCACGCAGATAGACGGGATGTTACTCACCGAGAGTACGGTCTGTCCGGGGTCGAACTGCGTGAAGTTCAATTCCGAGGTGAATGGCTGCCCTACATCGTCCGGCAGGAACACACCATCGCCGAAGTTCGCCTCTGGTAATGCGGTCCAGGTCACCGGTGTCACCACCGCCAGAAGGTCAACGGTGGCTCCAAGGCAGGTCTCATGGCTTTCCACCGTGCCGGTGAAAAGAGGTGTGGTGCTCACCAGCACCTGCAGGTCCACCACGTTGGAATTCACGCAGCCGTTATCATCCTCGACCTGGAGTTGAACCACATATTCCCCGGGCTCGGCGAAGGCATGGGAGGCCGTTGCACCGGTGGCGGTGGTCCCGTCCCGGAAGTCCCAGGTGTAGGATACGATGTTGAACGCCGTGGTGGCGGCATAGGATCCGCTTCCGTCGAACTGGATCACCTCGTTCTGGCAGATCCGAGCAGGTATGGTGGGTTCGCTCATGGAGGCCACCGCGGTAGGGCGTTGGCAGGGTGTGAAACAGGTGATGGACGCCGCGAAATCGCCAACACCCACGCCGTTGGAGGTGAACTGCACCGTTAAACATCCGGTGGCGTTGAAGGTGGTCGCCGAGATGATCAACCCTTGTAAGGCTGTTCCGGTGTATGACCCTAAGAAGGGTGCACTGGTGCTGTTACCATCCCAGACCGAGATCTGGTCGTGGGTGTTGTTCGGTCCGGCGGTGCTCAAGTTCACCACCAGCCATTGGAGCGAGATCCCATCACCCGCCACATCCGGGCAGATCACCACGGTGTGGTTCTCGTTGTCACCATACGAGGCCGAAGGTCCACCGGAATCTTCCAAGACCCCCGTACAGGTGTTCACCGTACCCGCAGTGATGCTGAACTGCTGACCCATGGCCGGTCGCATGAGCAGCAGAGAAAGCAGGATGATGATCGGACGAATGGGTAGGAGTCTCCTCATTGCTGTGCTTGGTGATGAAGGGTCGGTGCTAGGCCAACCAAGTACGCCATGTCGCAAAGGAGTGACCCTTTGCATTCCGTTGTCGTTGCCTGACCCTCCAAAATTAACCGCCCCGGTGGTCGGCCGGGGCGGTAGGGCTTCGCGCACGAAGCCTAATTTCAACGAACCAATTGAATGCTACCGTTGTAGGTGCCCCCCAACTTCTCTCCGTCCTTCATCTCCACCATCCAGATGTAGTCGCCGGTCGCACAGAGCTCGGTCTTGTTGTTCAGCCGCCCGTTCCAGGGCCGCTGTGCATCGGTGGTCTCGAACACCATTTTTCCGGTCTTCGATTCGAAGATCGAAAGATGGAACCGCACCCCCAGCGTTTTCAGGGCTTCCGGCATGAAGAAGTCGTCCACACCATCGCTGTTCGGGGAGAAGGTCTTGGTGGCCATCAGGTCGTAATCGGAATCGATCCGGAGGGTCCGTTCCTCGCGGTCCTCACAACCTTTGCCGTTCACTACCGTGAGGCTTACCGTGTACGTTCCGACCTTTTTGTACACATGGTCCGGATGGGCCACCGAGCTGGTGCCACCATCGCCGAAGTCCCAGATGTAGGTGCGGCCACCTAAACTGCGGTTCTCGAAGTGCACCGAGGGTACGGTGTTGTCGTACTCCTGTTTCAGGATGGTGAACGAGGCTTCGGGGGCTTCATGGATGATGATCCGGTCGGCTACACCCTCGCTTCGAATGCTACCCCCTTTCGATCCGGAGTGGGAGAGCATCACCTCGAAGCTGCCGGGCTTGGAGAATACGTGGCTAGGCTTGGCTTGGTTGGAGAAGTTGCCGTCACCGAAGTTCCAGAGGTACTTGCCATCTTCGGCCAGGTTGGCCGTTTCGAACACGACCACCGATCCCGGACAGCCTTCGGTGATGCTCGGCTTCAGCATAGGGGCATGTTCACCCGGCGCGGTCGGTTCCGATCCGGAAGGCTTTGCCGCGGTGTTGGCTGCTGTGGTGGCGGGCACATTGGCCGGACGTTGGGCGATGGTCCGCACGGCCGAGGTGGACAACGCAGGGGCTGTACCGCTGGCGTGTACGACTGGATCTGGACTCGGGAGCGGGGCCGCCGTTGGCTCTGCTTCCGGTTGGGAGGCCAAGGGCGTTGTGACCGAATGTTCAACCAGGCGATCCCCCACCGCTGGCGGTTCTGGTGGAGCGATCAGTACGGTAAGGCTGCTGGCTGCGGCCAGCGAACCACCCAGCAGCAAGGCGTACAGCCCGGATCGGGACACCCGTGCCACGTCATCGGAACGCCCATCCAAGGCCCGTTCCATATGGCTCCAATCGGCTGAATTGTACGGCACCTCGTATGGCTCGAGAGCCTCCTTCACCGATCGATCGAATCCACTCAAACCGCTCATATCCATGTCCATTAACGGAGCTTGTGCTCCTGGGTTAGGAATTTCTTCAGGTTATACCTGGCTTTGGCCAGGTTACTCTTGGATGTGCCGATGTTGATCCCCAACGTATCGGCGATCTCCTTGTGCGTCATCTCCTCGAAGACATACAGGTTGAACACCGTCCGGTACGCCGGGGTCAGCTTCTGCATGGCATTGATCAGGTCCGCGGGTTTCAAGTCAGGGAGGTCCTCTTCGTGATCATCCGCCAACACGTCCTCTTCGTCCTGGTCACCGAAGTCCTCTATGCTCCGCTCGTCGCCCAGGAGCAGGTACGCGTTCTTCGTGCGCCGGAAATGGTCGATCGCGGTGTTCACCATGATCCGCCGGATCCATCCTTCGAAAGAACCTGCCCGGTTGAACTTCTCCACGCTCTTGAACACCTTGATGAAACCGTCCTGGAGGATGTCCTTGGCCTGGTCCGTGTTCTTGGTGTAGCGCAGACATACCGCCATCATCTTGCCATAGAACAGCTCATACACACGCTGCTGGGCCCGGCGATCATCGGCGAGGCAGCCGTCGATCAACGCGGCGAAGGCTGCCTCCTGCGCATTCGGGGCCACCGGCTCTTGCACCAAACGCAACGGCGCGCGCTCGGGCTGGGGCGGAACGGGTGAGCGTAGCAGCATTGGTGCCGGTAAGGTAGCCATTTTCCAAGGGTAAGACGTACCCGGTCCGAAAAGGATGCCTGGGCAAGGACTGCCGCTTCCTTGGATACCTGTCCTCTTTGGATCTTCTGTCTCTGCGCCGCGTACTACTTTCGCGCCGCAACGGAGGATCGAACCGCTTGCAAAACGAACAAATCCCGCTCAAGAAGATGAAAGTCACTGTAGTAGGTGCCGGTAACGTGGGGGCGACCTGTGCCGATGCCGTTGCCCGTTGGGAACTGGCCAATGAAGTGGTGTTGCTGGATATCAAGGAGGGCTTCGCCGAGGGCAAGGCCTTGGATATCTGGCAAACCGCGCCCATCAGCCTTTTCGACTCGCGGCTCACCGGTAGTACCAACGACTACGCGAAGACCGCCAACAGCGATGTGGTGGTGATCACCAGCGGCCTGCCTCGGAAACCGGGCATGAGCCGCGATGACCTCATCGCCACCAATGCCGCCATCGTGAAGTCGGTGACCGAGAACATCATCAAGTATTCGCCCAATACCATCATCATCGTGGTGAGCAATCCGCTTGATGTGATGACCTATTGTGCGTTCATCAATAGCAAGTTCCCGGCGAACCGCGTGTTCGGCATGGCCGGTATCCTCGATACGGCACGCTACCGGGCCTTCCTCGCCACGGAATTGAACGTGAGCCCCAAGGATATCCAGGCCGTGCTCATGGGTGGCCATGGCGATACCATGGTGCCTCTGCCGCGCTACACCACTGTGGGCGGGATCCCCGTGACCGAGCTGATCTCGAAGGAAAAGCTCGATGCCATCGTGGAACGTACCAAGAAAGGGGGTGGGGAGATCGTTAACCTGCTGGGTACCAGTGCATGGTATGCTCCGGGTACCGCCGCGGCCCAGATGGTCGAGGCTATCGTTCGCGACCAGAAGCGCATTTTCCCCTGCTGTGTATGGCTCCAAGGAGAGTATGGCTTGAAGGATATCTACATGGGGGCTCCTGTGGTCCTCGGCCGCAATGGGGTGGAGCGCATCATCGAGCTTCAGCTGAATGCGGAAGAGCAAGCATTGTGCAACGCCAGTGCGAAGGCGGTGAAGGAGGTGATGGACGTGCTGGACAAGATGCAGGTCACGGCTTGATCCACTTGGTCCTTAACGAAGAACGGCGCCCTGAAGGCGCCGTTCTTCGTTGATAGGAACGGGTTTGTCAGTGTTGGACCATCACACGGACAGGAGGCTGTGGCTTACCATCGATCTCCGCTTGGATGATGTACATGCCTGGGCCGAATGCCCCTAGATCAACGAGTTGGGTGGTGGACCGGACCGCGACCGTGCCTACCAGTTGCCCCATGGCGTTCCGGATCCGAAGTACGGTCCGCTGGTGCGCCAGTTCCAGCGGCAGTGCCACGGTCACGAGGCCCTGAGTGGGGTTCGGGCGTACGCTTACCGCGGGCCGAACAGCCTCCGGGATCGCAGCGGTCGGCGTTCCGCTGCGCCAGAAGGATACTCCTCCGCGGTAGTTCCCTACCACCATGTCCAGCCCGCCATCGCCGGTGTAGTCGTACAGACATACCGTGGAGCGGTAGCCTTCATCCAGGCCGAGGTAGTTACTATCCGCAAGCGTCCATGCTCCCGCCAGATCCCCCTCGAGCCCTGTGTAGTGCCACAGAGTACCCGTTTCAGAGCCTACCAACAGTTCGTATTGTCCTGTCGGGTTGGTGAATATGAAGGGTACGGAATGCCCAAGGGTATATGGGGTCACCGTGCTCACGTGGCCCAACGAGTCCGTTACCAGGGTCCAACTGGGTACGGCGGTGGTCCCGATGTTCCGGATGTAGTTCAAATTGCCGTTCTGCTCTCCCAGGACCAGGTCGGTCAAGCCATCCCGGTCCAGGTCCACGAATTGAGGGGCGGCCTGGCGACCGACGTCGATCACCGAGCCATCCTGGTAGGTGATGTTGGGCTGCACCAAGGTGAATTGGGCCACCGGACCGGTCGCCGTGTTGCGGAAGAAGTGGAGACGCCCTTGGAGGTCGCCGATGTACATGTCCTGGTCCCCATCGCCGTCAACATCGGCGAAGGCGGGGAACATGGATGTTCCTATTCCACTGGTACTCAAGTTCATGTAATCGTCGGTCACTACGCGGAAGGAGGGCGCGATCGCGGTGCCGATGTTCTCTAACAGCGCCAGCTTGCCGATGAAGTTCCCCGTGGGGTGGTAGTATCCTTCGTTGGAGATGATCAGGTCCATGAGCCCATCCCCATTGTGGTCGAAGGGTACCGGGTTGGCGCCCTCTCCGAAGTCCAGCATGCGGTCCTGGAACAGGTCGCGCTGTTGGAACTGGAAATCAGGGGCTTGGTCCGTTCCGGCGTTGTGGTAGTACCATACGCTTTCGTAATTGTGCCCCAAGCCTCGGGCTGCCGGGCTGATGATCAGGTCACGCTGACCGTCGCCGTCAACGTCCAGGTGGAACGCAGCCGGGAATACGGGGACATCCGCAGGAACATCATCGCTGGGGAAGTAGTTGTCCACGCTCACGATCAGCGAGCTGGATACCGTGCCACCGTTGTGGAGCGCGACCACATTCGCATAGGCGATATCGCCCAGGAGGAGGTCCTGCACCCCATCACCGTCGAGGTCCACCGGTGTGATGGTGCTACCCGCATGTGCCGCACTACGGTCCGCTCCGGCTGCCGGATGATCGGAGCTGGACGGCGGGGCGACCTCCGGGTTGGGAACCTGGAAACACTCCGCGTTCAGTGTGATGGCGTTAGTGGAGGTGTTCTCGGCGAAACCTCCCCAGCACGCGTTCCGCCGTACGAAAACCAAGCTGTCGCATGTGCCATGGGTTTCCATGGCCAGGTTCTTATAGTATTCCACGAACGTGCCCAGTTGGGCGAAGGCCAACACATCCAGATCGCCATCGCCATCGATGTCCGCGATCCCCGGAATATCATCGGCGGAGACCAACAGATTCGTGCGTTGCGAGCTGCCATCCACGAAAACGTAATCGCACATGGTCCGATAGACCAACAGCTCGAAACTCAGGGTCCCGTTCGACGATGTGTTGCGATAGACCGAGAACCCGGCCAGCGAGTAGGTGAAGAGGTCCTCCTGCCCATCACAGTCATAGTCCCTGAACAGCACCCAGTCGTGGAGTTGTTCGAATGGCCAGATGTGGTCGAACTCCCGGGTGTGCCGGTATTGACCAGTGCCCGTGCCGCCGGTGTTCAGGAGCGTGATCAAGCGGTCTCCCGTCCGGTCGAAGAAGACCAGGTCCTTTAGCCCGTCCAGGTTCAGGTCCACCTGGCTTGCTTGTGGGGCGTTGAGTCCGCTCGCCCAGGCCAGGTCGAGCGTTGTGCTTCCACGCACCACGGGTATCGTCCCATCAAAATGCACCGTGGTCTGGGCCGTGGTCAAGACTGGCCCGATCAAGGCGGCTGTGGTAAAAAGGATCGTGGTCCGGTTCATCGTTTTCCTGTTCAAGTGCAAAGGTGGCACCTATATCCACCATCTCCCATGCCGCTTATGCGCTGTTCGTGCATCCCTGATCGTTCACAACCCCGAGGGAACCCGCCTGTGATAGAGGCTTTTCACCGGGCTGTCGCGCTGTGAACAACAACGCTATATTTGCCGCCTCTTAAGAAAAACCATCGGTCATGCAGAATAGGGGCGCGCTTTGGATATTCACCATCCTCCTGGCGCTGGCGTGTTTGTGGCAGCTTTCCTTCTCCTTCTTCACCACGCGTATGGAGAAGCGTGCCCAAGTGGAGGCCGGACTTTCCGTTGATTCCCTGCTTCAGGCGGACCCTACGGCGGAAAGCCTGGACCGGGATTCCCTCGCACTCGCCTACGAGAATCGATTCCTCCATACCCATAACGACGAGCGGATCTACCCCCTGCTGGGCTATACCTACAGCGAGTGCAAGGAACGGGAGATGAACATGGGCCTCGACCTCAAAGGAGGTATGGCCGTGACCCTGGCCGTAAGCGTGCCCGAGTTGGTGGAGAACCTGAGCGGGAACAGCCAGGACCAAGCCTTCCTCACGGCCATGGCGGCGGCGCGCGAACGGATGAAGAGCAGCGATGCCGACTTCATCACCCTGTTCGGTGAAGAATATGCCAAGGTGCCTGGTCGTGGTCCACTATCCGCGATCTTCTACACCCCGGAGCGCAATACCGTGTTCTCCCGGGAGGGTTCTGATGCGGATTACCTCGCTGCGTTGAAGAACGAAGCCAATGTGGCCCTGGAGAACACCGAGCGCATCATGCGTACGCGAATCGATAAGTTCGGGGTGGCTCAACCGTTGATCCAGAAGCAAGCATTCACCGGGCGCATCCAGATCGAATTGCCTGGTGTGAAGGATAAGGAGCGGGTACGTAAGGTGCTGCAGAGCACCGCCAACCTGGAGTTCTGGGAGACCGTGGACAATGAGAATGTGTTCCCGGTGCTCGAGAAGATCAATGAGCGCCTGGGCGCACAAGCAGGTGCCTCCGGCACGGCGGCCTTTAGCCGGGTGCTCGACAACGGGTACAAGGTGGAAGGTGCTGGAACCGGTGTGGAAAGCGGCCTGCTCGGTTTCATCGATAGCGGTAAGCCAGCCGACAAGACCACTTGGTTCAACTTCGATCGGGTGACGTTTGCCACGGGAAGCGCACAGATCGACCTGGGCAGCTCGGAGGCCCAGCTGAACAACCTCGCCGAGATCCTCAAGGCCCATGCCACCGTTCGGATCAAGATCGGCGGCTACACGGATAGCACCGGCAATGCGGCCGATAACCTGAAGCTCTCCCAAGAACGGGCTGATGCGGTGCGGAACGCGCTCGTGGGCAAGGGTATCGCTGCGGATCGCCTGGAGGCCGAAGGCTATGGCTCCCAGCACCCCGTGGCATCCAATGCGACCGAGGAGGGCCGTGCTCAGAACCGCCGTATGGCGCTGCGTGTGATCGATACCGGATCGGCTGCGGTCAGCGATGCTGTGGCCTCCAACGATACCCTCACGAAGGACTCTACCGCGGTGGATACCACGGCTTTGGATACGGCGAACAAAGAGATGTCCGAGGCTGAACGTGCCGAACTCCGTCGGAAGAACCCGTTGTTCGCCGTGTTCCAGCCTTCCAACCAAGCCAAGGGACCGATCGTCGGTACCGCCATGCTGTCCGATACGGCCGCGGTGAACCGGTACCTGGCATCGGCCACAACGAAGGCGCTGATCCCAGCGGACCTGAAGCTGGCATGGGCCGCGAAGCCGGATAGCTACGATGCTCAAGATGGGGGCAAGGTCCAGTTGCTTAGCCTGTACGCCCTCAAACTGCCTCGTGGAGGAAAGCCGCGTCTGGATGGTAGCTCCATCATCGCGGCCAACCAGGACTTCGACTTCAAGGGTGCCGTGGAGGTGAATATGCAGATGGACGCTGAAGGCGCTCAGATCTGGCGCTTGATGACCGGGGAGAACATCGGTCGTGTGGTGGCTATCGTGTTGGATGACATGGTGTACAGCGCACCGGTGGTACAGTCCGAGATCAGCGGTGGACGCTCCTCCATCTCCATGGGGTCGGGCGACCTCAATACCCAGATCAAGGAGGCCGAGGACCTGGCCAACATCCTCAAGGCCGGTGCACTGCCGGCTCCGGCACGCATCATTGACGAAACGGTGGTGGGACCCACCCTCGGTGAAGAGAACATCAGCAAGGGACTGGTCTCCTTCGCCATCGCCTTGGTGGGTGTGTTGTTGGTGATGTGGCTGTATTACAACCGCGCCGGCTGGATCGCCGATATCGCCCTGCTGGCCAACGTGTTCTTCCTGTTGGGTACCATGGCCTCCATGCAGGCCACCCTCACCCTCGCCGGTATCGCCGGTATCGTATTGACCATCGGTATGGCCGTGGACGCCAACGTGCTCATCAATGAGCGGGTCCGCGATGAACTCAAGCAAGGACGCATGCTCAAGAGTTCGGTGGAGACCGCCTACTCCAACTCCGGCGCGCTCTCCGCCATCATCGACTCCAACGTGACCACGTTCGCCACTGCGGTGATCCTGTACTTCTTTGGCTCCGGCCCCATCCGCGGTTTCGCCACCACGCTGGGCTTGGGTATCCTCACCTCGCTCTTCACCGCCATCTTCATCTCCCGGTTGGTCATGACCCGTCGCTTGGAGCAAGGCAAGGACATTTCCTTCTGGCGCCCGTGGAACAAGAACCTCTTCGATGGGGCTAACTACGACTTCATGGGCAAGCGGAAGTTGTTCTACGGCATCTCCTTCGTGCTCATCGCCATCGGGCTCGGTTCCATGGTGACACGTGGGTTCAACTGGGGGGTCGACTTCACCGGAGGACGCACCTTCGTGGTGGAATACGCGCAGCCCGTTGATCCCGAAACGGTCCGCGAGGCCTTGGCGCCCGTGGTGAAGGAAGGGGATCGGGATTACACCCTCAAGGTGAAGACCTACGGCGGCGAGCGTCGCTTGAAGATCACGACCAACTACATGATCGACGAGGCCGGCCTGGCGGTCGATTCCATGGTGCAGGCCCGGATGGCCGCCGGACTCGCACAAGTGGGCGAGTACACCTTCGCGGACGATACCCGCAAAGTGGACCCCACCATCAGCGACGATATCAAGATCAAGGCGCTCACCTCGGTGAGCATCGCGTTGCTGTTCATGTTCATCTACATCGGGGTTCGGTTCAACAACTGGCAGTACGGTGTGGGCGCGGTGCTCTCCCTCGTACACGACGTGTTGGTGGTGCTCGGCATCTACTCCCTGCTCTGGGGGGTCGTCGGCTTCTCCCTGGAGATCGATGAGGCGTTCATCGCCGTGATCCTCACCGTGGTGGGTTACTCCATCAACGACACCGTGGTGGTCTTCGACCGTATCCGCGAATACAGCCGTGAGCATAAACGCGAACCGCTGGTCAGCCTGTTCAACAAAGCCATCAACAGCACGTTGAGCCGTACACTGAACACCGGTGTTTGCACCATGCTGGTGTTGCTCATCATCTTCTTCTTCGGCGGTATCTCCATTCGCGGCTTCGTGTTCGGATTGTTAGCCGGTACAGTGGTCGGAACATACTCCTCCATCTTCGTGGCATCCGCTTCCGCAATGGACCTTCTGCTCCGCAAGAAGAGCGCCGTGGCCGTGAAGGAGGCAGTGGCCTGAACAGGATCCCCTTTGAGAATGGTCGTCCCGCCACCGGCGGGACGACTTATTTTTACCCCCACGATGGCGTTGCCTCCATTACTCTTCGATGTCAGTGGCGGTGAGCTCATGGTCATCATGCTCTTCGCACTCCTGTTCTTCGGAGCCAAGGGCATACCAGACCTGGCCCGCACATTGGGGCGCACCATGCGACAAGTACGCGATGCCAGCAATGAGGTGCAGCGCGAGATCCAGCGTGGGGCGAACGAGGTATCCAATGCGGTGAACGAACAGCGCCGGAGTTTCCAACAGAGCCTGGAAAGCACACCACAGCGGCCGCCGGCCATTCCGCCCCCCCCGGGCGACGTGCCACCGGTGAAACCGGAGGAGTCCCCGGAGTGATCGTCGAGTAGGCAGCGCCCCACAACGGTGGTGGCACCCTTGCGTGTTCACCTGCGGCCGGGAGCGCGTGGCGCTTGAATCAACAACACCTTGCCCGCCCTTCCCATGTCATCCCTTCAGATCGAAGCGGTGGCCAGGTGGAGCGTTTTCGTCAACTGCTCGGTAAATTTTCATGTTTTTTAGAGGGCACCCCCTTCTTTACGCATACTTTCGCGGCAGAAATACCAAAATATCTCATGACAACCCCTCGTTTTAGGCACCACGCGCTCGAAAATGTGCTTTCCAGGACTCCTGTGCCCGTGGAGCTGCCGACCACGCGCATTTCCGAGTTTTTCGGGTGTAACGTGTTCAATGAGGACGCCATGCGCATGTTCCTCACCGAGGATGCTTGGTTCGCGGTGCGGCAAGCCATTCACCATGGCACCCGGATCGAACGCAAGTTGGCCGACCAGGTGGCAAGTGGGATGAAGGAGTGGGCCTCCAGCAAGGGAGCTACCCACTATACCCATTGGTTCCAGCCACTCACCGGCACCAGTGCGGAAAAGCACGATGCCTTCTTCGAGCCCATCGGGGGTGGGCGGAGCATTGAACGGTTCGACGGATCCATGCTTGTACAGCAGGAACCGGACGCCAGCAGTTTCCCGAACGGGGGCATCCGCAACACGTTCGAGGCACGGGGATATACCGCGTGGGATCCCAGTAGCCCAGCCTTCCTCATGGGCCGCACCCTCTGCATCCCCACGATCTTCATTAGCTATACCGGCGAAGCACTGGACTACAAGATGCCCTTGCTGCGTGCCATCAAGGCTGTAGACGAAGCAGCCACCGCCGTATGCCAGTATTTCGATAAGGATGTGACCAAGGTGACCTGTACCCTCGGATGGGAGCAGGAGTATTTCCTGATCGACGAGGCCTTGTTCCACGCGCGTCCGGACATCATGATGACCGGTCGTGCCCTCTTCGGCCACAGCCCCGCCAAAGGCCAGCAATTGGAGGATCATTATTTCGGGAGCATCCCCGAGCGCGCGCAGGCCTTCATGCGCGAATTCGAGACCGAATCGCTCAAACTGGGCATCCCGGTGAAGACCCGTCATAACGAAGTGGCTCCGAACCAATTCGAATGCGCTCCGGTGTTCGAGGAGCTCAACCTCGCCGTGGACCACAACATGCTCCTCATGGATGTGATGGGGAAGGTGGCCCGGAAGCATCACTTCCGCGTGCTGTTCCACGAAAAACCCTATGCCGGGGTCAATGGAAGCGGAAAGCACAACAATTGGAGCCTGGCCACCAACACGGGAAAGAACCTGTTGCGGCCCGCCAAGACACCCAAGGAGAACATTCTCTTCCTGGCTTTCTTCGTCAATACCATCAAGGCCATCCATAACCATGCGGATGTCCTTCGGGCCAGCATCGCCAGCGCTAACAACGACCACCGCCTCGGTGCCAATGAAGCCCCCCCCGCCATCATCAGTGTGTTCATCGGCGAGCACCTGAGCAACCTGCTCGATGAGTTGGAGAAGAACATCAACGGCACGATGACTCCCGACCTCAAGACCGAGCTGAAGCTGGATATCGGCCGGATCCCACCGGTCATGTTGGACAATACCGACCGTAACCGCACCAGCCCCTTCGCCTTTACCGGTAACAAGTTCGAATTCCGGGCTGTGGGAAGCAGTGCCAACTGCGCGGCGGCCATGACCGTGCTCAACACCATCGTGGCCCATCAACTGCAAGCCTTCAAGCAGAGCGTTGATGTCCTGATCGACAAGGGTGTGAAGAAGGATGAGGCCGTTCTCCGCGTGATCCGCGACCTGATCGTACAGAGCAAGGCCATTCGGTTCGAAGGCAACGGGTATGGCGATGAGTGGAAGAAGGAAGCGGCCAAGCGGGGCTTGAGCAATATCGCCGATACCCCGCGTGCGCTGGACGTGTGGGGGCGCAAGGAGACGCGTGAGCTTTTTGCCACCATGGGCGTACTTTCTCCGGTGGAACTGGAAGCCCGACACGAGATCGAGCTGCATAGCTATGTGCTCAAGATCCAGATCGAAGGGCGGGTCTGTGGTGATCTTGCCCAGAACCATATCGTACCCACGGCCATTGAGTACCAGAACAGGCTGTTGGAGAACGTGCGAGGGCTTCGGGAGGTGCTCGGTGTGGAAAAAGCCAAGAAGGCGGCGGCCACACAGGTCAAGCTCATCGAGGAGATCAGTGACCATATCCACCAGATCGTCACCTTGGTGGATGAAATGACCGAAGCGCGGAAGAAAGCGAACACCATGGCGGATACCCGTGAAAAGGCCATCGCCTACTGCGATACGGTAAAGCCCTTCTTCGACCGGATCCGGTACCACAGCGATAAACTGGAACTGTTGGTGGACGATGAACTTTGGCCACTTCCCAAAATGCGCGAGCTCATGTTCACCCGATAGCCTTCCGAGGATCCGGGGCTTCCATCCCAATGAAATTGGTCAAGGTGCTTGCCATTTCGGGATCTGCTTATCTTCGCCCGGATCGGAAACCCGTCTCTCACTCACATGCACGTGATGATCACAAGGAAACTCCTTGCCAGCTTGGCCTTTAGCTTCCTCTTCATGGCCTCGGCCGTTGCCCAAGGCAAATTGGCCGAAGAGGCGGATGATGCGTTCAAGAAAGGATTCTATTTCAATGCCATCGAGCTCTATAAGAAAGCCTATACCGTGGAGAAGAAGGCCAGTACCAAGGCCGAGCTCATCTTCAAGGTAGGGGAGTCGTACAGGGCTCTGGGTGATGCGCAACAAGCCGCCGTATGGTACGAGAAGGCCAACAAGGCGCAGTACACGGACCCCATCACCTACCTGTACATCGGCCACATGCAGAAGCAGGAGGGGAAATACGCAGAAGCGATCGCCTCCTACAACCGGTTCAAGGAGAAGAAACCCGGCGATGCACGTGCCGATGCCAGTATCGCGGAGTGCCAACAAGCACAAGCCTGGAAGGATTCTCCCACCCGGTACAGCGTGGATCCCGAGGTGCTCCTCAATACCCCGCAATACGACTTCACCCCGGCCTTCGCGGATAAGAAGAACGAAACGGTGGTCTACACCAGCACCCGCCCCGGCGCCACCGGTACCGAGACCGATCAGATCGTCGGGGAGAGCTTCAGTGATCTGTTCACCAGCAGCCGCGACCGGTTGGGTAAGTGGAGCGAACCCACCAAGCTGCCCATCGCCATCAACACCCCGGGCAACGAAGGGGCCCCGGTCTTCAACGCCAAACGCACCATGATGTACTTCACCCGGTGCCCCATGGAGAAGAAGAAAGTGTACGGTTGCGATATCTGGGTGAGCAAGAAGGTCGGGAACAATTACGCCGAGCCCGTGAAACTGGCGCTCCGTCCCGATAAGAACGACACCATCACCATCGGCCATCCTGCGCTGGATAAGGACGAGACCATGATGGTGTTCGCCAGCGACATGAAATGGCCAGGCCACAAAGGAGGGAAGGACCTGTACATGGTGAAGCTGAATAAGGATGGTATGCCCACGGGGGCGCCGGTGAACCTCGGTGAGGTGAATACCGCCAAGGACGAGATGTTCCCCTTCCTCCGCCACGATGGCAGCCTCTATTTCGCCTCGAACGGACACCCGGGCATGGGGGGCATGGACATCTTCCATGCCGAGAAGTCCGGCGATACGTGGACGGCCCTGGAGAACATGAAGTCGCCCATCAACAGTGCTTCGGATGATTTCGGGATCGCTTTCGACGGCGATACGGACCGCGGGTTCTTCACCAGCAACCGTCCCGGCGGTAAAGGACAAGATGATATCTGGCGATTCTATATGCCCGACCTGGTGTTCGGTCTGCAAGGGACCGCCTACGACAAGGCTACCGGACAACCGTTGCCCGGCGCCAAGATCTCCGTGGTGGGAACCAATGGCAGCAATTTCAGCGCCATCACCGATGATAACGGTGGCTTCACCTTCATCGAGAACGGGAAGGATCGCTATATCAAGGAGAACACCACGTATAGCATCCTCGCCGAGAAGGAGGGCTACCTGGTGGTGAAGGATCAGGTGACCACCGTGGGACTCCAGGAGAGCACCACGTTCGTGAAGGAGTATTTCCTGGTACCGGCTGCGAAGGGTGGCGTGGTGAACCTGCCCAGTGTGATCTATGATGTGGACAAGTTCGACCTGCTGCAAGCCAGCAAGGATTCTCTGGAGATCGCCTATCAGACCTTGGTGGACAACCCAACACTGGTGGTGGAATTGCGTTCCCACACCGATGCTCGGGCCACCCGGACCTACAAAGGGGGCAACAAGGAGCTGAGCCAACTGCGCGCCCAGAGTTGTGTGAACTACCTCATCCAACGCGGTATCGATCCGGCGCGTCTGGTGCCGGTCGGTCGTGGTGCGGACGAACCCGTGATCACCATGGACGTGATCAAGAAGATGGCCACCAAGGAGGAACAGGAGGCAGCGCACCAGCGTAACCGCCGCACCGACCTGAAGGTGCTCAGCTACGATCACGTACCGAAGGCCAATTAGCTAACGCATTGAACGGAAGAGCATCCACCGGCTGGTGGGTGCTCTTCTTATTTTCAACACATGAACTCCGACCGCTACGCCCAACGCGGTGTCTCCTCCGCAAAGGAGGATGTGCACAAAGCCATCGCTCATCTTGGTAAAGGCTTATACCCCAGGGCGTTCTGTAAGATCGTGGAGGACAACCTTACGGGTAGCCCAGACCATTGCGTGGTGATGCACGCCGATGGCGCCGGCACCAAGAGCGCATTGGCATACGCCTACTGGAAACAGACCGGCGACCTTGGGGTTTGGCACGGTATCGCCCAGGACGCCATTGTGATGAACCTGGACGACCTGCTGTGTGTGGGCTTGCCTGGGGGGGGCGGGGAGAGCATCCTGTTGAGCAGCACCATTGGCCGCAACAAACGGCTCATTCCCGGGGAGGTGATCAGCGCGCTCATCCAGGGCACCGAAGCTTTCCTGCAACGCATGCGGGACCTTGGTATCGCCATCCACAGTACTGGTGGGGAGACCGCCGATGTGGGCGATCTGGTGCGCACCGTGATCGTGGATAGTACCGTGGTGGCGCGCTTGCGTCGCGATCAGGTGATCGACAATGCCCGTATCTCCGCTGGTGATGTGGTGGTGGGACTTGCCAGTTACGGCCGAGCGACGTATGAGGATGCGTACAACGCCGGCATGGGAAGCAATGGCCTGACCAGTGCCCGCCACGACATCTTCGCCAAGGATCTCGCCTTCGGATTCCCGGAGACCTTCGACCCCGGCACTCCAGCGGACCTGGTCTACAGTGGGCAGGCCCGATTGACCGATCCCCTGCCAGGTACCCCGCTTGACTTTGGTAAGGCCGTGCTCTCACCAACACGTACCTACGCACCGATCGTGAACGAGGTGTTCAAGGCTATGCGCTCGGAAATACATGGGATGGTGCATTGCAGCGGTGGGGCACAGACCAAGGTGTTACACTTCGTGGAGGGCCTGCGTATCATCAAGGACGATCCGCTTCCCATACCACCGCTTTTCGAGGCCATCCAGCGCATGAGCGGCACCGGCTGGCAGGAGATGTACAAGGTCTTCAACATGGGCCACCGACTGGAGTTCTACGTGCCTGCGCCGCGTGCGGCGGAGATCATCGCCATAGCGAAGTCCTTCGGCGTGCATGCCCAGGTGATCGGTCGCGTGGAGACCGCACCCGCCAAGGAGGTCGTGATCACCGGACCTCACGGAACCTTCTCCTATCACTGACGCCATCCACCGCCGTGCCCAACGCACTGGAAGCCGACCCGTCGGATCTCTCCTGCGGTACGCTGGCACCGATACTTCGTAGTGCCCCATGAGCGAACTACTAGCCAAACTTTCGACGCTGTACGATCGACGTGAAGAGATCGGTAAGCAACTGGCCGACCCCAGTGTGATCGCGGACCAAAAGCGGTTCGTGGAACTCAATCGCAGCTACCGCGATCTGGAACCGATCGCTTCGGCCTTCCTGCGGTTCAAGCGGTTGCACGATGATGCCGATGGTGCCGAGGAGATCCTACGTACCGAAAGGGACCCGGAAATGCTGGATATGGCCCGCGCCGAACGCGACGAATGTCGTGCGGCGATAGAAGCCATGGAGGAGGAGGTACGCCTGATGCTGGTGCCCAAGGACCCCAACGATGCGCGGAACTGCACCGTGGAGTTGCGGGCTGGCACCGGTGGTGATGAGGCCAGCCTGTTCGCAGGCGATCTCTACCGCATGTACACCCGCTATTGCGAGGGGCGAGGCTGGCGGATCGAAGTGGCCGACGTGAGCGAAGGCACCGTTGGGGGGTACAAGGAGGTGGTGCTCAATGTGATCGGAGAAGGTGCGTATGGTGTTCTCAAGTTCGAAGCTGGGGTACACCGCGTGCAGCGTGTACCTGCGACAGAGGCCCAAGGACGTATCCACACCAGTGCGGCCACGGTGAACGTACTGCCCGAAGCCGAAGAGACCGATGTGGACCTGAAGGAGAGTGATGTGAAGATGGAGACCGCCCGTAGCGGAGGGGCCGGTGGCCAGAACGTGAACAAGGTGGAGACCAAGGTGCGCCTTACCCACATCCCCACGGGGCTCGTGGTGATGTGCCAGACGGAGCGCAGCCAGCTTGGGAACCGCATGAAGGCCATGCAGATGCTCCGGACCAAATTGTACGAGGACAAGGTCCGTGAGCAGGAGGCCGCCGTGGCCGCACAACGGAAAAGCCAGGTGAGCAGTGGTGATCGTAGCGCCAAGATCCGCACCTACAATTTTCCCCAAAGCCGCGTCACGGACCATCGTATCGAATTCACTGTACACAACCTGCCCCAGGTGATGAACGGCGACCTTCAAGAGATCATCGATGCCCTTCAACTCGCCGAACGGACCGAGAAGCTCAAGGCCGAAGCCGGGATCTGAAGTTGGAGGCACCGGAAGCCGACCCGCCGGACCGATCTTATTTCAGACCCGCCGGTTCCCAGTACCGCAGGCTTGCGATCTTCGCGCCGCTGTTCGCCATTGCGAACACGCTGGAGAACCGTGACACGTACCGAACTCATCGCCACCATCCGCCGGAAGAAGAGCCTGCTCTGCGTAGGGCTTGATACGGAGGAGCAGCTACTGCCCGAACACTTCCTGGACGAAAGCCATCCGGTGCGCGCCTTCAACGAGGCCATCGTGGAGGTGACCCATCCGTACACCGTGGCGTATAAACTGAACCTTGCGTTCTACGAGGCGTTGGGTGATGAGGGATGGCTCGATCTGGAAGCCACCATCGCATTCATCCGCAGTAAAGGCGACTGTTTCATCATCGCCGACGCCAAGCGCGGTGATATCGGGAATACCGCCCGCAAGTACGCGGAAGCCTTCTTCGACAGGCTCGATGTGGACGCCATCACCCTTTCGCCGTACATGGGCCGCGACAGCATCGCACCATTCACCGGCCGAAAGGGGAAATGGGCCATCGCGCTGGGAGTCACCAGTAACCCCGGTGCTGAGGATGTCCAATTCATCCGCACCGAGAACGGACGCCCCTTGTATGAAACGGTGATCCGAAGCACCGCCAAGTGGGGCACTCCCGATGACCTCATGTTCGTGGTCGGGGCCACTCGCCCGGAAGTATTGGCCGAAGTGCGTGCCCTGGTCCCCGGCCATTTCTTGCTGGTGCCTGGTGTGGGCGCTCAAGGTGGCGATCTGCAAGCCGTGCTGAAAGCGGGTATCACTGCCGATGGCGGCCTGCTGATCAACAGCAGCCGAGGGGTCCTCTATGCCGGGCAGGGCGACCAGTCCATTCCGGCAGCGCGTGCTGCGGCACAGTCCCTTCAGCGTGAAATGGCGCTTGCCCTTTCTGCGGCCGTCGGGTGAAGAGTTGGCGGGCGGCATTGCGATCGATATATTATGCATCGGAACACTGACGATATTCCCGTCAGTCACTGATGCCATGTCCTGCGCTCCACATCCGCTCTTTCCCACCGCTCCCGGCCAACGCTCAGTGGAACGGGCCATGGGCCATGCGCCGTGGCTTCTGCTTGAACCAGGATTCCCTTATGGAGAGGACCTGCTGCAGCATCTATGGGCGTCGCGTTCTTTCGACCCGCATGCCTTGCGTACCACCGATGGTCGTGAACTGGAAGTGCTCAAGCCCGGCCGTATCCAACACAACAGTGGACCTGATCTGCTCGGAGCCCAGGTGCGTATCGATGGACAGCTATGGGCCGGAACGGTGGAGGTGCATCTGCGTAGCAGCGAGTGGAACGCACATGGTCACCAGTTCGATCCTGCGTACGAGAACGTGGTGCTGCATGTGGTGTATGCGCACGATGCGGACGTGCGTACCGCCCAAGGTCGGGTGCTACCCACCCTGGAGTTATGGCCCCGCGTGCCTTCGGAGAGCATCGCACTGCATTACCAACTGATGCGCGGTCAGGGCTTTGTGCCGTGCGCCGCGCGGTTGGGTCATGTGGATCCCGGTCGTCTCGGTGCATGGTTGGAAGGGGTGTTGGTGGAACGCATGGAGCGCAAGACCATCGAGGTCGAGGATCTTTATCATCGGCTGCGGGGCGATGCGGCGGAAACGATGTACCACATGCTCGCCCGCGCCTTCGGATCGAAGGTGAACGCCGAGCCCTTCAGCATGCTGGCCCATGCGCTGCCCCTTCGTACCGTGCAGAAATACCGCGATGATGCGCTCCGGACCGAGGCCCTGTTCTTCGGCCAGGCCGGATTACTGCAGGTGGATCTCGTGGATGACCACCCTCGTGCCTTGCAACACGAACATGCCGTACTCGCTCAGCTACACGGTCTGAAACCCGCACCTGTGGCAGCGTGGATGTTCGGCAGGATGCGGCCGGTGAACTTTCCGACCATTCGCATCGCCCAGCTGGCACAGGTGCTCATGCGGACCCAGGGAGCGTTCGCCGATCTGCTGAACGCGGATCAAGTGCCGGAGCTTCGGGAAATGCTGGATGTCACGGCAAGCGACTATTGGACCACCCACTACCGCTTCGATGCACCTGCTGAGGCACGGACCAAACGGCTCGGCCGAGCAGGGGCGGACCACATCATCATCAACGCCATCGTGCCTACGTTGTTCGCCTTGGGGCGCATCCGGGCCGATCAGGCCATGACGGACCGGGCCATGTGCCTGCTGGAACAACTTCCGCCGGAGTCCAATAGCATCCTGAAAGAGTGGGGGCGCCATGGCCTATCGGCCGATACCGCTGCACGTGGGCAAGCCCTTTTGGAGTTGAAAAGCCGGTATTGCATGGCTCGTCGCTGCTTATATTGCGCCATTGGCAACCAATTGCTCCATTCCATCGTCCAAAGAGACGTGGAGCCGTGACCACGCCCGCTATGATCGACCGAGTCAAGACCTATTTCGAGCAGCAGGCGTTCGGTGTTTGCGAATGGTGGGCGCACAAGCTCAACATCAAGCTGGAGCAGGTGCGGCTGTCGTTCATCTATCTCAGCTTCATCACCGCTGGTCTGCATTTGGTGGTGTACCTGTTCATGGCCTTCGTGCTGGCCCACAAGGAGCGTATCAAACGGCCTTTTACACGGCGAAGCACGGTGTGGGAGTTGTGATCGCCTTTTGTCCTCCGCTACACCATTTTCAGCCCGGTCAACTTCGTCGGGTGTTCCGCATCTTCGCCGTCCATGCGTATCCTGATCACCGGTTCCAACGGCCTGTTGGGCCAGAAATTAGTCTCCGCCCTGCGTGGCGAACCTTCGGTTGACCTGCTGGCCACCAGCCGGGGATCCGACCGATCCCCGGATCCACTTGGATCGCGATACCACACCTTGGACATCACCGTGAAGGACGGGGTCGATGCCGTGTTCGATGATTTCCGACCCGGGGTAGTGATCCATACCGCCGCAATGACCAATGTGGATGCCTGCGAACTGGACCCCGTGGGTTGCCGCCTTCAGAACGTGACCGCTACGGAACACTTGGTTCGTGCAGCCGAACGGCATGGTTCACATTTCATCCATCTAAGCACCGATTTCATCTTCGACGGGCTCCAAGGTCCGTATCGGGAGGAGGATACCCCTGCTCCGCTGAGCATTTATGGGCACAGTAAGCTGGATGCCGAACGGATCGTGATCGCCAGTGGGTTAGCCAGGTGGGCCATTGCCCGCACCATCATCGTCTATGGTATCGCCGAAGGGCTGAGCCGCAGCAACGTGGTGCTCTGGGCCAAGGCTGCATTGGAGAAAGGCCAACCCATCCAGGTGGTGGACGACCAGTGGCGTATGCCCACCTTGGCCGAGGATCTCGCCGATGGCTGCATCCGTATCGCCAAGCAGGGCGCCACGGGCATCTACCACCTCAGCGGTCCCGATGGCATGAGCATCTTGGAGCTGGTGAGAAGGGTGGGGGTGTTCTTCGGGTTGGATACCTCGGTGGTGTCCCCGGTAAAGAGCGATACCCTCGCACAACCGGCCAAGCGACCGCCGAAGACGGGATTCGTACTGGATAAGGCCCGACATGATCTGGGGTACGCGCCCCATGGGTTCGAGGCCGGTCTGGCGGTGCTTCGCGATCAGCTCGCGGGAGCGTAGCGTTGTAGCTTACCTTGGAACACATGGCTCCGAACATCCCCATGAAGGCCATCCTGCGGAAACTGTTGGAGCGTGCAGGGCTCGTACGGCACAAGATCCCGGTGCAGGTGGATGAATTCCAGGGTAGGAGCGCGACTGAGGTGTTCACGCTCATTCACGATCGGAATTATTGGAACAGCCAGGAGAGTGTTTCGGGCACCGGGTCCGAACTGGGCCAGACCGTGGCTCTGGTCCATGCGTTGCCCGCCTTGTTCAAGGAGTTCGACATCAAGTCCATACTGGATGTCCCCTGCGGCGATCTGAACTGGATGAAGGAGGTGCCATTGGATGGTGTCCGGTATATCGGAGGTGATATCGTGGAGAAACTCATCCACAGGAACAGGGCGCGTTTCACGGCACGGCCCGAACTGGAGTTCAGGGTGCTCGATCTGCTGAAGGATCCGCTGCCCACCACCGACCTCGTGCTGGTCCGTGACTGCATGGTACATCTGCCTTTGGCGGATATCACAACGGTCTTGCAGCGCATCAAGGCCTCTGGTAGCAGGTACCTGCTCGCCACCACGTTCACCCGCCATGCCGAGAACAGGGACATTCGCATGGGCGACTGGCGGCCGGTGAATCTGACGGTGGCTCCCTTCAACCTTCCAACGCCACTTCGTCTGATCGATGAGGGCTGTATGGAGGGAGAGGGGAGGTACGGCGACAAGGCCATGGCCCTCTGGGATCTGCGATCGCTTTGAAGCGGCCCCCATGGGGTGTAGGGCACGCGCCCACGGTACGCACGGATCCCCTACACTTGTGTGAAGGGGCATGCCATGGCATCGGCGTGCGGAACAAGCAGGTCATGCAGGTTGAACGGCCTACCAGTAGGTGGAAGGAGCGGTTGAAGGACCTGCTCGACATGCACCGCGAAGAACGGCGGGGGGTGCGTGTGCTCATGGGGGTGCTCCTGGTCCTGCTCGGCTGGGTGGTGTACGAACAATGGCTTCGGCCACCGAAACAGCATGACCTCACCGAACAACGCGCTTGGGTGGAGGCGGTGCTGGCCATGCAGGAGGCAGCCCGCGCAGATACCGTGGCCCCGGCGCCGTTCCCGTTCGATCCCAATACCATCGGCCGAGAGGAGTGGAAGGTCCTAGGACTGTCGGATAGGCAGGTCGATGGTGTGGAACGGTACCTGGGCAAGGGAGGGCGGTTCAGGACCAAGAAGGACCTGGCCCGCATGTACAGCATTAGGCCAGAGCAGTTCGCTGCGCTGGAGCCCTTTATCCTGCTGCCGGACTCCCAGGCGCCGAAAGTGTACCAACGCCGAGACCATGGCTCGGACCGTGCCTATCGAGGGCCAAGTAAAGAGGGGGGGTCTACGATCATGGACCGAGCCGCTTATGGTCGGACCGTGCGACGGATGGTGGAGGTGAACACGGCCGACACCTTGGCGCTCATCGCACTTCCCGGTATCGGCCCCACCTTCGCTCGGGGTATCGTGCGGTACCGGGATCGGCTTGGTGGATTCGTTTCATTGGAGCAGTTGGGTGAGGTGTATGTGCTCCAGGACAAGCCGGATGCGGTCTTAAAGCTGAAGGAATTCCTGATCCTCGATACGCTGGCGGTGCGTCGTATCCCGATCAACACGTGCACGGCGGAGGACCTGGCCAGCCACCCCTATGCGCGGTGGGCCATCGCCAAGCCATTGGTCGCCTACCGTCAGCAACACGGTCCTTTCAAACAATTGTCGGATATCAAGCGGTGCGTGGCGGTGACCCCGGAGGTCTTCGCTAAACTTGCCCCATATCTATCCTTGGAGTGACCGACCTTGAACGCCGGCTCAAAGCCACCATCCGAGCGGTGCCCGATTTCCCCAAGCCGGGGATCCTGTTCCGCGACATCACTCCGGTACTGGAGAATGCCGCCTTATGCACCGAGGCCGTTGAGGGCTTTCGTCGAGCGCTTGATGGCCAGCCCATCGACGCCATCGCCGGGATCGAAAGCCGCGGATTCCTTTTCGGGATGCCCTTGGCCATGGCCCTGGGGGTGCCCTTCGTCACCGTACGTAAGAAGGGGAAGCTTCCGTGGAAGACCGTGAGCTACTCGTACGACCTGGAATACGGGAGTGCCGAAGTGGAGATACATCAGGATAGCGTGAAGCCTGGTATGCGGGTGATGATCCATGATGACCTTTTGGCCACAGGGGGCACCGCTGCTGCGGCCGCTGAGTTGATCCGAATGCAAGGTGGCACGGTCGCGGCCTTCAGTTTCCTGATCGAGCTCGGGTTCCTGCAAGGGGTACAACGCCTGAAGCCCTACCAAGCGGAGGTGATCCGACTGGTCTCCTACTGAGCTTGGATCGCCCTTGACAGAGGCAGCGGCCGATCGGAACATCGGTTTGAGGAATTTCCCTGTTGCACGGATCAGAACTCCACTTATATTTGCACCCCCTAAGCGAAAAGGACACACGACCATGCTGATCATCCCGGTCAAGGAAGGCGAGAGCATCGATAAGGCGCTCAAGAAGTTCAAGAAGAAGTTCGAGCGTACGCAGACCATGCGTCAGTTGCGCAAACGTCAGAGCTTCACCAAGCCTTCTGTGGCACGGCGGAAGGAGGTCATCCGGGCCACGTACAAGCTGTCCATGCAGAAGGGAGAGGAGTGACCCTTCTTTTTGTGAACTCATCGAAAGCCCCAGCAATGGGGCTTTCTTCGTTGTGGAGGGGGCGGCGACCAGCCCCCCACTGGCCGTGGCGCATGGTTCGCGGCGCCGTGCGAGCGGATGTTCCACGTGCTCCGAAAGGCTCTTGACAGGCCTCTGGGCGGAGGGGGGCCAAGAAGGAACGGCTGAACTAACGATCCACCGGCGCACAACTTATCCGTTCGGGACATACGGTACGGTGGGTATGCCGCGTTAATTCGCCGTATGCTCCTGGATCGTTTCGTGGAACACCTCGCCTACGAGAAGCGCTATAGCTCGCATACCGTATCGGCGTATCGGCGGGATCTGGAGCAGTTCCAGCTCTTTCTCACCTCGTTCGGAGGTGGTGAGTTGCACCGTGCCACGGATAGGGCGGTACGCCGTTGGATGATGCAGCTGATGGAACAAGGCACCGGCCCCCGAAGCGTCCACCGGAAGTTGAGCGCCCTGCGGGGATTCTACCGGTTCGCGCGGCTGGTGGGCGATGCAAGCCACGACCCCACGGCGCTATTGGACCCCCCAAGAACACCGAAGCGATTGCCCGAGTTCGTGGACGAAAAAGGGATGGAGCGGCTCCTGGGGCAGCATGAATGGCCTGCGGGCCATAAGGGCACCATCGACCGGCTGGTGGTGGACCTGCTCTACCAGACCGGCATGCGGCTGGCCGAGCTGTTGAGCCTTTCCGTTGGGGATGCCGATCTCCGGCACGGTTCGCTCCGGGTCATGGGTAAGCGGCAAAAGGAGCGGATCATACCGATCGGCCCGGAACTGTGTAGCGAACTACGGGCCTATCTGGCGGCCCGGGGAGCCCTCGGACATCCCGTGGACCCCATGACGCCTTTGTTGCTGGACGAGCACGGGAAACCGTTGGCCCGGCGTACCGTACAACGTTCGGTAAAGTATTACCTTGGTGGGGTCTCCACTCAACGCAAGCGCAGCCCACACGTGCTCAGACACACCTTCGCCACCCACATGCTCGAACACGGCGCCGACCTGAATGCGGTGAAAGAGATCCTGGGTCATGCCAACCTCGCAGCGACCCAGGTCTACACCCACAATACCGTGGAAAAACTTCGAAAAGTCCACGCCCAGGCCCACCCACGTGGAGGGCGGTAGGGGCGTACATCATCAACCCGAAAAAGGAATTCGTACCATGAACGTGAACGTGCATTCCATCCATTTCGACGCCGATGTCAAACTGGTCAGCTTCATCAAGGAGAAATTAGCCAAGCTGGATCAGTTCCATGATAGCATCCTTTCAGGCGAGGTTTTCCTGCGCCTGGAGCATGACGGCGAGAACCGGGAGAACAAGGTCGTGGAGATCCGTTTGGCCGTCCCGGGCAATGACTTGTTCGCAAAACGGCAAGGCAAAAGCTTCGAAGAAGCGGCTATTACCACGGTCGAAGCATTGCGCAGCCAAGTGGCACGTGCCAAAGAGAGCCCGCGTAAAGTGTCTTAATATCAGTAATTTAGATGTCCGATCCCCGAGGTCGGTCGGATCGATCGAGAGGCCGCGATAAAAGTCGCGGCCTCTTCGTTTGGTGGAGCAGGTATTCTTACTACATTTGCAGGCCCAATTCGGGACCTCTGGTTCCGAGGCGGGTGGAAAGACGTTCTTTTTCTGTTGTACAGGCCAATGTAGCTCAGCTGGTAGAGCAGCTGATTTGTAATCAGCAGGTCGGGGGTTCGAATCCGTCCATTGGCTCCGTGATCGGAAGAGGGGAGATACCCAAGCGGCCAACGGGGGCAGACTGTAAATCTGCTGCTTCACAGCTTCGTAGGTTCGAATCCTGCTCTCCCCACCATTCTTTCACGGGGCCAACCGAAAGCCGCTCCTTACCGGGCGGCGGATAGGGTTCGGGCGCACGATCACCAATGCGGGAGGAGCTCAGTTGGTAGTGCGCCGTACGCCTGA
>SSGN01000139.1 GCA_008016945.1 Flavobacteriales bacterium
AGCAGGCGCTTCGCGGGACGGAGCTTCTTCGTGCCACGCAGGTGCGCCTTCGCGTCGTCCAATGCCTCCATCAGTTCAAGGGCGACCGTAGCTTTCTTGCCGTCCTTCAAGATGTTAACCACTTCGATGAAATCGAGTTGGCTCAGCAGCTCATCAAAGAACTTCTTCTTGCGGGCGTCCTTCAGTTGTAGGATATACTGTTCCATTTCCGCGAATATACAGGCGAACCGGGCCAGGATCAAGGCGCTGGAGGAGCGACTGACGGTGCTGAAGTGATCAGCGCTTGAGGATCCGCGCGGTATCCGCTCCTGCACGGATCACATACGCACCGGGTGCGAGTGAACGAATGTCCAGCTGATAACCGTTCGTGGTACGTGTGAACGGCACCTCCGTCATACGCCCATCGGATCCGATCAGTTGGAACGAGGTGGCCGATCCGGGAGGCAAGGTGACGTTGATGTGATCGTGCGCCGGGTTCGGGCTGATGCCTATGCGATCTGCATGGCCTTCCGAAACCGAGGTACTGAACTCCGCCACCAGTACGCTCGGCTCGGTGATCACCGGCTCATTGAGGTCGAAGAAGATGTTGGCGGTGTTCAGCACGGTCGTACCGGGCATGAGCTGCTGGGAAGGCAGCACGGAGAAGCGCACCTGTCCATGGCTTTCGGGCTCGTTGGACGTGCTGTCCGGGAGGTTGATCGCGTCGAAGATGAAGTGTAGAACACCGTTGTTCAGGAACCATGTGTACGGGTGGCTGCTATCCATGACCTCCACGCTGTGCCATTGGAGATCCGCAGGCAACGTGTCGGTGATCACCACGCGCTCGGCCATATAGGTGCCCGTGTTCTGGAAGCGGATGGTGTAGGTCACACGCGTTCCATCCTGCACCTCTTCCGGGCTCAGGACCGAGGGCTGCACCTGCTTGTCGTTCGGGTCGAAGCTGCCTACTGTTATCTGCTCGTACACGAGCGTATTGTTGTCCAGGTACGCTTCGATATCATCGCTTACGACTTGTGCCGAATGGACGAGCACAGTGCCCAATGGGACACTTGTCGTTGTGGTCAGTGTAACGGATACGGTGAACTGTTGTCCTGGGGCGAGCACACCTGTGTTCCACGTAGCGCTGTTGCCTGTCTGGTCAAGTGGTGCCGTGCTGGCACCCAGCCACTGGTCCGCCGGATCGAACTGCAGACTGACCGTTCCACTGGTCAATTGCGTGCCGACGTTCCGTGCCTTCAGTACCAGCTTGTGCGTGAAACCGGGCCGTGGGGGAGCTCCCACATTGTATAGGTACATCTCCAGATCCACTACGCCCGGCGTCACCTGGAAACCGATGTGGTTGAGGCTGTCGATCTCCAACGGTTGGGTGATGCTCACCTGGTGGGCGGGTGTGGTCTGCGACAACCATGGTAGCGCGCCACCGGTCACGATGTGTTCACCCAGGTCAAGCGGCAGGAAGTAATGCCCCGAACTGTTGATACCTGCCAGGTTGCTGCCCCCGGCCTCCACCACCCAGCCCGCAGTGATCGGCGGTTCACCGCTGTCCCACACCCCGTCTCCATTGCTATCCATGAAGAGCGTACCGGTGGCGCCGGACATGGTGGGGCAGGCGCTGTTGATGATGTTGCAGAGGGGTTTGGATGCGGCGTTGCCGGAGGCGAGGAAGGGCGGCAGGTTGGGAATGCACGCCAGCCCCGTCGCCACGTTCCACGAGGTCACCGAGGGCGGCACATAGGGATAGCAGGCCGTATTGGTGCCGGCCGTATTGATCACCTGCAGGGTGGGCGGGAAGGGCGGGAACTCCTGCAGGGTGTCCCTGACCGTGCAGTGGAACTGCTCGAGGACCGGCGGGCCGGGCGGCAGTGAGGGATAAGGGTTGAGGCCGCCCACATCCAGGTAACGCAGGCTGTCCGGCAGGGCAGGAATGGATGGTACCAGATTGCCGCGGATGTTGAGATGACGGAGCTCGTTCGGAAGCTCGGGGAAGTAGTCCAGGCGGTTGCGGTCCATCTTCAGCTCGCGCAGGGTGGACGGTATGCCGCGCAGGGTGTCCAGCAGGTTGGCGTAGAGGTCAAGGTATTCCAGATAGGGCGGTAGAGGAGGGACGGGTTGCAAGGTGGAAGGACCGTCCCAGTAGTAGTCGTGCATGGCACTGATATAGCGCGCAGAATCCGGCCAATGGTCGATGAAGTTGAGGTGTGGGATGTAGTCCATACGGAGGTCCCGGATCTTGTTGGGCAGGTTCTGCACTTGGTTGATCTCGCAGAACGAGATGTTGAGGGACTCCAGGTTCACGAAGTACTCGATGCCTGCGATGTTGATCGGGTTCGGCGGTGTGCAGTTCACACAGTTGCTGCCAACGGTCATGGTGGTTCGGGCCAGCACATCGGGATGGTCCGTGATGAGCGTGTCGCCGTTCACAGCAGCGGGTACGATCTGTTCCAGCCAATCGCGGAACCGCCAATCAGGGATCACGAACTGGGACCACGCGGGAGCGATCATGGCCCAAAGGGCGAACAGGGTGATGGTCCGGGCGATGGTCATGGTCGGTTTCCGTTGGCCTTGTTGATGTGAACCGCCGGTACTACCGGCTTATGACGAAGTTCGTATGGTGCATACGTTGGTCGATGTCGCGGACCTGTAGCACGTATAGGCCAGCGGAAAATGTTGATAGATCGAGGACCATGCGGTCGTTCGTGATCGGAGTATTGACAACGGCCCTTCCGTCCACACCGATCACACGCAGGTTGCCACCGATCATGTTTTCCGTGAGGTGCCACACGGTAAGCTGGTCTGACGCCGGATTGGGAGCGATGCGGAGCTTCTGTGTATTCCGATCTTCGCTTCCCGTGCTGAACTCCGCCACCAGCACGCTCGGCTCGGTGATCACCGGCGGGTTGAAGTCGAAGTAGATGTTGGCGGTGTTCTCGATCAGGGTGCCAGCGGCGATGGTGTTCACCGGCTTCATGCGGTAGCTGATGAATCCCTGGCTGCCCAGCAGGTCGGAGGTGCTGTCCGGCAGGTCGATGTCGGCAAAGGTGAAGACCAGTTCGCGACCTTCACCGAAGGAAGGGGTGAACGGGTGCGATGCGCCGAGGATCTCGATCGACGTGAGCTCGAGGTCGGTGTCGATCACATCGCGGATCACCACGGTCTCCGCTGCGGCTGTCCCGGTGTTCTGGAAACGAACGGTGTAGTCGATGTGGTCGTCGGCGTCCAGGAAATAGTACTGGTCGCTGGCCCCGCTGCTGGTGCGACCCAGTTTGTCGTTGGGGTCGTAGCTGGCGGTGATGGTGACATCGTGCAGCGCGGTATTGTTGGCGGTGTTGGCTTCGCTGATGGTGTTGGTCACCGTGACACCGTAGTTCAGCACGGTGCCGAGCAGACCGATGTCCGCCGGCACATTGGCGGTGAAGGAGTACGTGACGGCACCGTACGGCCCCAGGGCCGGCAGGCTCCACGCGGCATTGGACGGGTTCAGCAGGAGTGGATCATAAGAAAGTGTCACGTCCACCTGACCACTTGGGAATGCGGAATGGTTCACCACGGTCATCCACACCATTGTGCCGAAACCCGGCCGGGCACTCGTGCTGTTCAGCGTCACACTCAGGTCGTGGGGCACGGTGCTCAGGTTCGCGAAGTCTACCGTGTCCAGCGGAGTGGCATTGTCCAGCACGAAGGAAGCCGGACCCGATACCGGACACACGGCCACTTCATCCGGCATCGTGGCCTGCTGGATGGTGTAGGCACCGAGGTCCAGGTTGCGTTGGTAGTGCCCATTCCCATCGGTGATGGCGTACTGGTCGCCGGGCTCGATGGAGAGCACGCGGTAAGGCAGTCCGATGTCGAAGCCGTTGAAGACGCAGTCCGCATCGGCATCATGGTACATGCGTCCGGCAATGCTGCCACACGGCCCTGGCAAGGAAGGAACCGTGAAGGTCGAGGTCTCCGTGCAATAGACCCACCAGCCATCGCCCGTGCCCATGCCCAAGGGGTCCGAGGGATCCCACAGCCCCACATTGTACTCCCCGGCAGGCAACCCGCCGATCGTATACGGCCCCACATTGAACGCATACACATTGTCGAACGTGGCGTTGTGAACGCGGTACCACGCCTGGCCATAATTGGGCCCCACCGTCACCGATCCATTGGCCTGCCCGCCGCATGCCGGCACCGCGGTCAGGATCAGGGGCCCCGGGCTGAGCGGATACGAGGTGCCGTAGGCCACGAAGGAGACCTGACATCCGATCGCATCGGTTATCGTGATCCCCGTTCCGTCAGCGCATATCCCGCCGATCGTGGTGGCGCCGTTCTGGCTCCCTCCGGTGATCACACTGTAGGAGTATGGAGGCACTCCGCCCAGGGAGGATTCCATCACCTGTATCGTCGCTCCGCACGGGTTATCGCAACCCGGGAGGATCTGCCCATATTGCGGCTCGTTCAGGCCACCGGGAGGCATCACCTCCCCGGAGGCCTGAACGGTGGTTCCCTGGCTATCGGTAACGGTTACCGTGTACACACCTGGGAAAAGCTCGCTGATGGTGGCTGTACCTTGCCCCGAAGGGTTTCCTGGAGACCAGGAGAAATCATATGGCGGAAGGCCACCAGTCACATTGGCGGACATGTTGCCGTAGGGATAGGTGCAATTGCCGGAGTTGACGGAGATGGTAACCGCCAAGTCGGCGTAGGCTTGGAGAGAGCCCAGCAACAGGAACAAGGAAAGCGCTCGGAAGTAGAAACGTTTCATAGTGGGTGGTGTTGTTGAATAGACGTTCCCTGATCCCCAGGTTGCTTGGTCCGAGGGAGTTGCGGAAACAAACTTCTGTTGCTGGCCTGTGTCCAGTTCATGGAGGTGGGCTTCCCAGCCTGTTGGCCAGTCAAGGTCGGTGCGCACAACCAGGCTGGCACCTCGTTTCTTCGAGCGGCATGGATGCATTCGCTACATCGCGCAGCCTCATATGCGCCTCGATGGAGATCGGATCGAACGCCGTGCGCCTGGTGGTGGGCGGGGTGGTCGAGCGCGAGGACCATCCGGTGATCGTCATCGTGGTGGCCCCCGTGTTCCACACATAGGTATATGGCGACAGGCCCCCGATACTGGGCACGACCACTTGGTCGCTCACCGGTGTGCCCACGTCGTCGGTGACTGAGAGGGTGTAGGTGCCGCCCGGTATACCGCTCAAATTTTGGGTGGTGGCGCCGTTGGACCAGGAGAAGGAGTACGGCGGTACACCGCCTCCGACCTGAACGAACACACTTTCGTTGCTGTTCCCACAGGATTCCGGGATCACACTCACGACCTGGATGAACATGCCGTACCCCGGGCAGAACAGGAGTGCGGTGATGAGCGTGAGGAGTGTTCGCAAGGCTATTGTTTGATGAAGCGTTGGCGTGCTTCTTGTCCATTGTCCAAGGTGGCCGTAAGTATATAGACCCCGGCTCGCAACCGATCCACCTTCAGATCGACGGATGTGCTGTTCATCTGCTGTGCGATCACGACCCTGCCATCCGCGGCAATGACGCGCACTGAGGTGATACCGACAGGCGCTGTCACGCGAAGCCGATCGTTCACCGGCACCGGCGAGAGTGTGATACCACCACCGTGGTCATCGCTCACCCCCGTGCTGAACTCCGCCACCAGCACACTCGGCTCGGTGATCACCGGCGGGTTGAAGTCGAAGAAGATGTTGGCGATGTTCTCGATCTCGGTACCCGGAAGAACGGGCAGCATTGGTCGGATGCGGAATTTCACCAGGCCATGGCTCGCGCCTTCATTCGTTCCGCTGTCGGGCAACAGGATATCGGCGAATGTCCATTCCAACGTGCGGTCGGGTTTGATGGCCAGCGCGAATGGATGTGATGCTACACCTTGCTGGAATGTGGAGAGGTTGAACAAGGTGCTAAGCGTATCGGTCAACACCACCGTGAATGCCGTATCGGTGCCGGTGTTCTGGAAACGGATGGTGTAGTCGATCCATTCATCTTCGTTGATCAGGAATTGGTCGCTGCTGCCGCTGGCATCGGTGCGCGCTGTCTTTTCGTTAGGGTCATAGCTTCCGGTCACCACATCGTTGCTAACGGCGGAATTGTTGGTCAGTGAGGCCTCCGCCAGTGTGTTCTGCGCAACAAGCGTTGACGAGAGGTCGGTGCCCAAGGGTGTAGCCACAGGCACTTGCACGAAGACGCTGAATTGCTGGCTCTGCAAGGCTGTAAGGAGTGATAGCTGCCACGTGAGGGTATTGCCCGTAACACTGGTCGGGGAAGGTGTCGCGCTGAGGTAGGTCAACGCATCGTCGATCGTGAAGGTGATGGTGACAGGCCCGCTCACCTGTGGGGAGAGGTTCCGCACACGACCATGGAAAGACCCCGTGAAGCCGGGCCGCATGAAGCTGGACGATAGGTCGGTCGCAAGGTCAAGCGGTACCGTGCTTCTGTTGGCCATATCGATCACGCTTTGGTTGGCCGAGATGGTGAATGGTACCAACGCGGCGGCTGGGCAGAGCTGGATCAAGGAGGGGTCCGACTGTTGAATGGTGTAGCTGCCATCGGCGAGGTCGATCGCGTAGTTCCCATTATCATCGGTCACGGTGTAGAGCGGCCCGGGTAGCACCTGAAGGATCTGGTAAGGAACGCCCACTTCGGCCACATCCTGCGCACAATCCTCATCGTTGTCGATGTAAGCACGCCCACTCAGCGCTCCACAGTCCGGTCCCAGGTCGGGGATGGTGAAGGCGATCCGGTCAAAGGGTACACCCTCACACGACCAGGCCATGTATTGCCCGAAGGGATCCCAGTCGCGTACGAACTCGTAGTCGCCCGGTGCGAGGTTCGTAAGGGTGATGGTGTTGCCCACTTGGTCACCACCGTTCACGCTATTCTGATTGGCGTCGATCACGGTCCATCGCGGAGCTTGCCAGAAGCTTCCATCATTGATATTGGAGATGGTGGCCTTTCCACCGCTGCCATTGGTACACGAGCCCTGGATGTTGCTCACCAGCATGTTCGGCCCGCCGTAGATCTGCGGTGCCACGATCGGTTGGGTAACCGTCCCGGTGCAACCATTGGCGTCCGTTACCATGATCTCGACCGTTGATCCAGGCGGTGTACCGAAGAAGACGAAATAGGGGTCTCCTTGTGGATCGTAGCCATCGGCAGGAGGTGAATACGTGTATGGAGGAGTCCCGTTCATACCGTACTCGATCACCTGCACTTCTCCGCTCATGGACCCGGTGCAACTGGCGTGTCCATCTTGTGCGCTGTAGGCACTGCCTTCCACCGGAGCGTTCAGCACGGTCCAATTCCCGGTGGCTTGTTCGCTGTTGGCATCGGTCACCGTAACACTGTAGGTCCCTGGTAGAAGTCCGGTGGGATCCTCAGCGGTGGAGCCATTGCTCCAAGCGAACTGGTAAGGTTGTGTTCCGCCGGAAACATAGATGTCGATCGCCCCATTGGCCGCACCGCAGGCGGAATTCCGGATCGTGGATGCCTCCACTTGCATGGCAGAAGCGGTCCAGCCGGAAAGGAGCAGAACAAGGGTACAGATGTGTCTCATTCAGCGAGGGTTGGTTGGTGGGATCGTTGCGACAGTCCGGCGCTCAGAAGACGTTACCAGTTGAAAGGGATGCCTGAAGATAAGCATTCAAGAACAGCGGTAAGTGGCTTGCCGCGTGATGTTCTTGAAGCCTTGGTCGGTTCGAACCCGGAGAACATGGACTGGTTGGTATCCTGGTCGGAACCGCAATACCGGCGACGGTCGTACGATCAGCAGACGAAGGGGTCACGAAGGGTTGCCCGTAGCGTTACTAGGTTGAAGGCTCCGGATGTGGTGTGGCTCTTTCGGCCCGAGCTATCCGAGCTACCGCTGTGACCAACGGGTGATACCTTCGCCACATCGCCCGCGACCTCACATACGCCGCCATCGACATCGGGTCCAATGCCGTGCGCCTGTTGGTGGCCGAGGTGATCGAGCGCGAGGACCATCCGGTGATCAAGAAGCAGACCTTGGTGCGCGTCCCCATCCGGTTAGGCGAGGACGTGTTCGACCGGGGTTCCATCGGTGCGGCCAAACGCGACCACCTCATCAGGAGCTTGAAGGCCTTCCGCTTGTTGGTGGATGTGTATGGGGTGCCCTACCTCCGGTGTTGTGCGACCAGTGCCATGCGCGAAGCCAGCAACAGTGCCGAGGTGATCGCTCGGGTGGAGATGGAGAGCGGTGTGCATATCGAGGTGATCAGCGGTCGTACCGAGGCCGATCTGATCGTGAACACATTCTGGACCCAGGATCTGCTGAAGGAACGAAGCTATCTGTACATCGACGTGGGCGGCGGAAGCACCGAGCTCACCTGGCTGGAGCGAGGTCGTCGGGTGAAGAGCGCCAGCTTCAAGATCGGCACCGTGCGTTCCCTGAAGGGCAAGGTGCAACCGGAAACATGGACCGAGATGCGGGCCTTCCTGGAGGATCTCCGAGCAGAGCATGGCCCGCTGATGGCGATCGGCACCGGGGGGAACATCAACCGACTGTTCAAGGAGAACGGCAATGCGTATGGCGAGCCGATGTCGCGTGCCGCCATCCGGGCCCAACGCGACCGGATCGCGCGGTATTCCTTCGAGGATCGCGTGAAGGTGCTTCGCCTGCGACCCGATCGGGCGGACGTGATCATCCCTGCGGCGGATATCTTCCTCGCGGTGATGGAGCAGGCCGGGATCGACGAGGTGTTCGTGCCCAAGGTCGGTCTGGCCGATGGGGTCATCTACGACCTGTACATGAAGCAGTATGGACATGAACGCTATGCGGGGTCGGATCGTGCGGGGCTCACGGGCTGAGCGGTCCGCGGTGGTGATGGCGTTCGTCGGGTTGATGACCATGACCGGTGTGGCGCAGCCCTGGGCCATCGGGGCTCGTGGACATTTCGGCTTCCTGTGGCCGCATCGCCCCAGTAGCTGGATCCTGGTCGAGGGACACAGCAGCGCCGCCGAGCTGTTCATGGAGCGGCGGTTCTCCGGCAACAAGGCCTGGCATCGTGACTTTCCAGGTGCTTCCTACGGGTTCGGTGCGTGGTACACCAAGCTGTCCGACACGGAACATACCGGCAGGGTCTGCAGGGTGATGCCCTTCCTGCACATTCCTTTCGTGTATCACGAAGAACAGGACCTGGGGGTGCGGCTGGGATGGGGTGTCGGCTATGTGGAAGAGCCCTACCACCGCCAACGCAACACCAAGCAGATCGCCATCGGCTCCCACCTGAACACGGCCATCCAAATGATGGTGGCGTATAGGCGCCGGTTCGGAAGTGCCGAGTGCTCCGTGGGGGTGGGGATCGATCACCTGAGCAATGGCTCCTTCGCCCTGCCCAACCTGGGCTTGAACCTGTTGAGCGCCAACCTGGGCCTGGCTTACGCGTTGGCGGCACCCAAGCGCTCGGCCGCTGTGGTCGATACCGCTGCGCCCGTACGGCCCAGGAGGGAGCAGAGCCTTGTCGCCGCTGGTTTTTGGAGCGAGACCGGAAGGCCCGAAAGCGGACGTCACAGTGTGTTCTCGGCCATCGGACAGGTTCAGTGGCGCACCACGCGGACAGGCGCTCTCTCCGCGGGTGTGGACCTCTTCAACAAAGGGGCGTTACGTACGGACCATCCAGCGCTGGTGGCTCGTCCCCGTTCGGCCTTGACGCAGGTGGGGGTCCATGCCGGGTATGCTTTGCTGTTCGGTCCCAGCGAGGTGTTCATACAAATGGGTGCTTACGTGCATACCCCGGTCCGCGACCATGCCGCGCTGTTCCATCGCCTAGGGTGCAGGCACCGCATCGGGCGCCACTGGATGGTGCATCTGGCGCTGAAGAGCCATTTCGCCGTGGCCGATCACTGGGAGTTCGGATTGGGATACCGATGGTCATGAGGGCGCTGTCGATCCTGTTCGCGATCCTCCTGGTGGCTTGCCAACCGGAACAGTGGGACGATTGCGTGACCAGTGCGGGGCCCACACGTCAGGAGGCACGGGTCGTGGATCGCTATTCACGTATTGAGTTGGAGGATCGCGTGGACCTTGTGCTGGAGCATACAGGCTACGGTGCATTGGTGGTGGAGGGCGGCGCCAATGTCCTGGGGCAGCTGCGTACCGAGGTGGTGGATGGCACCCTGCGGATCCGGGATGACAACCGATGTAATTGGGTACGCGACATGCGGAAGCGCATCACCGTACGGGTGCCGATGCAAGGCGTGGAACGGATCGAATTGCGGGGCACGGGCCGCGTAAGCGCTACCGATACCGTGCGTGGCACGGTGTTCCGGATCGAACAGCACAACGCCCAGGGCAGTGTGGACCTTCCGCTCGCTGTGGACACCTGTTTCGTGGGGCTGCACACCGGTGCGGGCGATGTACGCTTGCGGGGGCGATGCCAGGTGGCGTACCTGTACAGCGGCCTCATGGGCCCCATCGATGCGGGCGACCTCACGGCCCGTGTGGTGAACGTGAACAACAGTGGTGTCGCCGATATCACGTGCCGCGCCGTACAGGCCTTGAACGTTCGTTGCTCCGATGTGGGCGATGTCCTTTACCATGGCGATCCTGAGGTGAGCGCCACGGTTACCGGCAGGGGGCGGGTGATCCGCCTTGGTCCTTGAAGGTGATCATGGCCTGTCAACCATCCCGTGGTTTTTTCTTCGGCCCACCATGCGCATATCCTACCTTGTGCCCGCTGTGTTGAACGAAACCGTGTGATCCGGACCATGACCGCAACCGCACCTGCCCCCGCGAAACGCCTTACCGACCTCCCTGCCCACGCGCGCCTTTGGGTGTACAAGACCGCCCGGGACCTTAGCCATGCCGAACAGAACCTGGTGCGCGATCGTGGCGCGGCCTTCACCAGCTCGTGGGCAGCCCACGGCTCGCCGCTCGATGCCGTGGTGGACGTGCTCCATAACCGTTTCGTGGTCCTCGCCGTGGACGAGGATCAGGCGCTCGCCAGCGGATGTAGCATCGACAAGAGCGTCGGTTTCATCAAACAACTCGAGCACGACCTCAACCTGATGCTCACCGATCGTATGATCGTGGTCTTCGATGGCCCTTCCGGGATCACCAGCTGCCGTTTGCAGGACCTGCCCGAGCTGCTGAAGGAAGGGGTATTGTCGGGTGATACCATGGTCTATGATGACCTGGTGCCCACCATGGGCGACTTGCGGGAACGGTTCCATGCCCGACTGCGCGATACCTGGTTGGCCCGTTACCTGGGGGCTTGAGGCGGACCTGCGCTGCACAACACGCCGTTTTCACGGCGTTGGATACCGGTGATCCGGTGGATCCCCTCTTTTAACGCGCGTTCGTGGTCAGTGGGTCGGTTCCATCGCCTGAGTTATCTATAGAGACGGCACCATTTTGTTTTGATCCAGTTGCCACCAGATTCGTGATCTCTCTGATCAACTCCGCTGGACCAACTCAAAATGGAATGCTGCCGACTCAATAAATACCAATTCGCACGAAGGAGTAGGCCGATCTATTCGATCTTTTTTCGCGTGACTGCTCCATCGTGATCATTCCTTAGCCCATGCTATGCAACGACCCCGCCGTATCGTCATGCGAAAAGATCACCTCGCATCTTTGACCTATGGCTTAATGCGAATTGGTATTTTGTTGACCGCCAGACATCCCACGGCATTTCCGTCACCCGTTTGAGAGTATCATACATCATGCTTCGGTTCGTATTCATGCACTTCAGACGACTGTTGTCCTCCTGAATATCCTTGAGTTCCTTGTGTAGGCATGGCTTCATGCCGCCACATTTGGTCCACCACAGGTGGAAGATGGCGTTGCTGATCCCGCGCTCTTGGCGTTGGCCGGTTACCTTCATTACCACCTTATGCTGTATTTGGATGGGAACGGTCCGGTGCTCGTTGCAATGTGATCGTCTTTGTGGATACTATCGGTTGACGTTGATCCTTGACCGGCCGAAGCGATGAATGGCCGGTCTTTGGAGAAGCCTACAGGAAAAGCTTGCGAAGGGTCGGCGGTTCAGCCGATCGGGCAAGTTGATCCCGGCGCAGCAGTCATTCGAGTTTCCGGTCATGCTCAGACACGCTACGGTGCTGCGATGAACCTTTGTGTGGATGTTTGGTCTGCGCTGTGCCTTTGTACGAGGTAGACACCGGGGGCTGGGAGTTCGATCTCGAGCATATCGGTGTCCGGCCGTTGAAACTCGAACACGACTTGCCCCACGCCATTCAAGATCCGGAGCTTGTTAACTGTACCTGGGCTTTGGAGGCTAACCCGTCCATTGCCAAGGATGCGAATTTCTGATTCCAGGGGAGGGCGATCGTGTATGCCGACCGTACTGAAGAAAACGGCTTCGGACGTCGCGTAGCACCCATGTTCATCACTGGTGATCACAGAATAGAATCCTTGAACCTCCGGGTCGTGGGTCGGTAAGGTCGCACCGGGAAGGCTGTCACCATCATGAAGCCATTGATAGGTGTTGGCTATTGAGCTTGACAACACACCGTTTTCCAAGGATACGGTGGGTTCAGTGGCTTCGAACACCGCTATCTCCAACGTGTCACTCCATACGAAGCAGCCTGCATCGTCCGCTGCGATCACCGAATATTGACCGGTCTGGGTCACAGTGATGAAGCTGTCCACAGCCATGGTGCTCCACCAGTGATCCAATTGAACAGGAACACTGAGGTCAACACTGTCTCCGGCACATAGTTCCAACGGTCCTGATGATGAGATCTCCATGGTCGTTGAGCTGCAGTTGTTCAATCGAGCTACGAACACGTCGAAGTTGTTGTACGCAGGTGTAATGTTCTCGAATTCGTCAAGACGGATGGTGTCGCTTTGCATACCGGCGACATAGATGTTTCCCAGATGGTCAACCGAGGCACCGTAACAGGTGTTCATGTCTCCTTGGCCGGCAGTCATAGGCTTGACCCACACTACGGTGCCATTTCGTGTGTATTTCGCCAAGTAGCTGCCGGAATAGGGTGAGATCACCAATGGCCCGAATGACATATAGCCGCTTTGGCCATTGCCGAATGCGTATACGTTATTCATCTGGTCCACTGTCAACCGGGCTCCACCATCAACATGATTGCCTCCCGCTCGCTCGACCCATTGTGTTTCACCGTCGGGGTTGAATACGCCCACGAACATATCCATCAGATTGTAGCTCTGGCTTTGAAGGAATAGACGGCGGCCGAAGACCGTGGCACTATCTGGATCGAAAAAATGCCCAGAGAACCCTCCGCTTACCACCACGCGGCCGACTCGGTCCACCATCAGATCGCTGATGTTCTCTGTCCCGATGCCGCCAGAGGCTTTGGCCCAAGCAACGGCACCATCGGGATTCCACTTGATGATGTACGCGTTAAAGGCGGGATCCTGCTCACTGGTCACCTGAAGGGTGTGATCCCCGACCTGCACCTGGGTCACTCCGCCGAAAGCACCGCCGCGATAGATGGCCAAGGTGGTGTCGCAGGTAGCCGCAGGCACTGCGTTAAGGCTTGCGGTCGGGGGGAATGCGGTCGTTGCATTGGACCGTCGGTAGGTGCCGTCGGCGGTGTAACTCACCGCGAATACCACTGAACCGTTCATGGGGTCGCCAACATAGGTGTGATCAACGAGCGTTAGGCTCGTGTTGAATGCTCCACAGAGATACACGTTGCCCGACGCATCCGTGAAAACCTTGCCGGGTGCGGATTGACCACTGCTCGGCGTGTGGTTCTTGTACCAAAGCACCGTGCCATTCGGGTCGAATTTCACCAGGAGAACACTGGGGGTGTTCAGGTCACCTGGTATATTGATGTTGTCCAAGAGGATCGATCCCTGAGCCGAGGAGGAGACGAACACATTCCCATGCTTGTCAGTAGCTAAATGGTCAGCTCGCATCGGTAATGAACGTGCCCAGAGTACCGTTCCGCCGGGGTCGAGCTTGACCATGTAGTGTTGGTTGTTCGTTAGATTGAAGCTTCCCCAGGTGATAGAAGGTGCTCCGATGCCAACAACATAGATATGACCTTCGTGGTCGGTGGCGATCGCCCGGCCTGAAGCCTGTTGCGCGCCTTGGTTCCCTGCGAATCGGGCCCATGCGAATGGGGGCGCTTGGGCCAAGACCTGAATTGGGTTGAGCAATAGGCCAAGTATTGGGAAGAGGTAGCGCATTAGGGCTTGGTCGCTTTCGGAATTGAAGTGATTGCGGGGGGCGCGCAAGGTATGTTCCATGGATCCTCGTTGATCACCAGACTGATTCGCCCTGCCGTGGCGGATGGGATACGCTGGTTCGCCAGTGGCCCAGGTCGGCCCCTTGGTGTCGATGGTGGCCTGTACCACGGATGAGCGGATGGATGGGCCTGTTCTGTCGTTCCCGTTGGACGCTCGATCCCCGGCCGAGGATGCGTGGCTTTTTCCAAGGACGATCCGGCGGACCGGGGCCACTGGGACAGTTCTCTTGGTGATGGCCTGAAGAAGATCAACCGGATCGCTGAGTACCGTATCCACAACTGGCCGTTCACATGAAGTCCATATCATCCTTGGCCAAGGGGCGATCCAACCAAGGCGTGATCGACCGAAATTCGCGGTCATGGAACGGCTCCCATTCGTCCTTTCCGGTGGAGGTGCTCGTGGGGTGGCCCATATCGGGGTGCTTCGCGCGTTCCAGGAGGTCGGTATCGTGCCTTCGGCCATCAGCGGCACCAGCGCAGGGGCACTGGTAGGTGCTTTCATCGCTGCCGGGGTGGATCCCGACGAACTCGGACGGCTGGTGATCTCCGATTGGCGACTCCACCTGACCCGTTGGCGCGTGCTGCGCGGTGATCGGCTCACCCAACGACGCATCCGTGAGATCCTGAACGCCGAACTGCCCGTTCACACCTTCGAGGAGTTGAGGGTCCCGCTGTTCGTTACCGCCACCGACCTTCAGCAGGGTGGTCAGCGGATCTTCAAGAGCGGCGAACTGATCCCCCCGCTGCTCGCCTCGTGCGCGGTGCCGCTGGTGTTCCCCGCCATGGTCATCGACGGGGTGCCGTACGTGGACGGCGGGCTGAGCAACAACCTGCCCATTGAGCCGTTCAATCGACGACGGAACGAGACCATCGCCGTCTATGTGAACCCATTGCCGAAGTACGACCCGCATGGCACGTGGCGGGCCACCGTGGATCGGGTGTTCCACCTGAGCTTCCGCGAAATGGTGGCGCGGTCCGCTAAAGGATGTCGAGCGTACATCGAGCCGCAGGAACTGGACCGATTCGGGATGTTCGACCTGAGGTATGTGGGCGAGATCGAACGGATCGGATATGATCACACCAAAGCGCTGCTGGCCCAGCACTGACCTAACCGTAGTTCTTGCGTGAGGCCATGCGGACCTTCGGTCCTTGCCGAAGGGGGCTTCTTCTTTCATGGCGGATCCAACAACGGCCGAGGATGCGCGGCTATTCTTTCGCAGGCCGATCCGGAAGACCTGCCAAGTAGCAGGGCCTATGGAACAGGTCTTGCGGTGAGTAAATGAGGACAATGAAGCGACGGATCCTCTGGCTTTAGCTGTTCCCAAGGAATACGTTGGAGACCGAACACGTATCGCCCTCGCATCGGGTGGGAGCGCCCATCACGAACAAGCACGGCGCATGGGAACATGCGCCGTGCTCATGATGGTCTTCGGGCGGTTACTCTTTCACGAACCGTGCAGTGGCCCTTTCGCCCTTCGCGTCGATCACCGTGAGCTGATACATCCCTGCGGGAAGCATGCCGGTTTCGATGATCCCTTTGGTGCCGTTCGTGGTGGTGTATTGCGTTTCGAGCACCGTGCGACCACTGGCGTCGGTGATGGCGATGGTGTTCGTGCCACGGAAGTGGCCGGGCATTTCATAGTTCAACACTTCGTTGGTGGGCACCGGGTGGATCTGAAGCTGAGTGCCGTGCTGGGAGAACTCGGGCGTGGTGGTGCTCAGATCGGCGATCCACTGGGTGAATTCGTTGGTGATGGTGTTGCCAAGGACCTCTGAAGTGGCGCTGATGGTCTGTACCACGGGATAGGGAAGGCCAGGAACGTAGTACAGGTAATTGTCGAACACCGTGTTGAACGTGAACATGCCAGAGGTGGTCTCTTCCTCTTGCACCCAGTGGACACGCAGTACGTTCGTGAGCGTACCGGTCGGGAGGATCAGGGTACCATAGGCATCCGCTTCCCCCTCGATGCTGCCAGCCATGATCACCTCCAGTTCTTCATCCTCGAAGGTGGCGCTGTACGTGTCCGTCCAGTTGGTCTGGTGGCTGCATGGGAAGCTCATGAAGCGCCCTTCGTCGGAATAGACCACGGCCATGCCTTCACCTTCATAACCGAGCAGGTATACGCCATTGGTACCCACCCTGAAATAGGCGGTGGAACCGTCGCTCACCTCGGCCACGGTGGCCGTGGGGAACTGGGCGCCGAAGGTGGTAGTGGCGGGATCCACCAGGGTGACGACCTCGGTGCTATCAGTGGTCAGGCTGCTGAAGTCCCACACTTGTCCGGGGCCAGCGGTTCCCGGTGCGATATGGTCGCTGAAGTGCCATTCGTAACTGGTGCCCTGGGTAGGCCCATTGCCAGCGAAGGTTAGGGTGGGTTGCGCGATGGCCGATCCAACGGAACCAAAGGCGAAGAGAGTAAGGATCTGTTTCATGCGTATCGATCTTTGATTTGAAGGAGCAGACGCGCACGGGGTATGAGAAGTTACTGGTCGTGTGACGACCGGGGAAGGCCGTTGATGAACGGTTGGGGCGCTCACCTCCGCACATCCAACGCGATTCCCGCCCGGATACTGAGGTTGTCCTTCAGGTACGGGTTCGCCATCACCCAGCCTTGTGTTTTTCCCTCGGCCTCGGCGTAGGCCTTCAGCGATCCGCCCAGCGGGAACGCGGCGCGCACCGTGAGCAGGCCGCCGGCCTTCCCTTTCGTATCGTAGAAGCCGCTGTTCTCGGGCTGTACCCAGAGCATGCCGCGCAGGTCCAGCTGGGCCGGCCGGTCACCATGGCCGAGGCGCAAGCCCTTCCGCATCAGTTCCACGCCGCCGAAGCTGCTCCCGTGGTTGTGGTAGGTATGGATGCCCAGCAACCAATGGCGGCCACATCGGTCCAGCAGCAGGTCGCCGCCGAGGTCGTAGCCGAAAGAGGTGAGCACGTGCCGCACGGCGAAGGTGAAGCGGGTATCGTGGCCCAGGCGGATGCCGTGTATGCCGATCATGTCGGGCGAGAGGAAGTTGAGGTACTGCAGGTCGCCCATGCGTTTCAGGTAGGCGTCCTCCTCGGGCGTGAGGTCTGCGCGCTTGATCACCCGGTCGATGCCCGGGCCGAAGGGATGCGTGCCCCGCGCGGTGTAGGGTTCGTCGGGGCGGTGCAGGTCGTACACCCAGGCGGTGAAGTCCCAGCCCACGAAGTCGCGTTCGGCCACCTGCTCGCCGTAGTAGTTCATGGTGTCGATGCTGCGGTCGTAGTCCGATGCGCGGAATTGCCGCACGTAGCCCACGGCCTGCTTGGTGAGCAGGATGTTCATGGCCACGTTGGGGTAGTTCGTGCGCTCGAAGAAGTTGTCCTGCTGCATGTTGCGCAGCAGGGCGTACTGGCCTTCGATCCCCGAAGCGAAGCTGCGGACGAGCTCGTTCGGCGCCTCGCGCTTGAAGCGGACCATGTCGCTGTCGGACACGTGCGTCACCGAAGCGCTCGCGATGCCGCCGCCGAAACGGTAATAGGTCTCGTTGAAGGTGGAGATGCCCCGCAGGGTGGTGCCGTTGCGGTGGAACTCCTCGTGCATCCAGGCCGGGCCGAACACCATGAGCTGGTAGGCCAGCAGGTAGTCCACCACACCGGCCTGCGCGTTCGCTACGATCCGGTTCCACAGGTAGCGTTTCCTGTTCGTGGGTTCGATCAGGCCGTTCCACAGCTTGTTGGTGAAGTAGTAGTTGGTGGCGTGCAGGTCCTTGGTCACGGCCAGTACCTGTTGCATGGAGGGGCTTTCATGGCCGCGCAGCAGGTCGCCCGCGTTCACCGTTGCCTCCGTGCCGTCGGTGAGGCCTGCACGTTTGTTGGCAGCCATCTGCGCCGCATGCCACGCGTAGGGCGCATCGATCAGCGGGAGATCCAGCAGCAGGCGTGGGCGGATGGCGTAGGTGCTGTCCTGGGCTTGGGTCCATTGCGGTGCGATCCACGCCAGCAGGGCGCAGAGGATGGGCCAGGTGCACAGCAGCAGGATCCGCAGGAAGTGAAGCAGGATGGTCATGTGGAAGCGGGTGGTTCGGGTGGTGCTTAGGCGGGTTGAGGTGCGGAGTCCCTGCGATGCCTTGCGGTGGACAGGTATCGGAGAAGCGCTTCGAGGTTCTTCTCTTTTCGGACGAGGCGGCCTCCCCAGCGGTGCAAGAGGCGCATCACCAAGCCCATGATGCCGGGCATGTAGGTGTCGCCCCAATAGGCCAGCATCGCTAGGTCGGCGGGCCGCTTGGGCACGCCGGTGGAGGAGGTGAGGCCATCGTCGGCGAGCCCGTAGGCGTATGCGATGCAACGTTCGAACCCATCACTGGCGGGTTTCAATTCCACCAGGAACCGGATGGGTTCGGTGGAGGATGGATTGAAGAACCGGTGCCTTTTGCCGCGCGGTGCGGTGGTCTGTTCGCCGGGAGTGAGCCGCAATTCCTGCCGCTCCAGCTGGATGCCGAGGGTGCCTTCCACCGGTCTGAAGGTTTCATCGAAGTGCCGGTGCCAGTGCAGGGTATTGCCGCCGCCGGGCGCCAGGTCAACGCACACCACGGTGTGGAGTCCACCGCTGCTTGCGGCCGTTTCCAGGAAGGACACGCGGTCCTTGATCCTGGGGTTGTGGAAGCTCATGCCGGGTTCCACAGTGGGCAAGTTCCGATCGATGTGCATGGGAAGGAAATGGTTGGTTCCTGGACGCGTTAAGCAGGAGGTAGGATACAGGCAGTTTGCAAGGACCATGATGGATCACGCCACCAGCGTAGGGTCGCCGATGCGTTCCTGCAGCGCCTTGCGCGCCCGGAACAAGTACACCTTCACCTTGGTCATGTCCAGGCCGGTCATGTCGGCGATCTCCTGGTAGGCGAAGCCTTCGAGGTCGCGCAGCAGCACCAGCGAGCGTTGGATCGGCGGCAGGGTGTCCAGCATGCGGTTCAGCTCATCTATCAGGCCATGCTTGGGCTGGTGGGCCACCAGGATGTTCTCGTGGCCATCGGCGTAGCGCGTCACGAACTTGCGGCGGCGCGAGCGGTCCACGATCAGGTTGTGCGCCGTGGTGAAGAGGTAGCTGCGGCACTTGATCTCATCCACGGTGTCCAGCTTCAGCCACAGGCGCAGGAAGCTGTCCTGCACGATGTCCTTGGCGTTGTCGCGGTCGCACAGGTGCTTCAACGCGAAGCGGAACAGGGCGTCGGAATGGGCGTCCACACAGCGGTTGTAGGCGGCGAGGTCCATGGCCATTGGGCAGCGTTCGTTCAACGGTGCGAAATAGGCGCGGCCGTGGCCCCTCGGCCTTGAACGAATGCGACGGATCATTGACGAAAAGCGACATTCCGCTTGGGCGGTCCTCGCGTGAGCTGGATCACGGTGGAACCGCGGGTGCCGCGAGGTCGATCAGAGGAAGAAGAGGCCCTGCAGGCTTTCGGAAAAGCGCCTCCGCAGCAGGTAGAAGGGGGCTTTGCCTTCTTGCAGGCTCCCGGGCGTTACGCCGGCGAAGGTCTTGAAGTCGCGGTTGAAATGAGCCTGGTCGGAGTAACCGAGGTCGAACGCGAGGTCGCTCCAGCGTTCGATGGTGCGCTCCGTGGCTTGTTCGTACGCCTTGCGGAAGCGCACGATGCGGTGGTAGGCCACCGGGCTCAGGCCCAGGTGTTCCTTGAACAACCGTTGTGCCTGCCGGTCGCACACGAAGAGCTTATCGCCCAAGGTGCGGTGGTCGAAGCCCAGGCCATGGCCGCGCATCTGCTGCATGGCCGAGGAGAGGCGCACGGATGACCTGGTGCCACGGGCCAAACGTTGCATCAGAAAGTCCTCCATCAGTGCGATGGCCCCCGCTTCGTCCTGCGCCTCCACCACCGGTTCCAAGGCTTGGTGCAGTCCTGGCCCGAACAGATCACGTGTGCCCATGAACATGGGGTCGACCACCTTCAACGGTGCGCCGAACACCTCGATGGCCGCTTCGGGTAAGAGGCGTACGCCCATCATCAGGCAATTGCCGCTCGCCACCCACTTCAACGGCTCGCGTTGCATGCCCACCACACGGGTGTCGGGCATGCGTTCCCATTGGCCGTTCACGAAGGCCCGCGTGGTGCCCCGCAGGTTCACGATCAATTCCGACACCCCGAGCGGAATGCACTGCTGCACGCTGGTCTCCACATCGGGACCGGAGCAGCGGAAGAACCAATAGCGGTCCACCACGCCCTTCAATGCCTCCGAAGGGGCGTGCTCCCGATAGACCATCGCGTGCAGTGGGGAGGGGCGGTCGCTGACAGACATGCCGATGTGGAACCATACGGGTCCGCCGGTATGCCTCGTGGCCTGGTCGGAATGCTTCCCGTGTTACAAAGATGTGGCCGGAGCAGGATACCAGTTGTTGAAGAAAAACGACATTTTCCATCCTATGACACAGTATCCGTGGGTGGCCTTGGGGGGGATTGGACCCGCCCAAGGTCCTCACGCCACCAAGGCCGGATCGCCGATCAGCCCTTGCAGCGCCTTGCGCGCCCGGAACAGGTACACCTTCACCTTGGTCATGTCCAGGCCGGTCATGTCGGCGATCTCCTGGTAGGCGAAGCCTTCGAGGTCGCGCAGCAGCACCAGCGAGCGTTGGATCGGTGGCAGGGTGTCCAGTAGGCGGTCCAGCTCATCCTTCAGGCCATGCTTGGGCTGGTGCGTCACCAGGATGTTCTCGTGGCCATCGGCGTAGCGCGTCACGTACTTGTGGCGGCGCGAGCGGTCCACGATCAGGTTGTGCGCCGTGGTGAAGAGGTAGCTGCGGCACTTGTTCTCGTCCACGGTGTCGAGCTTCAGCCACAGGCGCAGGAAGCTGTCCTGCACGATGTCCTTGGCGTTGTCGCGGTCGCGCAGGTGTTTGAGCGCGAAGCGGAACAGGGCGTCGGAATGGGCGTCCACACAGCGGTTGTAGGCGGCGAGGTCCATGCCTTTGGGCGGGGTTGTGGTGGATGTTGTCGCGGCGCGCATCGTGGTCGTTCCTTTCGGCGGTACAAAGCTCCGAGCGCGTGTTGCCGTGGCCGCTTGACCTGCATCAAGAAGTGTGGTGGTGGGCATGCTGGCCATGTTGATGGTGCGTGGGTTGCGATCAGTGGTGGACGGCCATGCGCGTTCTGGTGGATGTGGTCTTTTCCAGGCCCGGTTCCGATACCGCGGGGATGTGCGGAAAGCGCACGTTGTTGGCCAGGTCGAATCGGCGTTGGCCGATCCTGGGCGGCACGCGGCGGATCAGCGCGTTGCGGAGGGCGATCGCCAGCGGATGTTGCCATTGCCCCACGCCGCCGATGGTGCGCGAGTTGCGGACCACCCAGCTGGTGCGCGGCATTCGGTCCTGCTCGAAGGCGCGGAACGCCGTGGTGGCGTCGGGCGTGTTGTGCAGGTAATGCGCCAGCAGCACCGCGTCCTCGATGGCCTGGCACGCGCCCTGGCCCATGTTGGGCGTGGTGGCGTGGGCCGCGTCGCCGATCAACAGTACCCGGCCGTGGGCGAAGTGCTCCAGCGGCGGCAGGTCGTGGATGCCGCCTTGGATCAGGTGCTCGTCGCTGGCGTGGGCCAACACCTGGCGCACCGTTGTGTGGTACCCGGCGAAATGCCGTTGGAGGTCGGCGATGCGGAAGGCCGCGAAGCGTGCATCGTTCTCCAGTGCGTTGCTGGTGGCGAACCAGTACACGTGGTCGTCCGCCAAGGGCACGATCCCGAAGCGCCCCCGGGGGCCCCAGGTCTCCGAGGCGATGTCGCCCATGCCGGGCAGATGTACTACGCCGCGCCAGGCCGCGTAGCCCGCGTAGCGCGGCTGCACCCGGGGCAGTACGCAGCGGCGCACGGCGGAGCGGATGCCGTCGGCGGCGATGAGCAGTGCGGCGTGGTGTTCGCCGCCATCGGTGAATCGCACGGTGACGCCCTCATGGTCCTGCACCAGGGAGGCTACACGGCGGTCGGTGTGCAGCTCCTTGGGGTCCAGTTGCTCCAGTAAGAAGGCATGCAGGTCGGCGCGGTGGATGCAGAGCACGCCCGGCCCCAGGTCCGACGGTACCTGGGTGCGCGTAAGGATACCACCGCGGTGGTCGAGGATGTGGAAGGTGCGCACCAGGCGGCCACGACCGAGCAGGGCCTGCTTGAGGTCCAGCGCGGCGAAGGCGTTGATGGCGTTGGGGCCGAGGCTGATGCCCGCGCCCACGGGGCGGAGGTGCGGGGCGGCCTCGAACACCGATACGGTGTGGCCGATACGCTTGAGCGCGATGGCGGTGGTAAGCCCCGCGATGCCCCCGCCGATGATGGTGATGTGTTGCTTTTCCATTGCGGGGACAAAGCTTCCGGGCCGCAATGGGCTTGCACTTTACATGTGTTAAGAAGTGCGTTGGCGCGGTAGGAAGTGGACGGAGCGGGGCGCATACCGTGATCATTCCCGCCGGACGGGAGCTGCGTGAGGGGGCGGAGCGGCAGCTTGCCGGAGGCGCGGCCCGGCAGCCACGTGCAGCCCGCCGCGGCGGGCGATGCGAGGAGGCTGCGAGGCACGAGCAGACCCCGGAGCGCCGTGGGTGCAGGCCGGGCCACCGGCAACTATAGCGGAGCACCCGGCCCCGTGCGAGGGCCCTGCGCGCGGCAAGGGGACACGCCCCGACGACCTATTGCTTGCCCGCCCGGATACGGCTCACGCTCACCGGGGTGGTGTTGAGGTAGGAGGCGATGTATTGCAACGGGCAGCGGTTGGTGATGCCCGGGTAGGTGCGCTCCAGCAGGGCGTAGCGCTCGGCGGCGGAATGGAAGCGCAGGCTTTCGATGCGTTGCTGTTCCTGCATCACGGCGAAGGTCGTGAGGCGGCGCGCGGCGTTCTCCAGGTCGTGGTGCTTGGCGCAGCAGGCCTCGAAGTCCTTCGAGGTGAAATGGTACACCTCGGAGTCCTCCACCAGCTCGATGGCCTTGTGCGTGGGCTGCTGCGTGAACAGGCTGGGCACGGCGCCGATGAACTGCCCGTCGATGGCGAAGTAGTCGGTGACGTCCTTGTCCTCGCGGTGGTAGTACACGCGTGCCAGCCCTTTGTGGATGAAGAACATGTTCCGTGCCACCTGCCCGATGCGGAGCAGTTCGGTGCCGCGCTCGAGCTGTTCCATCCGGATGATGGCGTGCAGGTCGGCGATGGCCTCATCGGAGAGCGGCCGCAGGCGGAGCAGCGTGGCGATGATGGGGTGGGTGCGCATGCAGGGCGGATACCGGAGGGTGGAACCGGTCACGAAGATCGTTCCGGGAGCGGCGCTGTAACAAACCACACCACCCGGGCGTCCAGTCCCCAAGATCAACCCAACCGATGAAGACACTGAAGCCTTTCAGCGCATTGTTCGCCACGGCCCTGTTGGCCGCATGCGGCGGCAGCCCCAAACCCGAGCCGACAGCAGAAGCACTCGCACCTGCCGTGGAGACCGAAGCCTCCAAGATCGAGCGGGGCCGCTACCTCGTGGGCATCATGGGCTGCAACGACTGCCACTCGCCCAAGCTCATGGGGCCGCAAGGACCTTACCTCGATCCCGATCGCATCCTCAGCGGATACCCCGCCGACCGCCCGCTGCCACCGGTGCCCGCGAACGCCGAGGCCTGGGCACTGATGGCCATGGACCTCACCGCCGCCGTGGGGCCGTGGGGCACCACCTTCGCCGCCAACATCACCAGCGACGAAACGGGCATCGGCAACTGGACCTATGAGCAGTTCGAGCGCGCCTTGCGGCACGGCCTGTACAAGGGCCTGGAAGGCTCGCGCCTGTTGCTGCCGCCCATGCCGTGGCAGAACATGGTGGACATGAAGGCGGAGGACATGCAGGCGATGTTCGCCTACTTGAAGAGCACCAAGCCCGTGGAGAACGTGGTGCCGGCACCGATCCCTCCCGGAGCCAAGGCTTCGTAAGAGCAGGCTGAAGGGTTGAGCGCCCCGCATGGTCCGATGGGATCGTGCGGGGCGTTCGCATGGAACGGTGGTGGGGTTGGTGGAGTTGGTGGAGTTGATCCCCCACGTATGGATCATGGGTCGGTGTCTCGTGCAAGGGAGGTGCTCTACGGCGTTGAAGGTGCATGGCCGCCCGCCGTACCTTGGTTGTATGGAGCACCATCTACCAACCCTTTTGCTGATGGCCGCATTCCCGTTCGGCCTGGTCGCGCAGACCAAGGGCCCCGAACCATTGTCCGCGCAGGAGAGCGACCCTGTGCGCCTCGGCTGGATGCAAGGCACGCCGCCGCCTGCCGACCGTGTGGTGCATGTGGCCGACGGTTCCTTCTTCCGCTTCCCGGCCTTGCGCTGGAGCGTGGTGCACATGCGCGAGCTCATGCCCACGGTCCGTGTTTCGCGTGGGAGCGTTGCGCCCATGGCCTTGCCCTTCGCGCTGGATCCCGGCATCGACAAGGTGGTGTTCAAGCCTTGGCACGCCGACACCACCGTGACCTGGGAGCAGTCGCTGTGGGCCAACTACACGGACGGGATCTTGGTGATGCATCGCGGCCGCGTGGTATACGAGCGCTACTTCGGCGCCTTGGGTCCCGACGATGTCCATGTGGTGATGTCGCTCACCAAATCATTCAACGGTACCCTGGCCGCCACGCTGGTGGCCGAAGGTGTGCTGGACGAGAACAAACCCGTGCCGTTCTACGTGCCCGAGCTCGCCGGATCGGCCTTCGGCGATGCCACCGTGCGTCAGCTGATGGATATGACCACCGGCCTTCGCTACAGCGAAAACTATGCGGACCCAAAGGCCGATGTGTGGATGTTCGGCGCCGCGGGCGAGCCGAACCGGATGCCCGGGGACGGTCGTGGGCCCTTGGGCTACTGCGCCTATCTGGAAACGGTGCGGAAGGATGGGCAGCATGGCGCGGCCTTCCACTACAAGACGGTGAACGCGGACGCCTTGGGCTGGGTGATCGCCCGGGCCACGGGCAAACCAGTGGACGAGCTGCTTGCGGAGCGGATCTGGGGGCGCATCGGCATGGAGCAGGACGGATACTACCAGGTGGATGCCTTGGGCACCTCCTTCACGGGCGGCGGCCTCAACGCATCGTTGCGTGACCTGGCGCGCTTCGGGGAGCTGATCCGCAACAAGGGGCGCCACCAGGGGGAGCAAGTGATCCCCCAGCGCGCGGTGGAGGACATCATGGCGGGCGGAAGCAAGGAGGTGTTCGCCAAGTCCGGGTACACCGAACTGCGGGGCTGGTCCTACCGGGACATGTGGTGGGTCACCGGGAATGCGCATGGTGCCTTCATGGCCCGTGGTGTGTATGGCCAGGCCATCTACATCGACCCCAAAGCCGAAATGGTGATCGTGCGCCTGGCCTCCCATCCGGTGGCGGCCAACACGGCCAACGATGCCACCTCGCTCCCGGCCTACCAGGCCATGGCGGAATACCTGATGGGGAAGCATTGAGCGAGGGGAGGGGTAGGGTAGGGTGAGGTGGGCGGATGCGGTAGTGGGCGCTGTAGACACCACCGGGGTGGATGCCTTGTTCTGGGACTGGTAAAAGGCGTTGCGTGCGGTGGGTCGTATTTTGGGATGCCAGGATAGTGCAAGGAGAACTCTGGTGGTTGGATCCCACGGATCGCATCGCCACGAGGGATCACATGCGTGATCACCCTGGGGTGTACCTAGACGAGTTGATGAACGGTCGGCGCACCTGCTGACCGGCAGGCGCGGACGGATGCGCCGACCGATCTTCGCGCTGCCATGAGCAACAAGGCGGCCAAGAGCAAGGCGGTGGAACTGCTGGGCTTCGGCATACCCAAGCAGCAGGTGTTCGACAACCTGCGGATGGAGTTCCCCGAGGTGAAGCCGGGGAAGCTGGCCGAATGGCTGCGTTACATGCCCACCTCGTATGCACGTGAGAAGTACCGCACCTTGCACCTCGCCCTGCTGGCGATCATCGTGCTCTCCGCCGTACTGCGTATCCTGCGGCAGGTCTTCAGCAGCGGGGTCCACCTGGATCAAGCGACGGCCTACCTGAGCCTGATCCCCATTGCCACATTGCTCATGGGGTGGAGCCTCTACCGCTGGCAGGGGCAGGTGTTCGAGTGGGTGGGCTGGGGCAACGTGGTGGGCGTGTTCGGGTTGATGCGCGATCTGAGCCTTTTCGTGAAGGATGGCGGCGATCCTTGGACCTTGTCCGGTAGGCTCTTGAGCATTTCCACTGGAGCGATCGCGCTGTACCTGGCGCACAAGGTCTTCGCCAAACCGAAAGTGGATAAGGACCCGATGACCGGGGAGAAGCGCTACGTGTTCCGGGATGAGGCGCTGGTCTAACGGGAACTTGGAACCAAGGGAAGGACATGGCTTCGAGGCCACGGCAGCCCCCGACAGAGCAGGCAGCATGACAGAAAACGCCGTAGTGCGGCGATTAAACCCGATACGGAAGTCCCACCGCTCAATGCGGTAGAAAGAAGCCCCAGTATGCGCACCCGGCCAGTGCGGGAAGCAAGAGGGCCAGCGCCGGCAGTAGCGGCCAGCGCTCGCTCCGATACCGATGCGCTCGAAGGATCAGTACCACCGCCACCACGAGCAGGAAATACGGCAGCGAGGCCAGCGCGGGATGCACATCGCCCAGGCCGAAGTAGAAGACCTTTTCCAGCGTGAGTAGCACGGCCACCAGCCCCACCAAGGCCACCAGCCCGAGACCGGCCACCACCAACGGCCAACTCGTACGCACCGGCAGCCTACGGATCCTACGCAGCCCGTTCATGAGCACCCGCACGCCGAGGATGAGGACCCACAGCACAGCCGCCACGCCACAGGCCATCAACCCTTGGAACAGCCAGCGTTGGTGGAAGGGCGTGCGGTACGCCTGCAGCGCTTGGTAGGCCTTGTTCGGGGGGAAGAGTGCAGGCAGGTCCAGCGTGTGCGCGCCCTTTCGCAGCTCCGCGTGCAGATCGAAGGTGATCCGGTGTTCGTAGTCGTGATAGAAAGCCAGGTGCACGAGGCCGCTGTCAGGTTCGAAGAGCGTGCTGAAGAAGGTGCCGTTCCCCAGGAACTTCCGGCAGGACTTCATGCCTTCCAACACGGACCACGCGCCGTCCACCGTAGGCGCAACACCCGCCTCGAGGAGCGTACGACCTTGTTGCAGGCGCGGAATGGGAATGGCGTCCATGTCCGTATCGCGTGCCAGCCGCCAGTTGCCCACCGCGAAGTACGGCTCGTCGCCCAGCAGGATGGTGTCGTTCTGCACCACCGCGTAACGGCCCTGCGCATCTGCCAGGAAGATCATGCTCTGATGCAGGAGGATCCGGTCATGTTTCCGCAGGAAGGCCACCGCTTCCGGAACGTCGTGGCACTGCTCCAGCATGCGGTTGGTCAGCGCATTGAACTCAAGCGGCGGCTTGCCCGGCGAAGGCGCTACGTCCATCGGCTGGACCGTGAGCCCGTCGAACACGAGTCCGACCTCGTTCATGCCCAGTTGGTCCGTCCAGGGCAGGTATGGATGCCCCCGCCAACTGCTGAAGTACACCGCGCCGAGCCGGCCAGCCTCGCCGGGCACGAAGCGCACGCGGCCTTCCACACACCACGAGTCCTCGTTGTTGCCCACGAAGGTCCGCCCCCCATTGTGGAGGATGAAGGCGGTGCAGGCCGGGGCCCACAACGGAAGCAGCATGGCGAGGAAGGCGAACAGGCGCATACCGAATGAATGTGATGAAGAGCGAACGTAACGCTGAACCGACCCCATGCGATCGGGGCTTCTGATCCGGCATGTGATCGCGCCGTGCTACTCCTTCACCCACGTTGTGCCGGTCAACCTGCCGGAACCATCGCGGACGCTGATGCGGTACAGCCCGGCCGGAAGTGCTTCCGTGGATACCAACGGGCGGGGATCGGTGGTGCGCTGTTGAAGCACCACGCGGCAGGTGGCATCGAGGAGGGTGATGGTGTGCGGGCCGGGCGGGAGGGAAAGCGAGAAGTGGGTGGTGCCGGGGTTGGGGAAGACATGGATGCGTGTGGAGGGATCCTGCTCTCCCACACCGGTCGATCCGGAGAACGCGAGATCGTCCACCTTGACAAAGCTGCCGGGCACGGGCGCTAGGAAGTTGGTGCTGGAGACGATCTGGATGAAGGCGGTGTCCGGGATACCGGTGCCGAGGTAGTCGAGGGGAACGGAGAATGCCTGCCAGGTGGCCAGTGTACCCGTCACTTCCAATGAGCCGAATGCGATGAGGTCGGTACTGGACGTTACGCTGTTCCACTTGCTGAGCGCCACCTGGACCTGAGCGGTGTCGAAGGGTTGGATGCCGTATTGCCACTGGCCGGTGAGCATGGCGGGGCGTTGGGCATAGGGGAAGCCGGCATGGCTGGAGGATGTGCCGACCGAGAGCCAACCTTGGATCGCCATGACGCCGCCCGGGGATTGGCGCGTGGTGATCACGGCATGGAAGCCGCCGGGGTGGCCCGGTGTGCCTTGTTCCACCGTGGGGCCACCGACCGTGGGGATCTCGTTGTAGGTGAGCCAGCCCATCGGGTCCAGGTATGATCCTTGATCCACCCACGTTTCGAAGCCACCGTTGGGGATCTGAGCGGTGGCCAGCAGGGGGAGCAAGGCCAGGGGGAGGAGGGCTGTGCGCATGATGAACGAATGTACGGGCCGGACGGGGATGAGGGAATGCTACCTTGGCCAACTCGATGAACGTAAGCCTCATGTTCCTCGTTCCGCAGTGGTCCGTCGGTTCCGTAACTTTCGACCATGGCATCAAAGACCAAAACGGCCCGCAATCCTCGTAAGGCAGCCAAAGCGCCGCTCACGAGCAAGACCCTGCGTCGCGTGTCTACCACAGCCACCAAGTCCGCGAGCCGTTCTGCTTTCGATCACGTGGATGAACTGCTGGTGGTGAAGGAAGGCTGGCTGGTGAAGGTGGACAAGTCCGGCAAGGTGACCAAGCGGGTGAAGCGGATCAAGCTTCCTGCTGCCTGAACGGCCATGGCGCGATCGCTGCGCTTGCGGATGTTCGCTGGGCCGAACGGGTCCGGAAAGACGACCATCATCAATGCGGTACGCAAGGCCCGGGTGAACGGCCGTCCCGTGGATCTGGGTGCGTACATCAACGCGGATGACATTGCGAAGGCCCTCGGCAAGGGCTACGACCTTGCGCCCTTCGAGCTTGAATTTGATGCCGAACGCTTCCTGGCCTTTGCGGCCGCTTCCGGTCTGTTGGACAAGGAGTTCATGCTGAAGGACCTGGAGCATGGCGTGGTCTGGACCAGCGATCGCGTACGTTCCAAACCTTCACTGCCAAAGGACCGTGTGGCCCAGCTGATCGCGCAGTTCCTGTACGATGAGCTGCTCACTGCGAAGCGCAAGTTCTCGCTCGAGACGGTGTTCAGTCACCCGAACAAGTTGGAACTGATGAAGCGGGCCAAAGCAATGGGCTACAAGGTGTACCTCTACTTCATTTCCACGGAAGATCCTGCGATCAACGTCCAACGGGTGAAGGATATCCGCGTGAAACAGGGTGGCCATGATGTGCCGAAGGACAAGATCATCAGCCGCTACCATCGGACCATGGCGAATCTGCCTGAAGCGCTATCGATCGCCTACCATGCCTACCTATGGGACAACTCGAAGCACGGTTCTGCCCAGTTGTTCTGCGAGATGAAGCGGACGGATGACGGTACGCTCTGGGACATCGATCCCACGTTGGTGCCGATCTGGTTCCTGCCCTACTTGTTGGAGCTCCCGGAGGCGGGAGATCTTTCTCATGTGTATTGGAAGGCGATGGAGCGATTCAGGGATCCTTCAGGGGAGTGAGCGTTCCATACGGGATCTCCGCCAGGGATGGGAGCGACGGCTGGCCGCAGGCCGGGCCATGCGGCACCGTGGAGCGAGGAGGCCCGACGGTAGGAGGGACCCCGCAGCCCCGGTGACGCCGGCCCGGGCCAGGCCACCACAGCGGACAGCCCGCCCGGGCGGCCTGATCAACTCATACTTTCATTCGCTCGCCATTGGATCCCCTACCTTGTACGAGACGGAGATCCTGGAAGTGACCGGCATGGGGCCGGTAACGAACTCCTTGCAGGGTCGTGGGGAAGGCGTGGCATGAGCCGTGGAGGACGGGATCGTGAGGCGGTGCTCACCATAGTGCAACGGATCGGACTTTGCGCGTGGACGAGCGTGATGTCCTGCGAACTTGCTGATCGAACGACGATATGAACAACTCGGATGGAATGAGAATGCTCTTGGTGTTCATGACCGCTTCAGCGCTGGTGGTCCAGGCCCAACCCGAACTGCCGTTGCTTTGGGAGCACCGCTTCCCCGAGCCTACATTCATGACCGGCTACGGTGACGTGGCCGTGGGCATGGCGGTGCGGAATGACAGTTTGCTGGTGGGCCACAGCTGGGAGAACATTTCCCAGAGCAGCCTGATCCACGCCGCAACAGGCGATCCGGTCTGGTCCCTATCGTCGGGCGATACCGTGTACCACCAGGGCGGGCGGAGTTTTTTCGGGAATGCGATGATCGGTGCCGAGCGTGTGGCATCCGGCGCTGGGATCGGTGTCCGCACGCGGTTGTACGACCTGGATGGCACGGTGCCTTGGACCGTGGATGCCGGGCTGCAGAACGTGGCACGGATGTGCGGTCCGCTGGTCAATGGCGCGGGCGACTCCGCCTTCGTGCTGGCCTACCAGAATGGAACACTGCACGGCTTCCGCTACGATCACGCGGGTGGCACGGGGAGCTGGCAGCTCCCCACCGGCCATCCTTGGCGCGAATTCTCCGCCAACTTCAACGCAGCGGGCCATCTGTTGGTCACGGCCATGGTGGACCATCCCGGAGCGTTCACGGACGTGCCTCGGCTTGTCGTTCTCAACAGCGTGGATGGCAGCGTGGAATGGTCTGCCTACCTGGAGGATACCACCGGCTTCGTGGTCAATTCGCCCGCCATGACCGTACCATGGGCCGGCGATACCATGCTCACGGTGCATACCACTTATGCGGGCAAGGTGCTGATGCGGATGACCGAGGCCACCACCGGGCAGAGCGTGTGGTCCTTCGAGGACAGCCTGAGCCTTTCGCCATACCTGGCCTCCGTGGCCGTGGTACCGTCCCAGGGCAGCATTTTGGTGGCGTTGGACCGCGGTTCCGTGATCGCCTACTCCAGGAGCAACGGGCGCGTTTGGATGGACACGCTGAACCTGACGTCCGCGTACCCGAACACGCGGATCCTGGCGAATGAGGACCATGTGGTGCTGGTATCGCCAGCAGACCGCCACCTCGACCAAGGCCAGGATGTGATGATCCGTGCGCTGGACCCGACCACCGGCACAGTGCTCGGGGAGGCTTGGGTGAACGACATCGCGGATACGCACGATATGCCGGAGGATGCGCTGCTGAACGGAAGCATGCTCCACCTGATCTCGGCGGCCACACACGACACGTTGAACATCCTCTTCGAGAGCACCACCCTCCTGGTCTCCACCTTCGATCTCTCCGTTACGACGGGTGTTCACGGGCATGCGGAAGTGCCGGCACCCGTGCAAGGGATCATCTCGGCCGGCAGCATCCAGGATCGACTGGGTACGCACGTGAAGCACTGGAAGGCCTTCGACAGGCACGGGCGGCTGTTGGCCACGGGCGATCGCGGGCGGATGGATGCCTGGTACACCACGGCTGCTTCGGGCATGTATACGTTGGTGGCGGGAAAGGAACGGTTGGTCTTCCTGAAACCCTGATCCCAATTCGCACTAAGACGTAGGCCGAACTACTCGGTCTCTTTCCGCATGACTTCTCCGTCGTGATCGTTCCGCAGCCCATGCTATGCAACGCCCCCGCCGTATCGTCCTGTTTAGTGATCCCTTCGTATCTCTAGCCTACGCCTTCGTGCGAAATGGGATAAGCGGATACGGGTTGAACGGGACGGCCGCGTTCAGGGCGGCAGCCATGTTCCGCGCCGGGTGTGGTGTGGTTGGTGCACCGAAGTGTAAGGGTGGAGCACTGAACCCGCGTGACGGATCGCAGCGGCACCCCGCACCCCGAGGGCCCAGAGCGTAGCGCAGCGGAGTCGAAGGGTGCGAGGGGGAGGAGTACAGCGAAGAGCCGGACCCCGAGAACCCTGAGCGGAGGCTCTGCGAAGTCGAAGGGTGCGAGGGGGCACGCCCAAACCCACCTTCCATTTCACGCTTTCGACCGCGCACCGGTATTTTCGCGGCATGTCAACAGCCGTAGCCCCTCCATACGTCCCCAAGCACAAGATCCGCGTGGTCACCGCCGCCTCGTTGTTCGATGGTCACGATGCCGCCATCAACATCATGCGGCGGATCATCCAGAGCACCGGCGCCGAGGTGATCCACCTGGGGCACGACCGCAGCGTGGAGGATGTGGTGAACACCGCGATCCAGGAGGATGCCCACGCCATTGCCATGACCAGCTACCAGGGCGGGCACGTGGAGTACTTCAAGTACATGCACGACCTGCTGAAGGAGAAGGGCGCGGGGCACATCAAGATCTTCGGCGGCGGCGGGGGTACCATCCTGCCCAGCGAGATCGAGGAGTTGCACGCCTACGGCATCACGCGGCTGTACCACCCGGACGATGGCCGCGCCATGGGCCTGCAGGGCATGATCAACGACATGCTGGAGCAGGCCGACTACGACCTGAGCGACCAGGTGAACGGTGAGGCGAAGAAGCTGACCCCGCAGAACTGGACGGCCATCGCCAAGCTGATCAGCACGGCGGAGAACCACCCGCAGGTGTTCGAGAAGATCGCCGACGAGGTCCACAAGAAGGCCGCGGCCAGCAAGGCGCCGGTGCTGGGCATCACGGGCACGGGCGGTGCGGGCAAGAGCAGCATGGTGGATGAGCTGATCCGTCGTTTCGTGCTGGACCAGCCCGGCAAGACCATCGGCGTGATCAGCGTGGACCCCAGCAAGCGCAAGACCGGCGGCGCGTTGCTGGGCGACCGCATCCGCATGAACAGCATCCGCGGCGAACGGGTGTACATGCGCTCGTTGGCCACGCGCCAGAGCAACCTCGCGCTGAGCAAGCACGTGAAGGAGGCCGTGAGCGTGCTGAAGGCCGCGGGCTTCGACCTCATCATACTGGAGACGAGCGGCATCGGCCAGAGCGATACCGAGATCCTGGA
>SSGN01000067.1 GCA_008016945.1 Flavobacteriales bacterium
AGACTTGCGTGTGCAACAGGTGCAGGAGGCCCGAATTGATGCCCACATTAAGCAGCAACGAGATGCCGTAGATCAACAGGAAGCGCATCAACCGGCCGGTATCACGGTCTTTGCGGCGCCAGGTCCAGCGTTTGTTGAACCAGTACGTAACGGACAACCCACAGAGGAAGGAGAGGCTCTTGCTCACCGCCTCGTTGTCCAGCGTGGGCTCGAAGGCATCCGCCGGGAACAGGTTGAGGAAGATGTAGTAGCAAACCAGGTCGGTGAGCACCGCCAGCCCGCCGATCAGCACGAACTTGGTGAGGTGCTTCTTGTTCTCCGAAAGGGCCTTGGCGCGGGCTACGACCATGGGTTCGCTGTTCGCCGCGTGCTAGAAGCGGCCGGTTATGCCCTTGAAGATATCATTTCCGTTGGCGAAGAGGATCAGCCCGAAGAGCAGGATCATGCCCACCATCTGCGCCACCTCCATCACCCGTTGGGGTGCGGGCTTACCGGCGATCATCTCGTAGAGCAGGAAGAGCACATGTCCACCATCCAAGGCGGGGATCGGCAAGATGTTCATGAAGGCCAGGATGATGCTGAGGAAAGCCGTCATGTTCCAAAAGGCGTTCCAATCCCAGCTCGCGGGGAACATGTTGCCGATGGCCCCGAAGCCACCGATCTGCTCGGCCCCGCTCTTAGTGAACAGCAGCTTCAATGAGCGCACGTAACCGCCCAATGTCTCCAACCCGTAGCTGATGCCCGCCGGGATGGATGCGAAGAAGCCGTATTCCTCCTTCACCGTGGCGAAACCCTCGCCACGCTCAGCCAGCTTTTTATACGTCATGGGGCCCAGGCCCACTTTCCCTTCGGCATCCACCTGAGCGTTCACCGAAAGCGTATCCGATCCGCGCAACACGGCGATCGTCACCTCTTTGTCCTTCTCCTCCTGCATGGCCTTGCGGAAATCCTCGAAGAAAAGCGTCGGCTTACCGTTCACGGAAAGCACGCGATCACCTTTCGCGAGGCTGGTCTTCGCGGCCGCTCCGCCAGGCAGGATGCTGTCGATGTAGAACGGGAGGCGCACCGCCATGATCTCCTTCTCACCGGCCGCCAACGCTTGCTGGTTGAGGTCTTCTGGCAGGGCGATGGTCACCTGCACGCCGTTGCGGTCCACCACCAGGGTGCGCGCATCATCGATCATGATCGCCTTGCCGGCTTCTGCGGTCGTCTTCGGTGCCACGCCGTCGATGCTGATGATGCGATCACCTTCCTGCACACCGGCCGCCACGAGCGTTTTGCTCGGGTGGATGCCGTAGGTGGCGTTGCTGATCGGCAGGTACTCGCGCCCCCAAACAAAGAGCACCATGATGTAGATGAGCATGCCGAGCAAGAGGTTCACCGTGACCCCACCGATCATCACGATCAAACGCTGCCAGGCGGGTTTGCTGCGGAACTCCCACGGCTGTGCGGGCTGGGCCATCTGCTCCTTGTCCATGCTCTCGTCCACCATGCCGCTGATCTTCACATACCCACCGAGCGGCAACCAACCCACGCCGTATTCGGTGTCGCCCACCTTCTTCTTTAAGAGCGAGATCCACGGATCGAAGAAGAGGTAGAATTTCTCCACACGGATCTTGAACCAGCGCGCGGGCAGGAAGTGGCCCAGCTCGTGCAGGACTACGAGTATGGAGAGGCTCAGGATGAGCTGAGCGGCTTTGATCAGGAATTCCATGCAGGGGTTCGTTCGCGTGCCACGCGTCGTGCTTCGGCGTCGCTGGCTTCGAGGTGGGCTAGTTCAGGTTGAGCAACGAAAGGGACCGTGTTCAGCGTATCTGCGATGAGGTCGCTCATCTCCAGGAAACCGATGCGGTCCTGGAGGAAGAGTTCCACGGCCACTTCATTGGCGGCGTTGAGCACACACGGAGCATTACCGCCCTTCTCCATGGCCTCCAGCGCCAAGGCCAGGTTGCGGAAGGTCTTCAAGTCGGGCTGCTCGAAGGTGAGCGCTGGATATTTCGTGAAATCGAACCGCGGCCACGAGGTGGGCAGGCGGTCCGGATAGGCCATGGCGTACTGGATCGGCAGTTTCATGTCCGGCAGGCCCATCTGCGCCTTCATGCTGCCATCGCGAAATTGCACGATGCTGTGGATGATGCTCTGCTGGTGTACGATGATCTCGATCTGCTCAGCCTTGAGGTTGAAGAGCCATTTCGCTTCGATCGCCTCCAGCCCCTTGTTCATCAGGCTGGCACTGTCGATGGTGATCTTGGCACCCATGTCCCAATTGGGATGTTTGAGGGCCTGCGCCTTGGTGACTTTCGCCAGGTCCTCGCGCGACTTCCCCCGGAACGGACCGCCGCTCGCGGTGAGCACGATCTTCTCGATCGGATTGTGCCATTCACCGGCGAGGCATTGGAAGATGGCGCTGTGCTCGCTGTCCACCGGGTAGATGTTCACGCCCTTGTCGCGCGCCGCCTTCGTCACCAGTTCGCCGGCCACCACCAAGGTCTCCTTGTTGGCCAGGGCGATATGTTTGCCCGCATCGATCGCCGCCAAGGTGGGCCGCAGACCGGCGTAGCCAACCAGTGCGGTGAGCACCAGTTCGATGCCTTCCATGCGGACACATTGCTCCAAGGCTTCCGCACCAGCATACACCTTGATACCCGCCGGGAAGAGCGCATCTTTGGTGGCTTCGAGCTTCACAGCATCGCCGATGACCACCGCGTTCGGCTTGAACTCCAAGGCTTGCTGGATGAGCAGATCCACATTGTTGCCGCAACTGAGCAGCTCCACCTCGAAGTGGTCCGGCTGCTCGCGCACCACGTCCAACGCCTGCGTGCCGATGGAGCCCGTGGAGCCGAGGATGGCGATGCGTTTTTGCATGTGCTGAGGCGTTCCTGCGCTCATGGGGTCATGAACTCCTGTTCGCCTTGGGAAGGGTACAAAGATCGCATTTGGCGGGGGATGCACCGATCGCTTTCACCGCTTCGCCGCCGCCCGTCGCAATCGGTCGTTGATGGCGCGCCCCAGCCCTTCGTCCGGGAACCGTTCAGCCAGGATCACGTCCACATCGTTCGCATCCAGCGCACGCAACGCCGCGAAGAGGTTGCGCGCCGCCTCTTCCATATTCCCACTTGGTGCCAATACTTCGTTGCGGTGGACAGCGAACGAGCGCTGGAACCCGATCACGCCCACGCGCTGATCAGCGAAGAGCGGCAAGAGTTCTGCCACCTCTCCCACGTGCACGGCTTTGCGCGGCGCATAATGGCTTTCGAGCATCCCAGGCGCCGCCGGCACGACTTGCTTCGCGGCCGCATGGACACGACCGATCACCGCTTCGATCGCCTCCACCGGTACACCGCCTGGCCTGTACAACACCCAACTCGATCCGTTCCACCCGATGATGGTGCTCTCGACACCCACCGTACAGGCGCCGCCGTCGAGGATGTACGGAATGGCTTCGCCAAGCTGATCGGCCACGTGCTGCGCCGTGGTCGGGCTCACGTAGCCGAAAGGGTTCGCACTGGGCGCTGCCAGGGGGAAGCCCAGGCGCTGCAACAGGTCCAAGGCCAACGGATGCGCGGGCATGCGGACCCCGACGGTGTCCAAGCCGCTCGTAACGATGTCTGGCACTTCGGTACGTTTGGGCAGCACAAGCGTGAGCGGACCCGGCCAGAACGTGCGCATGAGCTCTTCCGCGCCCGGGGGAAGCTCGCGCACCACCGAATGCACATCTTGTGGTCGTCCGATGTGCACGATCAACGGATCGAAGCTGGGGCGCTGTTTGGTGGTGAAGATGCGCAGCACGGCTTCGGGATCGAAGGCGTTCGCCGCCAGGCCGTACACCGTTTCCGTGGGTATGGCCACCACGGAACCGCCCTGCAACAAGGCAACGGCACGGGCTACATCGGTTCCAATGGAGGCGGACATGGCACAAAGATCCGCATCTTGGCGATCCACTGCCGATGGCTCCCCGTCTTCAAATGATCAGGGCCTGGTCGAGCGACATCCGCTTCTGGGTGGCGCTTGCCTTCGCTGCGCGGCTGGTCGGTATCAACAACCCACCGTTGGAGACCTCGCACCACTGGCGGCAGACCTCGGTGCTGATGGTGGCGCGCAACTACGCTGAACAGGGCGTGGATCTGTTGCATCCGCGCATGGATACGGCCGGTACGCTCACGGGCATCACCGGTATGGAATTCCCCCTTCTCAACATGCTCATCGCCTGGGGTATGCTGCTCTTCGGCGATGCCTATTGGCCAGGCCGAATGATCGTGCTCCTCTTTGGGAGCCTGGGTGTGCTGTGCTTCCATAAGCTGGTCCATCGACACCTTGGTGCGACAGTGGCACTGTATGCAGCGCTGTTGTTGCTGTTCTCGCTGTGGTTCATGTACGCTCGCAAGGTGATGCCCGATGTGTTCGCCGTATCGCTGGTGCTCATTGGTCTAGAACGCCTAGATGCAGCACGCGGAACCCACAGCCCTTGGGCCTCATTGGTGCTGGGCTCGCTGCTGATCAGCGCCGGTCTGCTCAGCAAGATAACCGCAGGTTGTCTATTGGCCGTTTGGCCGGTGCTGGCCTGGCCACAGCGGAGAACGCGGATCGTTCAACTCGCGACGGGGCTCATCGCCGTGGCGACAGTGCCCGCGTTGTGGTGGTACTTCCACTGGGTACCGCATCTCGTGGAGACCTATGGTTTCTGGCATTTCTTCATGGGCGGTTCGATGGCCGAGGGCGTCCTTCAACTGGTGCGCAACTGGCCGCGCACCTTGAATAACTTCTACTTCGATGCCCTTCGGTTCAGCGGTTTCGCGGTCTTCCTGCTCGGCTTGTTCTTCGCTGTGAAGCGCCGTCAGCATGCTCTGCTCCTAGCGTTCGCCCTGCTCTCCGCCGCTTTCCTCGTGGTGATGCTGAAGGCTGGTGACACGTTCTGGGTGCACGCCTATTATGTGCTCCCCTTCATCCCCACCATGACTCTTCTTGGTGGCTATGGGCTTGCCCAACTCCACGATGCTCGCTGGGCCCACGCACTGCTCGTGATCGTGGCGTTAGAAGGTCTCGCCTCACAAGCCAACGACTTCCGCCTGAGCCCGCCCCTTGTGCCACTGCTGCAGCTGGAAGAGGACCTCGGCCAGGATAAGGGGCTGATCGCAATGAACACCGGACAAGTGCCCACAGCCATGTATTTCGCGCACCGTCGTGGTTGGACCATGACGAATGCCGCGCTCACGGACCCAGCTACGCTGGAAACACTACAGCAGGAAGGGTGCACGCGCATCGTAGTGTTCAAGCGCACGTTCGATACGGCCGTGGAACTACCGTGGCCGGTGCTGTTGGAGAACGACCTCTACCGCATCCACGGTGCGCCGGGTGTGGAGAGGACACCCCATTGAGGTCCTGTTCGTAGGACTTTTCCGCCGTTTTCACACTTTTTAACCTGCCACACATCCGTTCGGCACGGTTTCCGCGTAGATGTATTTGAGCCAACAACGAACCATCATGCCACGCGCAAAGAAGAAACTGGTACTCACCCAGCCCATTAAAGAAGGTCTCAAGGCCATCAAAGTGCAACTCGACCACCGCACGGTGATCACATTGGCCAGTTTGAAGGCCCTTGAATTCTGGAAGAAGCGGTACCCGCAGGCGGTCGTGATCGGCTAAGGTCTACGCGCCCTACAGGCCTTCCACGTACCGCCTGTCATTGGCCAGCCGTGGAACCTTGCTCTGCGCATCGTTCATGCCGCGCGCTTTCATCCAACTGGCGAAGGCACCGCGTGGCAAGGGGCGTATCTCCAAGGGGCGTAACACCTTGCCGGTGATGAGGTCGCGGTAGTACACATTGCGCTGCTGCAGGGCCTCATCGATGCGTCGTGCGAAACCCTCCAGGTCAGCGGGCGGTGCTGCGAATTCGATGTGCCATTCATGATAGGGCAGCCCTGCTTCTGGCGCCAACTCCGGTGCCACGGTGAATTCCGCCACTTCGCAGGGCATAGCTGCCATCGCCTCCTTCAACGCGCCTTCCACCTCTTCGGCGATGACGTGTTCGCCAAAGGCACTGGTGAAATGCTTCGTGCGCCCGGTGACGACGATCCGCGGTGGCGCGAGCGACACGAACTTCACCGTATCGCCGATCTCGTATCCCCATAAACCCGCGTTGGTGTACAGTACCAGTGCGTACTGCGTGTTCAGCTCCACCTCGGCGATGGAGCGCGGGCGACGGTCGTTGCCGTGCATGGGCACGAAACCGAAGTAGATGCCGTTGTCCAGCACCAATAACAAGCCTTCTTCCCCACTCCGATCCTGGTAGGCGATGAAGCCTTCGCTCGCTGGAAAGAGCTCCACGCTGGGTACCTGTGCCCCGATCAGCGCCTCCATCCGGCTGCGGTAGGGGGCATAGTTCACCCCGCCGTACACGAACAGCGAGAAATGGGGGAACACGCTCTTCACATCCGCCTTGCCCGTGCGTGACAGCAACCGCTCGAAATACATCTGCACCCATGCCGGGATGCCACTGATCAAACGCAGGTCGGCAGCCATGGTCTCCGTTACGATCGCCTCCACTTTGGTCTCCCAATCGGCGATGCTGTTGGTGGCGTAGCTGGGCATGCGGTTCTTGAGCAGGTACGCCGGCACATGGTTGGCCACGATACCGCTGAGGCGGCCGCTGGGGATGTGCGTGCTGCGGTCCAACACCGGGCTGCCTTGCAGGAAGATCATCTTCCCGTTCACGAAATCGGCCTTGCCGCTATACGCGATATAGGCCAGCAGAGCCCGTCGTGCGCTGCCGATGTGGTTGGGCAGGCTTTCCTTGGTGATGGGGATGTACTTGGCCCCGCTGGTGGTGCCGCTGGTCTTGCACAGGTACAGTGGCTTGCCCGGCCAAAGCACATCCTCCTCGCCGAACTTGATCCTATCGATGTAGGGCCTGAAGCCCTCGTAATCGCGCAGCGGCACGGCCTGTACCAGACCGGCGTGGTCGGCGACCTGGTACAGCCGGTGCTCCAGACCGAAGCTGGTGTCCCCCGCGAACCGAAGGAGCTTCTTCAACACGGCAGCTTGCGTGGCAACGGGATCCAACGCCCGCCTCATCACCGCTTCGGTGACCGCTTTGGCAATGGGCTTTGCGATGGCGGACTTAAGGCTCATGGGTGAAGAAGGGCGGTCGTTGATGGGCGCGGCCCAGCGGCAATGCTCGTGAACATGGTGGCCTGTTGAGCACGCTTGGCGCACCCCACTCGTATGGGCGGTGGTCCTTCATTCGAACACCATGTACGCTTGTGGGTCCACGGGCTCGCCATTGAGCCACAGCTCGAAGTGCAGGTGCGGACCCGTGGTGAGCTCTCCGCTGTTCCCTACGATGGCGATGGCCTCCCCGGCCTTCACCTTATCGCCCACCTTCTTCAACAACACGCTGTTGTGCTTGTACAGGCTCACCAGGTCGTTGCCATGTTGGATCTGCATCACATGGCCTGCGTCGGTGGTCCAGCTCGCCAGGGTCACCGTTCCCGCCAGACAGGCCTTCACCGCCGCATCGGCTTTGGCCACGATATCGATGCCGAAGTGGCTCTTCTGCCGCTCGAACCGGCTGGTAACGATTCCTCGCAATGGCGTGAAGAAGAAAACCCCGGCCAACTCTCGCCGGTCCGTGCTCACTCGACCTTCTTTCACACTGAAGGCCTCTTCCCGAGCGACTCGTTGGCGCAGCAGACTGTCCTGGGAACCGGCGACCAGGTCCGCCGCCGAGGGTGGTGCGGACAACGGCTGGTAGGTGGTGGCACTATCAGCCGGAAGATCACCCTGCAACACGTTGCGCAGGTTCGTGATGTACAGGTCCCGCTCGTGCAGCCGTTGCTCCAGGGAATCCGCCATCATCAAGCTCCGGTAGGCGTTCCGCTTGGTCTCCTGATCGGCATAACCCGGGATGTAGCGCTTGAGCGGCGTGAAGACGATCACCGCCGTGACGAACGCTCCGTACAAAAGGAACGCCGCCACACCCAGGAGTAGCACGTTCAGCCGATTCAGCCGTATGGTGAACCGCTCTTCGAAGGTGCTGTCGTTGATCAGCAACAACCGGTAACGGTCGCGCAACTTGCGGAGCAGTTTTCGGCGGCGACCCGATCTGTTACGACCCTTGGCGGCTGGTGCGGTGGGCATCGCGCAAATATCGGTGCTGACGGCCGAGGCAACCCGATGCCGGCAATTGATCCACCCTTCGCTCGTGTCGCGATCCGGCGGTTCGCTCACCAACGCATCACCCACACCACGCCCGATACCTCGGGAGCGACCTACTTTCGACCCGTGACATACACCGAGCGATACGCGGAGATCAAAGGCAGCGAGCGTGGCCTACGGGCGCGGGTGCGCCATGCCGCGTTGGATGCACTGGCCCTGGCACAGCGCATGCAGGGGAGTACCGCTCGGGCGCTTTCGCGTCCACGTGTACAGTTCCTGTACATCCACCACACCTTCACCGACGAACTGGTGGCTTTGGAACGCTTGGTGGAGGCGCTGGCCCGCGACCACACCTTCATCCCGTACAGCGAAGCCGTGCGCCGCGTGCAGCTGGGCACCATGGACCGCCCCTACCTCTGCGTGAGCTCCGACGATGGCTTCCGCAACAACCTCGATGGCGCACGCGTCCTCCATCGCTTGGGCATCAGCGCCTGCTTCTTCGTCAACCCGGCCCTGATCGGTCTGAAGGACCCACGACACATCCGCACGATCTGCGCCGAGCGCTTCAACCTGCCCCCCGTGCGGTTCCTGGACCGGGACGAACTCGATGAGCTGGTCAAACTGGGCCATGAGATCGGCTCGCACACGTGGGAGCATCACCACATGGACCGACTGGATCACGACCATCTCGTGGCGGACATCGAAAAGACCCGCGATACGCTGATCCAATGGGTGGGGCGCGCGGACCACTTCGCCTTCCCGTACGGCCGCTTCACGGACTTCACCGCAGCCGGCTACCGGGCGGTGATGGCCGCCGGACATCTGAGCTGCGCCACCGCCGAGCGGGGTTGCCACGCCAACAGCACCCCGACCCCTCCCGAGGAACTACTCATCCGTCGGGACCACATCATCCTGGACTGGCCCATGCCGCATATTCGTTACTTCCTGGCTTCCAACGCCTTGCGTGGCGATGCGGCCAGCAACCCATATCTCCACGCATGAGGGTGGTGATACTAACGAGCGCTGCGCGTGGAACAGCCAGCCACCACCTACCCTACCTGCTGGGCAGCGAGCGGTTCCAGGTGGTACAGGTGATCCATGCCCAAGGACATGCGGCGCCCAAAGGGCGTTGGAGGAAGAAACTCCGCAAGATCCTGCGTATCGGCCCATTGGGTGCATGGGTGGGCTATCGGATGCGACCATGGTACAGTGCCGACCTACAGGCCTTGGCCAGGATCCAGGACCTGAACGCGTTGTGCGCCCAAGCCGGGGTGGCGCTGACCAACACGCCCGCCGTGAACCACCCACGAACGGTACAGGCCATGGAGGACGCCCGAGCCGATATCGCCATAAGCCTGGGCAACGGCTATATCGGTAGCAAGGTGTTCCAAGTACCGCGCTTAGGCATGCTCAACATACACCACGAGATACTGCCTGCATACCAGAACGCACAAGGGGTGATCTGGCCGCTGTACAACGGCTCTGCGGTAACGGGCTACACCATCCACCGGATCGACAAGGGGATCGACACGGGGGCCATCGTTCAGCAGCGGGAGGTGCCTATCCATTTCCAGCCCACCTTACGAGCCACCGTGACCCACACCATGCGTGACGTGTTGGACGCCAGCGCCGCGGGACTCCGCCAAGTACTGGACGACCTGCCCACCCACCTGGCCCTGGCACGTCCACAAGGCCCTGGCACCAAGTGGACCACCCCCACTTTCCGCCAGTACCTCCGCATCCTGCGCAACCACCGCGCCCTTCGGGACCAGAGGCGGCCCTGACCGACGAACCCACAAGTCCGCGCCGGGATGGCCCCCCGTGAAATATCTTCGCCCGTTCGTAGTTATCCTTTGCGGCATTCCATGCGACAGTTCCGAATTCTTCGTCTTTGCGGCGCTCTCTTTTTGGTCGTTGGGCTGAGCACGGGCTGTTCCCAGGAGAAGGACGCCTTCCTGAACCGCACTTTCCACCGCCTCACCGCACGGGACAACGGCTGGTTCAACGCCAACGAGAAGCTCAACGAAGTGGTGGCGGGCATCGAGACCGCGCACGTGGATGACTATGACCGGGTCCTCCCCTTGTTCGTCTACGGTACGGACGAACAGGCCAAGAATGCGACCCCGGACCTGGAGAAGTGTATTGACAAGTGTTCGCTGGTGATCGAGCGGCATTCGATGAACATCAAGGGAAAGGAGAAGAACAAGTGGATCGACGATGCGTGGTTCGTCATCGCAAAGAGCCACTTCTACAAGAAGAACTACTACGAGGCCGAGCGTGGCTTCACCTACGTGAGCCGACGTTTCAAGGAGGGTGACCGGCACTTGGAGAGCCTCGTGTGGCTGGCCCGAACGGCGATCATCCTGGAGCAATTCGGCAAGGCCCAAAGTGCGTTGGACGAGGTGACCGGACAGAAGGTGCTACCCAAGCGGTTCGACCATGGCGAGTTGGCCGCCGTACAAGCCGAGTTGGACCTGAAGCGCGGCAAGGTGGACGATGGCATCGTACACCTCGAATCGGCGATACCCAACGCGCGCACCAAGAAGGAGCGGGTGCGGTGGGCCTTCATACTGGCCCAGCTGTACCAATACAAGGGTCTGGAGGAAAAAGCCATCCAACAGTTCGCCGCTGTGGCGCGGATGAATCCACCATACGAAATGGCCTTCCACACCCAGATCTTCCAAGCGCTGGCATTCAACAAGGGCAACAGCAAGGAGATCCGGAAGAAACTGACCCGGATGTTGCGAGACGATAAGCATATCGACCACTTCGACATGCTGCACTACGCCCTGGCCGACCTGGACCTGAAGGAGAACAAGGATTCCGCAGCGGTGGAACACCTGCTGACCAGCGCACGGGTGAGCACCACCGACGTGAACCAGAAGGCCAAGACCTTTCTTCGTTTGGCGGATCTCTATTTCGACGATCGCGCGTACGAAAGCGCTCAGCAGTACTACGATTCCACCAAGAGCATCCTGGTGGAAACCCATGCACGACATGAAGAAGTGAGCACACGCGCCAGGGTGCTCGGCGAATTGGTGGAGCAGCTCAGGATCATCGCGCTGGAGGATAGCCTTCAGGCCCTGGCCAAGTTGGACGAGAAGGACCTGGAGAAAAAGATACGGGGCATCATCCGCGACCGCGAGCAAGCCGAAGCCGAGCGGGAGCAGGCTGAAGAAGAAGCACGTGCCGCCGCGCAAGCGAACCCCGATGCGGGCATGAAACCGCCAGCCGGCGGTGCGGGCCAACGCGGCTCCTGGTACTTCTACGACCCACAGCAGATCGGGCGCGGCCTATCCAGCTTCCGCAAGCGCTGGGGCGATCGAGCGCTGGAAGACGACTGGCGCCGGAAGGATAAGAAGGGTACTGCCTTGGCCGAGCTGACCGAAGAGGAGGAGACGGATCCCGAAGCCCAGAAGGAGAAAGAGAAGAAGGAAGAGGAATGGAAGGACCCTTCGTTCTACGTCAAGGACATCCCCAAGAGCGATGTGGCCTTGGAGGCCTCCAATGTCAGGGTGTGTGCAGCACTGTACACGAGCGGCATCATCTATAAGGAACAACTGAAGGACGCCGACAATGCCATTGAAAGCTTCGAGGTGCTGAACAGCCGGTTCGAAGAGTGCCGCTATACGCCCGAGAGCTTCTATCAGCTCTATCGGATATACCTGGAGAAGGAACAGACCACCAACTACTTCGCCCCGGACGGCATGGGTTCGCAGTACTATGCCAACGTGATCCTGGAGCGCTGGCCGGACTCCGAGTTCGCTCGCCTGGTGCGCGACCCTAACATCTTACAGGCCGACGAGGTGCGCAGAAAGGAGGAGGAGGTGGCCTATAAAGAGGTGTACGACCGCTACCGGCAGTACATGTTCGCCTCCGTGATCGTCTCGTGCGATGGGGTGATCGCCAATGAACCGCGCAACCACTTCCTGGCCAAATACCACCTGCTCCGCGCCATGGCCCTGGGTGGGCAACGCGACCAGAGCGGCTTCCGCGACGCCCTGAACGATGTGAAGACCAAGTTCGCCGGAACCGACGAGGAGCGTGCGGCCTCCGAAATGCTGGCCGCCATGGACCGATCCACCGGACAGGCGCCGCCCACTCCCCAGAAACAAGGCGCCGCTGGCGAATACAGCACCGACCCAGGACCCCACTTCTTCGCCCTCATCGTACCCAACCAAGGCTCGGACCTGAATACCATCAAGACCCGGATCTCGGCCTTCAGCCAGCGGTATTTCCCGGGTACGCCGGTGGAGATCACCAATAGTTTCTTAGACACCGAACATCAAGTGGTCCTCGTCAGTGGATTCCCCAACAAGGAATTGGCCATGCAATACAACGCCCTCTTCACCAGCGGGAATGAACAGCTCGTGGGCATCAACGACCAAGGGTTTCCGGCCTTCCCCATCACCACCGCCAACTATACCCAGTTATACAAAAGCAAGGATGTCGAGGGCTACTCCAACTTCTTTGCACAGAATTACCTTGACCGTCAGTAGGATAACCGGCGCTGGCACCTATCTTTGACGCTCACGCGATCCCGAACGACCATGTTCCGCTCCGACAAACCTGCGAACCCAGCCCCCATGAGCACCAAGACCGCCGAACCCGTAAGCCCCGGTAAGATCAACAGCATCATGGAGGGGACCTCCATCGAAGGGGAGATCCGCAGCGACAGCAACATCCGTATCGACGGCCGTGTGAAAGGGACGATCAATGCCCGCGGGCGCGTGATCGTGGGACAGACCGGCAGCATCGAGGGCGAGATCGTGTGCCAGAGCAGCGATATCGAGGGTACGGTGATCGGCAAGATCAACTGCCAGGATCTGTTGAGCCTGAAGGCCACCGCCAAACTGCAGGGTGATATCAACACCAAGAAATTGGCCATCGAGCCCGGTGCGGTGTTCACCGGTAACTGCAGCATGGGTGGTGGTGTGGTGAAGGAAATGGACCCCGTGCGCCTGCGCACGGAGAACGCCACCGCCCGCACGGAACCGCAACAGGCGGTGCGTTAAGGCGCCATGATGTCCCGTGCGTTCCAGGGACCCTTGGTCTTGGCCGCGCTTTGCGCCGTTGCGCTCTACGCCACGTTCACGCTCGGGGGGTACCCCCTTGGCCTCGCACCTTTCCTGCTGCTCACCTTCTTCACCTTGCTCAGCATCGGTGGCCGCTTGTTGCAACAACGGGCACAGGACCCCAAGCAGGCCGTACGTTCGTCCATGTCGGTGATGGCCCTAAAGATGTTCGCCTCGCTGCTGGTGCTGGTCGTGGTGGTGTTCGCCACACCGCGCGACCGGGTGCTGGCCCAGGCCCTAACGTTCGGAGCCTTGTACTTGGTGTACCTGGTGTTCGACACCATGCATCAGTTCCGCGCCATCAACCGATCCCGGCCATGAACGGACCGCGCCGCCCGTTGATACCGCCGGGCGCTCGCGACTACATGCGGTATTCGGGCATTGGCCTCACCATGGCCGGCCTTGTGGCAGCGTTCACCTTCCTGGGGCATTGGATCGACGGGCTCACCGGCTGGCGCTTCCCCCTATTCACCTTGCTGGGTGCTTTGGTGGGCATTTCAGGTGCCATGCTCCATCTCTTTCGTGCCACCCGAAAGCCCTGATCCATGTGGACTTCCTGGCGCTCCGTCGTTCAGCTTGCTCAAAAGTTGGGAATTGTAAGCCGACAAGGGCTACCTTCGCGCCCGAATTGAGGGCGGCCCCAGCCGCGTACCAGCGATGAAAGCCTTGATCCGCGCCACTTTCCTTGCCATTTGCACCATTCTCGCTGGGGTCGCCGTGGCACAGCATGATCACGCTTCCGGGCACGACAGCCTCCATTCCACATCCCTCGATGCCCAGTTGGCCACCGAGGATGTGGCCGAGGAGCACCCCACCATCGCCGAGCCGCACGACAAGTTCAACCCCGGAGAGATGATCATGGGGCACGTGGGTGATGAACACGGCTGGCACCTCTGGGGCCACACCACCCTGCCCCTGCCCATCATCGTATACAATACCCAACGGGGTCTTTCCTGCTTCAGCAGCGGCCACTTCGACCATGGCCACAAGACCCATGGCGGTTACATGCTGCACGAAGGCAAGCTGGTGGCCACCACCGCCCCCGATGGCACCGACGCACATCACGCCACCATCGACGAAGCCTTGACCAAGGCCACTTGGGATGTGAGCATCACCAAGAACGTGCTGGGCATGCTGGTGAGCATCGCCATCATGCTCGTGGTCTTCCTCAGCACGGCCAAGCACTACCGCACCCATGGACTTGGCGCACCCAAAGGGGTCGCCCGCTTCATCGAGCCCATCATCCTCTTCGTGCGCGACGATGTGGCCAAGGCCAACATCGGACCGGGTTACGCCCGCTTCATGCCCTACCTGCTCACCGTGTTCTTCTTCATCTTGATCAACAACCTGATGGGGTTGATCCCGATCTTCCCCTTCGGCGCCAACGTGAGCGGCAGCATCTCGGTGACCTTCGCCCTGGCGGCCATCACCTTCATCATCACCCTGATCAACGGGAACCGCCACTACTGGGGGCATATCCTGGCCATGCCCGGTGTGCCCAAACCCGTGCTGTTCATCCTTACGCCAGTGGAGATCCTGGGGGTGTTCCTCCGCCCGGCGATCCTGATGATCCGACTCTTCGCGAACATCACCGCAGGTCACATCATCGTGCTGAGCTTCTTCGCCCTGATCTTCATCTTCGGCGAGATCAACGCCGGCCTCGGCTGGGGCGTTTCGATCTTCTCCTTGATATTCACCGTGTTCATGAGCATGATGGAACTGCTCGTGGCCTTCATCCAAGCCTTCGTGTTCACCTTCCTCTCGGCCATGTACTTCGGCTCGGCCATCGAGGAGGCACACACCGAGCATCATTGAGAACCCTTCCAAACCCGATAAACACAACCCGCATGTTCCTTTCGATCCTTCTCGACGCAGCTGCCAACGCACACTTCGGTTTCGCCGCCATCGGCGCAGGTATCGCAGCCCTGGCAGCCGGTATCGGCATCGGCCGCATCGGTGGTGACGCCATGCAAGCCATCGCTCGCCAGCCCGAAGCCACCAACGACATCCGTGCCAACATGATCCTGGCCGCCGCTCTGGTGGAAGGTGCCGCCATGTTCGGTATCGTCGTGGGTCTGCTCGCCATGGTGCTCTAAGCATCGGCGGCCCCTCGGTCTCGGAATTCACTCCTTTCCTTTAACCCTGAGCCATGCTCATCGAATTCTCCTTCGGCCTCATCTTCTGGATGACGGTCTCCTTCCTGGTGGTGCTCTTCATCCTTGGGAAGTTCGCTTGGAAGCCGATCCTCGCCGCCTTGGGTGAGCGCGAGCGCTCCATTGAAGATGCCCTCAACGAAGCGAAGAAGGCGCGCGCGGAGATCGCGGCCATGAATTCGCAGAACGAGGAGCTCATGCGCGCAGCACGTGAAGAGCGTGAGACGTTGTTGAAGGAGGCTCGTGACATCCGTGACCGTGAGATCGCCACAGCGAAGGACAAGGCCAAGGCCGAAGCCGACAGCCTGTTGGCCCGCGCCCGTGCCGACATCCAGAACGAGAAGAACGCCGCGATCACCGAAATGAAGAACCAGGTGGCCGAACTGAGCATTCTGGTGGCCGAGCGTATCCTGAAGGAGAAGCTCGGTGACGCAACCGCCCAGAAGGCGCTTATGGACAAGGTGATGAGCGAGGCCGATCTGCGCAGATCATGAACATCACTCCGGTCGCATATCGTTACGCCCGCTCCCTGATGGACCTCTCGCTGGAGCGCGCCACGGTGGATGCCGTGCATGAGGACATGGTGTTGGTGGCCTCCGCCTGTACCCAAAGCCGTGAGCTGCGCACCCTGCTGAGCAGTCCCGTGGTGAAAGCCGATACCAAATCGGCGGTGCTGGCCAAGGTGTTCGCAGGCAAGGTGGGCGAGGTGACCCAGCGTTTCATGGACATCATGGTGCGCAAGGGTCGCGAATCACTCCTGCCCCAAGTGGCGGCGGCCTTCAGCGCGCTCTACGCGCACCACAAAGGCATCGTCACCGCCGAGGTGGCCAGTGCCGTACCACTCACCGACGATGCCCGTCAGAAAGTGCGTGACCTGGCCGCTGCACGCTACCCCGGAAAGAACATCCACCTGGCGGAGAAGGTGGACCCCGCCCTGATCGGCGGTGTGACGATCCGCATCGGCGACGAACAGTATGACGGTAGCGTGAGCCGCCGCCTGAACGATCTGCGCCGCGAATTCTCCAAGAACCCGTACATCCCAGAGATCTAAAGCCTACGCCATGGCCCAAGTGCAACCCGCCGAAGTATCGGCGATCCTCAAACAAGAACTCGCCGGCTTCCGCAGCGAGGCCGAACTCGAAGAGGTCGGTACCGTACTGCAAGTGGGTGACGGCATCGCCCGTATCTACGGATTGCAAGGCGTGCAAAGCGGTGAGCTCATTGAGTTCAACAGCGGCCTGCAGGCCATCGTGCTCAACCTTGAAGAAGACAACGTCGGGGCCGTATTGCTCGGCCCATCGGTGGGCATCAAGGAGGGCGATACCGTGAAGCGCACCAAGCGCATCGCCAGCATCAAGACCGGCGAAGGCATGGTGGGCCGTGTGGTGAACACCCTCGGTCAGCCCATCGATGGCAAGGGTCCGATCAAGGGTGAGACGTTCGAGATGCCGATCGAGCGCAAGGCGCCTGGCGTTATTTACCGCGAACCCGTGAAGGAGCCCCTGCAAACGGGCATCAAGGCCATCGATGCCATGATCCCCGTGGGCCGTGGCCAGCGCGAATTGATCATCGGCGACCGCCAGACCGGGAAGAGCACCGTGGCGATCGATACGATCATCAACCAGAAGGAATTCTACGACGCCGGTAAACCGGTGTATTGCATCTACGTGGCCATCGGACAGAAAGGCTCCACGGTGGCCGGTACGGTGAAGGTGCTGGAGGAGGCTGGTGCCATGGCCTACACCACGGTGGTGGCCGCCAATGCCAGCGACCCCGCACCGATGCAGTTCTACGCTCCTTTCACCGGTGCGGCCATCGGCGAATACTTCCGCGACACCGGCCGTCCGGCACTGATCGTGTACGATGATCTCTCCAAGCAAGCCGTGGCCTACCGCGAGGTGTCGCTGCTGCTGCGTCGTCCGCCCGGACGTGAAGCTTACCCGGGTGACGTGTTCTACCTGCACAGCCGCCTGTTGGAGCGTGCCGCGAAGATCACAGCCGACCAGAGCGTGGCTGAGCAGATGAACGATCTGCCCGCTTCGCTGAAGGGCAAAGTGAAAGGTGGTGGCTCCTTGACCGCGTTGCCCATCATCGAGACCCAGGCCGGCGACGTTTCCGCCTACATCCCCACGAACGTGATCTCCATCACCGATGGCCAGATCTTCCTGGAGAGCAACCTGTTCCTCGCCGGTGTGCGCCCCGCCATCAACGTGGGGATCAGCGTGAGCCGCGTAGGTGGTAACGCGCAGATCAAATCCATGAAGAAGGTGGCCGGCACCCTGAAACTCGACCAAGCCGCGTACCGCGAGCTGGAGGCCTTCTCGAAGTTCGGCTCCGACCTGGACGCCGCCACCAAGGCGGTGTTGGACAAGGGTGCCCGTAACGTGGAGATCCTGAAGCAAGGACAGAACAGCCCGGTGCGTGTGGAGGAGCAGATCGCCATCATCTACTGCGGCACCAAAGGCCTGTTGAGCAAGGTCCCGGTGAAGAACATCAAGCAGTTCGAAGCCGAATTCATCACCATGCTCCGCAACAAGCACAACGATGTGCTCGAGGCCTTGAAGAAGGGTGACTACAACGACCAGATCACGGGCACGCTGGAACGCGTTGCGGCCGACCTGGTGAAGAGCCTCGACAACTAAGAAGCGATGTCGGCAGCGGCGAGAACTGCGATGCTCGCCGCTCGCCGCTTGTGAAAGCGCCAACCGCACCCACGATGCCAAGCCTGAAGGAAGTACGCAATAGGATCGTCTCGGTCAACAGTACCAAGCAGATCACCGCAGCCATGAAGATGGTGAGCGCGGCCAAGTTGCGTCGTGCCCAGGATGCCATCACGCGTATGCGTCCTTACGCAGAGAAGCTGCAGCAGATCCTGAGCAACGTGAGCGCTTCACTGGACAGCAGCGAAGGCAAATACAGCCAGCAGCGCGAGGTGAAGAAGGTGTTGATGGTGGCCATCGTGAGCAATCGCGGTCTGGCCGGTGCCTTCAACACGCAGGTGTTCCGCCAGATCCGTCGCTCTGTGGCACAACTAGAAAGCGAAGGCAAGACCGTTCACGTGCTTCCGCTCGGCAAGAAAGCGCTGGACGCCTACCGCCGCACGAAGTACTTCAGCGCTGATCTGCCCACCGACGGCGCAAGCTTGTACGACGGCCTGAACTTCGACAAGGTGGCGCCCAAGGCCGAATTGCTCATGGAGCTCTTTGCCAACGGCACGTACGACCAGATCGTGCTGGTGTACAACAAGTTCAAGAACGCTGCGGTGCAGGTGCTCACTGAAGAGCAATACCTGCCTGTGGCTCCGCCGAAGGCTGATGAGGCCGCCAAAGCCGCTCCTTCCAAGGTGGATCACATCATGGAGCCGAGCCGCGAGGAGATCGTGGAGAACATCATCCCGAAGAGCTTGAAGATCCAGCTCTACAAGGCACTGCTCGATAGCAACGCCGCGGAGCACGGTGCGCGGATGACCGCCATGCACAAGGCCACGGACAACGCCGACAGCCTCTTGAAAGGCCTGAAATTGTCCTACAACAAGGCCCGCCAAGCGGCGATCACCGGCGAGATCCTCGAGATCGTGGGCGGTGCAGAAGCCCTGAAGGGCTGATCATAGAGCATTCATGAGAACGGCCCGGAGGGAGACCTCCGGGCCGTTCTCATGAAACATCCGCGACACCGCCATACCCTACGGATACCCAACAGTGGCCGAAGATGTGCGGCTGATCCAGCACCGTCCGATACGAGGAACCTCTTGCAAAGCCGAAGGCGGAGAACGCGCGGAGCGGATCCACCGAGGGCCGGACCTTCGGAATAGGTCTCACGGAGCCGGAACGGGGAAAACGAGCAAGCGGACCGGGTGCAAAGAGTCTCAGAACGCACTGCTCGTGGCCCGGCGGTCACGGCCCGAATGCATGCCATAGTACATCAGCGAGAACTCGAAGGCCCCATTCTTCCGAGTATAGTGCTGCAGGTTCGAGATGTTCGCGTCGTAGCTGAAGCGGTAATACACGTTCTTGTGCTTCAGTCCGACGTGGGCGACCACAGCGTCGTTCACCCGGTAGGCCAGACCGCCCAACACGCTGTAAACCGAACCACCCAGTCCAACCTCGGCCATCAGACCCACATTGATCTGCTGATCGGCTCCTTGACGCATATAGAGGCCCGTCGGGGTCAAATAGGTGTCATCCATGATCTCCACCCGCGCTCCTGCGTTCACCGCAAACCGGATGGGCAGGTCGCTCCCTGTACCAAGGATGGCCTCGTTCGGCGTGTTCACATGGTACATGGCGAAGTTCGCGAACGGATTCACGCGCTTCCGGGCATTGGTCGACTTGTACGCGATGCCTCCTGCGATATCGAGCATGAACCGTGACCCCCGCTGGATGATCTCACCCGACGGCAGGTCCGTATTGAAGTAGCCGTTATCGTACTGTGCATCCCACACAAGCTGTTGATCATTCAGCTTCTTATAGAGGAAGCCAAGGTTGAACCCGCCAGAGAGGATGTAGCGCGAATCCCGCCCGGACACATTGTATGCGCCAGACAGCCCACTTTGGAAGGTGTTCATGATCCCCGCCATGTTGTAATTGTTCAGGTACATCCCGAAACCGTAGCGGTCCTGCATGCCCACTTCATAGCCGAATCCAGTGGTAGTGAAACTGCTCGACAAGCTGTTCCACTGGCTACGAACGTTGCTCGTCATCCGAAAATCGGCATTGCTGTACATGCCGGTGAGCGCAGGGTTCAGAAGCGCCGGTGCCGCGTCGTAGTGCGAAAGGTTTCCGTCTTGGCCTTGAAGGGCGCCCGCTACACACAGAGCGAAGGCCAGCGCGAAGGTGTTCTTCCGGTTGTTCATCTTGCTGCTGTGTTGTTTAGCGGGTAAGGGTCACTTTGCCTGAACGATCATGCGTCTCGCCGGTGGTGGTGGTGGCCACCACGGAGTACACATACACCCCGTTGATCTCCGGCTTGCCGTTGTACGTTCCATCCCAACCGGCCGTGGGATCGGTGGTCTCGAAGATCATCTCGCCCCATCCGTTGTAGATCCTCAACTCCATGGTCTCGAAGGGACCACCACGGACATAGAACACGTCGTTCACACCATCGCCGTTCGGGCTGAACGCGTTGGGCAACTTCGGCGGGAGGATGTCCTTCATCTCGATCGTGATGAGCAGTGAATCCCGGTCCATACAGCCGTTGGCGTTGGTCACCGTCTGCACGATGATGTACTGGCCCGGTAACTCATAAGCGTGGGTCGGCTCTGCGGAAAGCGCGCCATTGCCATCACCGAAGTCGTACTGCCAGTTGGTGGCCCCGACCGATGTGTCGGCGAAGGCGATCGGGGTCTCGGTGAAGAGCTCGCCACTGATGGTGAATCCCGCGACCGGCGCCCCGAGCACCTCGAAGGTGCGCGTTGTGGTGGCGCTGCAACCGTTCTGTGCGAACACCGTGAGCGTAGCCGTGTACTCTCCCGGCGCCGCGAACGAAGTGCTCACCTGAGGGCCATTGGCCGTGGCGCCATTGTCCAAGCTCCAGTTCCAGCCAATGATGGGCGACCCCGTCGTGGTACTGGCATCCAAGAACACGGTCTGACCACCTGCACAAGCGTTGGTGATGCCGAAGGCCGGCTGCAACGGATTGGTGAAGCTGAGGAACAGGGTGTCGCTGGCCGCAGCGCACAGGCCGTTGCCCGTGGTGGTGAGGATCATGCGAACCGTGCCCAATTGCTCGTCCGTAGCACCGGGGTGGTAGGCCGCGTTCGGGTCGGTGTTGCTCGGCAGGAACACACCCGAACCGTTCGAGCTCCACAGCACACCGGTGGCGCCGTTGAAGGAACCGCCGAGCTGCACTTCAGCCGAGGCATCGCACACGTTGATGTCGGGACCTGCGCTCGCGGTGGGCGGCTGTTGCAGGCTCACCGCCATGGTGTCGGTGCCCGCCGGGCAGCCCATGTTGCCCGTGGTGGTGAGCACGAAGGCGAGCTGGCCGAACACCAGGTCCGTGGGGCTGGGCACGTAGGTGGCGTCCAGGGTCGACGCATCGGGCAGGAAGGTGCCGGTTCCCGTGGTGGTCCATACCCCACCGTTCACGCCCGTCACCGTGCCGCCCAGTTGCCAGTAGGCACCATCCGCGCAGACCGCGAGGTCGGCACCGGCGTTCGCCACCCGCGTGGGACCGATATCGATGAACAGCGAGTCGGAGGTGTTACCGCACGCGCCCATGCCGTAGCCGGTCACGATCAGATGCACCCCACCGGCGATGCTATCGGCCACCGAAGGTGTGTACACCGCATTGGCCACATCATCGGCCGGGCTGAAGGAGCCCGTGCCCGTGGTGAACCACTGCAGTGCGGCGGCATGCTGCACATTGGCGTTCAGCTGCACATCCTCCAAGCCGTTGCAGAGCAGCACACCGGCGCCCGCATCCACCACAGGAGGCACGTGGTAGGTCACGACGAGGGTGTCGCGCCCCGCTGCGCAGCCCTGGTTGTTGGTGGTGCTCAGGATCAGTGAAACGTTGCCGATCACGAAGTCCGCCGGACCGGGTACGTACGTGGCGTTGAGCGAGGTAGCGCTCGGCACGAACGAGCCCGTGCCCGTGGTGCTCCACTGGCCGGTGGTAGTGCCCTGCACGGTGCCCATTAGCGCGACCTCCGCATCGGTGCTGCACGCGGTCACGTCCGCTCCGGCCATGGCAGCGAGCCCACCTCCGAAGGTGATGACCATCTGGTCCGAAACCGCGCTACATGGCTGCACTCCGGTGGTGGTCACGGTCAAGGTGACACTGCCGAGCGTGCTGTCCGCAGCACTCGGATAGTACAAGGTGGCAAGGGCGTTCGCATCCAGGAAGGTTCCCGTACCGGATGTTTGCCAGATGCCCCCCGTGGCATTCACCGCCTGACCGAACAACTGCACCGGAGCCGCGGTGCAGGCCACCACATCACTACCCGCAATGATCGTGGGTAGGGCCTGCACGTTGAGCACCACCGCATCGCTGGCCACCGCACAGGTGCCATCGGTGATCGTGGTGAGGGTGAGCTGCACCGAACCTGCTGCGAGATCGGCAGCGCTCATGGTATAGATGGCATGTGGGTCGGCCGTGTTGCTGAAGAATCCAGAGCCACTGCTGCTCCACACCGCACCTTGGGCACCACCGCTGAAGTTCCCGTTCAACTGTGCGATGGGTGCATTGGCACATAGCGTCTGGTCCGCACCGGCATACGCGTGGCTCGCATTGCCGAAGGTGAGCACTATGTTGTCCTGCGCAGGCGGACAGGTGCCCGTGTTGGTGCTGAGGAGGGTGAGCACCACGCTGCCGTTGGCCACGTCGGCCGCGGAGAAGTGGTACTGTGCGTTCAGCACATCAGGACCCGGTACGAACGAGCCACTGCCCGTCGCCGACCAGAGGCCAGAAGGCGATCCATTCACGATCTGGCCCTGCAACTGCGCATAGGTGCTTGACACGCACACGCTCTGATCGGGGCCAGCATTGGCCTGTACCGCATCGGTGAGGTAGATCGTCATGGCATCCGTCACCGTGTTACAGTTGCCGTTGTTCAACGACGACAGGGTGATCACGATCTGTCCGGCGGCCACATCAGCGGCGCTGGCGGTATAGGTGGTGTTCAGCGAGCCCGCGTTGGCGGTGCTGCCCGTGCCTGTGGTGCTCCACTGGCCCACGTTGGTGATGCCCGAAATCATACCGCTCAAGTTGAACTGGCTCACTTGGTCGCAGAAGGTCTGATCAGCTCCTGCGTTCACATACGGTGCCGGTGTTAGCTCCAGCTGCATGACATCGCTGGCGTTATTGCAGCTGTTCAGTGCGGTCAGTGTGAGCGTGACGTTGCCGATGGCCGTGTCGATCGCACTGGGGATGTACGTCGGCGTCAACACGGAGTTGCTCGGGTAGAAGGAACCGGTACCCGAGGTGCTCCACTGGGTCTGCGTCGCATCGCCCACCAACGAGCCGTTCAGTTGCACCACCGCATTGTTGGCGCAGTAGCTCAGGTCGGCACCCGCGTTCACCGTGCCGAAGGGCAGGATGCTGATGTGCATGGTATCCATTGCGGCAGGACATACGCTCGTGCCGGTCGCGGTGAGTATCAGATCCACGCCCGTGGCGAGCGAATCGGCTGGACTGGCGTTGTAGATGTTCGCGAGCGCGGTGGCCGGGTTCGTGAACGTTCCCGTGCCCGTGGTGCTCCACACGCCCGTGGTGGAGGCGCCGCTCACGATGCCGTTGATCACGATGCTCAGGTCGCTCACACAGGTCACCTGATCGGCGCCCGCGTTCGCCTGCGACTCCGGCACGATGGTCACCGTCATTTGGTCCATCGCATTATCGCAACTGTTCACACTCCACGTGAAGGTGAGCGTACCCGCATCACCCGGCGCGAACTGGTACACCGCGTTCGTCGCATCGGCGTTAGGCGAGAAGGTGCCAGCCCCCGTTGTGGTCCATGTACCTTGTGTAGCGTTTCCGGAGATGCTGCCATTCAGCGCGATGGTCGATTCCGAAGCACACACCGTCCGATCAACCCCGGCGTTCGCGATCGCATTCGGCAGAATGGTCAGCGTCAGCACATCGCTCACCGCGTTGCACAGGCCGTTGCCGGTGCTGGTCAAGCTCAGTGTCACGCTGCCGTTCAGCGAATCGAGGCTGCTGGCCATGTAGGTGGCGTTGAGCAGGTCGGCGCTCGGGAAGAAGGTGCCCGTGCCGCTGGTGGTCCACGCTCCGGTGGTGGCGCCGCCGCTCACGGTACCGTTCAGCGCGACTTGCAGCGCGTTCGAGCAAGCGGTGATGTCAGCGCCCGCGTTCACCACGGGAGCAGGTGTCACGGTGATCGTCACCTGATCGTTCACGGCGAGGCAGTTGCCATTGCCCGTGCTGCTCAAGGTCAGCGTCACGCTACCCTGTTGCAGTTCGAAAGGTGTGAGCGTGTACTGCGCGTTCAGTGCATTGGCATCGGGCGCATAGCTGCCCAGACCACCGCTCCACACACCGCCAGTTGCCACGGTCATCGAACCGTTCAGGTCCACCACCGGGTTGTTGGCGCACACGTTCAGGTCGGTTCCGGCATTCGCCACCGGCGCAGGTGTGAAGGTGATCTGCACCTGATCGTTCACCGCGTAGCAGTTGCCATTACCCGTGCTGGTCAAGGTCAGCGTCACACTGCCCGAGGCGATCTCGGCGGCCGTGGGCGTGTACACCGGAGCGAACACGTTGTTGGCCGGTGCATAGGTGCCGTTGCCGCCGCTCCATACACCACCGTTGGCGTTGGTCACGTTGCCGTTCAACTGCACCGCGCTGTTGTTGGCGCAGATCGCCAGATCGGCTCCGGCATCCACCACAGGCGCTCCGGTGAAGGTGATCGTCACCTGATCGCTCATGGCGTTGCAGATGGTGGTTCCTGTGCTGGTGAGGGTGAAGGTGATGGAACCTGCCGCGATCTCATCGGCCGTGGGGATGTACTGAGTGGCCGTCGCCGTGGCGCCCGATACGTAGTTGCCCATGCCACCGCTCCAGATCGCACCTGGGGCATTGCCCACGAAGCCGTTCAGCTGCAGCGTCGGGTTGTTGGCACAGATCGACTGGTCCGGACCGGCGTTCACCACCGGAACAGGATCGATGGTGATCACCATGATATCCTGCACCGCGGTACAGTTACCGATGCCCGTCGTGGTCAACGTCAAGGTCGCTTGGCCCGCGGCTATCTCGCCCAAGCTCGGCGTGTACGTCGCGTTCAGTACCGTGTTGTTCGGGCTGAAGCTTCCTGCACCACCGCTCCACACACCACCGGTCGCCACCGTCACGGCACCGTTCAGGTCCACTACCGCATCATTGGCGCACACGTGGGCATCAGCGCCTGCGTTCGCGTTCGGTGCGGGGGTGAAGAACACCTGCACGGAGTCGCGTGCACTGTTGCAGCCCCCATTGCCGGTGGTGGTCAGGTACAACCAGAGGCTGCTCGCGGTGATCTCGGCGGTGCTCGGCGTGTACACCGCGTTCAGGGTGTTCGCGTTGGGCGCGAAAGTGCCCGCGCCACCGCTCCAGGCCCCACCGGTGGCCCCGCTTACGCTGCCCGCGAGCTGCACGTTGGCATTGTTGGCGCACAATGTCTGCGAGGCGCCAGCATCAACCACCGGGGCTGGTGTGAAGGTGATGGTGACGTTGTCGCTGACGGCATTGCAAAGGCCCATGCCCGTACTCGTCAGGGTCACGATCGCCACGCCCGAGGCCACCTCGGCGGCCGTAGGTGTATAGATCGCGTTCAGGTTCGTATTGCTCGGACTGAAGGTGCCCGCCCCGCTCCAAACCCCGCCACTGGCGTTCAACACGGAGCCGTTCAGTTGTGCGTTCGCGTTGTTGGCACATACCGCGATGGGGGCACCAGCGTCCACGATCGGCGAAGGCGCGATGGTGATCACCACCTGATCGTTCACCGCATTGCAGAGGCCATTGCCCACCGTGGTAAGCGTGAGTGTCGCGGAACCCGCAGCGATCTCGGCCGCACTCGGCGTATAGGTCGCGTTCAAAGTGGCGTTGTTCGGCACGAAGCCCCCGGTGCCACCGGTCCACAAGCCACCCGTGGCGATCGTGACCGCGCCGTTCAGTTGCACCGTCGCGTTGTTCGCGCAACTGTTCAGGTCAACACCGGCATTGGCCGTCGGCGCGGGGGTGAAGGTGTAGGTGACCTGATCGCTCACCGAGGTGCAACCGTTGTTTCCCGTGGTGGAGAGCGTGAGCGTTACACTGCCTGCGGCGAGTTCGCCCACCGATGGGGTGTACACCGCGTTGAGGCTGTTCGCGTTCGGGCTGAAAGTGCCTTGTGCGCCGGACCATGCGCCACCGTTCGCCACGGTCACGCTTCCGTTCAATTGGATGTTCGCGTTGTTCGCGCAGAACACACCTCCGCTACCCGCTTCTGCAGTGGGCGCGGCGGTGAAGGTGATCAGCACATTGTCCGATACCGGCGTGCAGTTGCCGTTGCCGATCGTGGTCAACGTCAAGGTCAGCGTACCTGCGGCGATCTCGGCCGGGGTCGGCGTGTACACCGCGTTCAGTGAAGCGATGCTCGGTGTGAAGGATCCTGCCCCACCGCTCCATTGTCCGCCACCGGCACCCGCGACGCTGCCGCCCAGTTGCACATTGGCGTTGTTGCTGCATACGAAGAGGTCGCTACCCGCATCGGCGACAGGCGCCGCGATGATGGTGATCGTCATCTGATCGCTCACCGGGTTGCAAAGTCCGTTCTGGGTGGAGGTCAGCGTGAGTGTCACCGTTCCAAGTGCCACTTCCGCCGGGCTCGGCGTGTAGGTCGCGTTGAGCGCATTGGCGTTCGGCGAGAAGGTGCCGCTGCCACCGCTCCACACGCCACCACCAGCCACCGTTACGGAGCCGTTCAGGTTCACCGTGGCACCATTGGCACACACCGTGACATCCGCACCGGCATTCACCACCGGGGTCTGTGTGAAGACGATGAAGACCTGATCCGTGACCTGCGCGCAGCTGCCGTTGCCGGTGCTCGTCAGGTTCAGCGTTACCGATCCGTTGTTCAGTTCCGTGGTGCTCGGCGTGTACACGGCGTTCAGGGCCGTGATGCTCGGCGAGAATCCGCCGGTGCCACCGCTCCAGATGCCACCGCCCGCATTGCTCACCGTGGCGGCGAGTTGCACAGCGGCGTTGTTCGAGCAGACCGTCGCATCCAGACCCGCGTTCACCACGGGAGCCGGTGCGATGTTGATCGTCATCTGATCGCTCACCGTGTTACACAAGCCGTTGCCGGTGCTGGTCAGCGTGAGCGTCACGGTACCTGCGGCGATCTCACCCGGAGTTGGCGTGTAGGTCGCGTTCAGGTTCGTGTTGCTCGGGTTGAAGGTGCCCGACCCACCGCTCCACACCCCACCGGTCGCGTGGTTCACGATACCGGCCAGTTGTGCGGTGCTTTGGTTGGCGCACACCGTGAGGTTCGCTCCGGCGTTCACCACCGGTGCGGGTGTAATGGTGATCGTCATCTGATCGGTCACCGGATTGCTGTTGCCATTGCCCACCGTGGTGAGGGTGAGCATAACGCTGCCCGCAGCGATCTCGGCCGCGCTGGGCACGTAGGTGGCGTTCAGCACACCGCTGTTGGGCGTGTAGGTGCCCGTTCCACCGCTCCAGATACCGCCCGTGGCGATGGTCACATCACCGTCAAGCACCACGCTGGCGTTGTTCGCGCAGATGGTCTGGTCCGGACCCGCGTTCGCTGTGGGTGCGGCACCGAAGGTGATCGTCATCTGGTCGCTCGACGGCGCGCAAGCACCATTGCCGGTGGTGGTCATCGTCAGGGTCACACTGCCTGCGGCGATCTCCGCTGCGGTCGGCGTGTACACCGCATTGGTCGTGGTGTTGTTCGGGTTGTAGGTGCCCGCACCACCGCTCCACACGATGCCCGTGGCGATGTTGAAGCTGCCGGCCAAGGTGGTGTTCGCATTGTTGCTGCTCACCGTCTGGTCCGGACCCGCGTTCGCCATCGGCGCCGGGGTGAAGTTGAGCGTCACTTGGTCCGATACCGCGCCGCAGTTGCCATTGCCCGTGGTGGTCACGATCAACGTCACACTGCCGTTCGCGATCTCGATCGGCGAAGGCATGTAGGTGATGTTCTGCGCCGTGCTCCCCGGTGCGTACAGGCCGGTTCCGCCCGACCATTGCACACCCGTGGCCACGGTGATCGCGGCGTTCAATACCGCGTTCGCATTGTTGCCGCATAGCGTCTGGTCGGCACCGGCGTTCACGGTGGGTGCAGGCGTGATCACGAAGGTCACTTGATCGGTCACCGGGTTGCATAGTCCATTGCCTGCGGAGGTGAGCGTGAGCGTCACACTGCCGTTGGCGATCTCCGCCACCGTGGGCATGTAGGTCGCGTTCAGTGTGATATTGTTCGGCGAGAACACACCGGCACCACCGCTCCACACGCCACCCACAGCGCCGTTCACGCTGCCGTTCAGGTTGATCAACGCAGCGTTCGCGCACACTACACCATCGGCACCGGCATTCACGATCGGCGCAGGCGTGTAGGTGATGATGCGTGTATCCGTGGCGGGCGCGCAGTTGCCATTGCCCGTGGTGGTCAACGTCAAGGTGATCTGTCCAGCGGCGATGTCCGCAGCACCCGGCGTGTAGGTCGCACTCAACGTGTTCGCGTTGGGCGAGAAGGACCCCGTCCCACCGCTCCATACACCGCCCGTGGCCGTTACCACACTTCCACCGAGGGCGACTGCGGCGTTGTTCGCGCACACCGTCACGTCCGGACCCGCGTTCGCAGTCGGGGCATCGGTGAAGGTCAACAGCACTTGGTCGCTCACCGCGTTGCACGAACCATTGCCCGTGGTGGCCAGCGTCAACGTCACACTACCTGCGGTGATCTCCGCCGCCGTGGGCGTGTAGATCGCGCTCATGTTCGTGATGCTCGGATCGAAGGTCCCGTTGCCGCCGCTCCACACACCGCCGGTCGCTACCGTGAACGCCCCGGCCAGTGAGGTCACGGCATTGTTCGCGCAGAGCACGCGATCGGCACCGGCATTCGCAGTGGGCGCAGGCGTGATGGTGAAGGTGACCTGATCGGAAACCGGCGAGCAGTTGCCGTTGCCCACCGTGGTGAGCGTGAGCGTCACGGTACCGGCGGCGCGTTCGGCAGCGCTCGGCATATAGGTGGCGTTCAACGTGGTGTTGTTCGGCGTGAAGGTGCCCGTACCGCCGCTCCAGATGGCGCCGGTGGCCACGGTGATGCTGCCGTTCAAACTGATGGAAGCGTTGTTGGCGCACACCGTGCCGTTCGCACCGGCATCCACCGTGGGCGCTGGTGTGAAGGTGATGGTACGGCTGCTCGAAACCGCCGTGCAATTGTTGTTACCGGTGCTGGTCAACGTCAGCGTCAACGTGCCCGCAGCGATCTCCGCCGGGGTCGGCGTGTAGGTCGCGTTCAAGGTGGTGTTGTTCGGCGTGAAGCTGCCCAGACCACCGCTCCAGATGCCGCCGCTCGCGATGGTGACCGTTCCGTTCAGGGGAATGGCCGCATTGTTCGCGCAGAAGGAGGCCGGAGCACCCGCGTTCACCGTGGGCGCAGGCGTGAAGCTCAGGGTGATGTTGCTGCTCATGGCGTTGCACAGGCCGTTGCCCGTGGTGGTCAGCGTCAACGTCACGTTGCCGTTCGCGACCTCGGCCGCCGTGGGCGTGTAGGTCGCGTTCATGTTGGTGGCGCTGGGGCTGAAGGTGCCTGCACCGCCGCTCCAGATCGCGCCCGTGGCCACGGTGTAGCTGCCGTTCAAGGTGGCCACCGGGTTGTTCGAGCAAAGGCTCTGTGCAGGACTGGCATTCACCGTCGGTGCAGGGGTTATCGTGTAGGTGACGGTGCTGCTCACCGCATTGCAGTTGCCGTTGCCCGTGCTGGTCAAGGTCAGCGTAACTGTCCCAGCGGCACGTTCTGCGGCCGTGGGGTTATAGGTCGCGTTCAGTGTGGCATTGTTCGGTACGAAGCTGCCCGCTCCACCGCTCCACACACCACCCGTCGCTCCGATCACGGAACCGGCCAGCGTGATCGCACTGTTGTTCGCGCAAACCGTTCCATTCACACCGGCGTGTACCGTAGGCCCAGGCGTGAAAGTGATCACCCGTTCATCGGAGACCGCATTGCAATCCCCGTTGCCCGTGGTGCTCAATGTGAGCGTGAGGATGCCGTTCGCGATCTCCGCCGCTGTGGGCGTGTAGGTCGCGTTCAGCGCTGTGTTGTTCGGCGTGAAGGATCCGTTGCCACCGCTCCAAACACCACCTGTTGCGCCACCCACCGTGCCATTCAAAACGACCGTGGCGTTGTTGGCACAGACCGAAACATCGGCACCGGCGTTCACGGTCGGTGCTGGCGTGAAGGTGAGCAGCACATCGTCCGTTACCGCCGCGCACAGTCCGTTGCCCGTGGTGGTCAGCGTGAGCGTCACATTGCCGTTCGCGATCTCCGCAGCGCTCGGCGTGTACACCGCACCGAGGTTGGTGTTGCCCGGTGCGAACGTGCCGTTGCCACCGCTCCAGATGCCTCCCGTGGCGACCGTTACACTTCCGTTCAATGCTGCGGCGGGGTTGTTCGCGCAGCGTGTGATGTTCGCACCCGCGTTCGCCGTGGGTACAGGCGTGATCGCGTAGGTGACTTGGCTCGTTACCGCGCTACAGTTGCCGTTACCGGCAGAGGTCAGGGTAAAGGTCACACTACCGTTCGCGATCTCCGCCGCTGTGGGCGTGTAGGTCGCGTTCAGTGCCGTGTTGTTCGGTGAGAAGGTGCCTGCACCAGCGCTCCAGATGGCACCGGTGGCACCGCTCACACTGCCGTTCAAGCTCATCAACGGCGCGTTCGCGCAAACCGAGGCGGGGGTGCCCGCATTCACGATCGGCGCGGGCGTGAAGGTGATCAAACGGCTGTCCGATACGGCCGCGCAATTGCCGTTGCCCGTGGTGGTCAGGGTCAGCGTGAGCGTGCCTGCGGCCAGCTCGGCGGGTGTGGGTGTGTAGGTCGCGTTCAGCGCTGTGTTGTTCGGCGTGAAGGATCCCGCACCACCGCTCCAGATACCGCCGCTTGCGATGGTGACGCCACCATTCAGGGCCACGGCCGGGTTGTTCATGCACACCGATGCATCGGCACCGGCGTTCACCGTGGGCGACGGTGTGAAGTTCAGGATGATGTTGTCGCTCACCGCGTTGCACAGGCCGTTGCCCGTAGTGGTCAGCGTCAGCGTCACATTGCCGTTCGCGATCTCCGCCGCAGTGGGCGTGTAGGTCGCGTTCATGTTGATCGTGCTCGGGAAGAAGGAGCCTGCCCCGCCGCTCCATACACCACCCGTTGCCACCGTGTAGCCACCGCTGAGTGTCGCCACCGGGTTGTTGCTGCACAGCATCTGGTCCGCACCGGCGTTCGCCGTGGGCGCAGGCGAAATGATGAAGGTCACCTGATCGCTCACCGCGTTGCAGTTCGCGTTGCCTGTGCTGGTCAACGTAAGCGTAACGGTACCGGCGGCACGCTCGGCGGCCGTGGGCGTGTAGGTCGCGTTCAGCGTGGTGTTATTCGGTGAGAAGGAACCCGCACCACCGCTCCAAAGCCCCCCCGATGCCCCGACCACACTACCATTGAGGGTGATGGTGGAAGCGTTCGCGCACACCGTTCCGTTCGCACCGGCGTCCACGGTCGGCGCAGGCGTGAAGGTGATCGTACGGTTGTCGGTCGCAGCGTTGCAGGTGCCGTTGCCCGTGGTGGTCAGGGTCAACGTGAGGATGCCGCCGGCGAGTTCCGCTGCGGTGGGAGTGTAGGTCGCGTTCAGCACGGTGTTGTTCGGCGCGTACGTGCCCGCACCGCCGCTCCACATACCACCGGTCGCCAGCGTGATGCTGCCGTTCAGCGCCACGCTCGCGTTGTTCGCGCATAGTGAGATGTCCGCACCGGCGTTCGCCGTGGGCGAAGGCGTGAAGGTGATCGTCATGGCATCGCTCACGGCGCTGCAGCTGCCCACACCCGTGGTGGTCGCGGTCAGTGTCACACTCCCGTTGGCGATCTCGGTCGCGGTGGGCGTGTACACGGGGTTCACGGCGGTGTTGCCCGGGGTGAAGGTGCCCGCGCCACCGCTCCAGATGATGCCCGTAGCCACGGTATAGCCACCGTTCAATGTCGTATTGGCATTGTTCCCGCAGAGGGTTTGATCGGCTCCGGCGGTCACCGTTGGTGCGGGCGTGATGCTGAAGGTGACCTGATCGCTCACCGCGTTGCAGCTCCCGTTCCCGATGGTCGTCAGTGTGAGCGTGACCGTACCGGCGGCGCGTTCGGCGGCGCTCGGTGTGTAGGTCGCGTTCAGCGTGCTGTTGTTCGGGCTGTAGGTACCCGTGCCACCGCTCCAGATGGCCCCGGTGGCGATCGTGACCGCGCCGTTCAAGCTGATGGCCGCGTTGTTCGCGCACACGGTTCCGTTCGCACCGGCATCCACTGTAGGTGCTGGCGTGAAGGTGATCAAGCGGCTGTCCGACACGGCATTGCACGTGCCGTTGCCCGTGCTGGTCAAGGTCAGCGTCAAGGTGCCTGCCGCGATCTCGGCGGCGGTGGGCGTGTAGGTGGCGTTGAGGGTGCTGTTGTTCGGGTTGAAGCTACCCAGACCTCCGCTCCATACACCACCCGTGGCCACGGTGACACTACCGTTCAAGGCCACCTGTGCGTTGTTCGCACAACGCGTCACATCGACACCGGCGTTCACCACAGGCGAAGGCGTGAAGTTCAAGGTGATGTTGTCGCTCACTTGGACGCATGAACCGTTGCCGGTCGTGGTGAGCGTGAGCGTCACACTGCCGTTCGCGATCTCCGCAGGCGTGGGCGTGTAAGTGGCGCCCATGTTCGTGGTACTCGGATCGAAGCTGCCGTTGCCACCGCTCCACACACCGCCCGTGGCGATCGTGAAGCTGCCGTTCAAGGCAGCCACCGGGTTGTTGCTGCACAGCGTCTGGTCCACACCGGCATTCACAGTGGGCGCAGGTGTGATGCTGAAGGTCACCTGATCGCTCACCGCGTTGCAGTTCGCGTTACCCGTGCTGGTCAAGGTCAGCGTAACGGTACCGGCGGCACGCTCTGCGGCCGTAGGCGTGTAGGTCGCGTTCAGCGTGTTGTTGTTCGGGGCATACGTTCCCCCGCCACCACTCCAGGTGCCGCCGGTGGCACCGGTCACGCTGCCGTTCAGGCTGATGGCCGCGTTATTGGCGCACACGGTGCCGTTGGTGCCCGCATCCACGATGGGCGCCGGGGTGAAGCTGATGGTGCGGCTGCTGGTGGTGGCCAAGCAGTTGCCGTTGCCGGTGGTGGTGAGGATGAGAGTCACCGAGCCGTTGGCGATCTCCGTGGCCGTGGGCGTGTAGGTGGCGTTGAGCGCGGAGTTGTTGGGGCTGTAGGAGCCGGTGCCGCCGCTCCAGATGCCGCCCGTGGCCACGGTCACGCTGCCGTTCAGGGCGATGTCGGCGTTGTTAGCGCACACCGAGGAATTGGCCCCGGCGTTGGCCGTGGGCGCCGCGGTGAAGCTCAGTTGCACCTGGTCGCTCACCACCACGCAATTGCCGTTGCCGGTGGTGGTCAGCGTCAGGGTCACGCTGCCGTTGGCGATCTCCGCGGCCGTGGGCGTGTAGGTGGCGTGCTGGTTGGTGGTGCTGGGGTCGAAGGTGCCCGCGCCGCCGCTCCAAATGCCGCCAGTGGCCACCGTGATGGCGCCGTTGAGCGAGGCCACGGGGTTGTTGGCGCACAACGTCTGGTCGGGGCCGGCATTCACGGTGGGCGCCGGGGTGAAGGTCACCAGCATGCTGTCCTTCACGGCGCTGCACACGCCGTTGCCGGTGCTGGTGAGGTGGATCCACAGGGAACCGGAGGCCACCTCGGCCGCCGTGGGCGTGTAGGTGGCGTTCAGGTTGGAGCTGGAGGGCAGGAAGGGGTTTGTGCCGCCGGTCCACACGCCGCCCACGGCATTGAGCACGCTGCCGGCCAACGACACGGTGGGGGCGCTGGTGCACACTTGCTGGTCCAGGCCCGCATCGGTGATGGGCTTGGGCTGTAGCGTGAGGGTCATCTCATCGAACTCCGGCGTGCAGGGCCCGGTGGAGGTGAGGCGCAAGGTCACACCGCCCAGGGCGATGTCGCCGATGCTGGGTTCGTAGGTGGCGTTCAAGCTGGTGGCGCTGGGCTGGAACGTGCCGCTGCCCGTGGTGGTCCAGATGCCGGTGGTGCTTCCGCCGGAGACCGTTCCGGTGAGCGATGCGGACACCCCCGCGCACAGGGTCTGGTCGATGCCTGCGTTCACATCGATCCGTCCGGAGAACTCCGAGAAGAAGCCGTAGCGGCAGCCGGAACCAGCCCCGCCGTTGATCACGCCTAGGGAGAACACATCCGAGGTGTTGGTGACCACTAAGCCTTGGTTCACGGGTACCTGAGTGGTGTTGTATTGGATGTGCGCGGCCATCCATTCACCTCCGGTGCCGGGTACGGTCACGAAGGCTGATCCCGGGATGGTGGCGGTACCCGGGCCCGTCACCACGAAGTCGTTCTCCGAACCGGTGCGCACCAGCAGGTTCAGGAAGAAGCCCTCACTGGTGGAGCGCGTGATGCCCACCTGCTGGCTGCCCGCGCAGTTCAGCGGCGGCAGGATGGCCATGCCCATTTCACAGCCGAAGCCGGTGACGTGGATGGCGTACACCGGCTTGGAAGCGCTCATGTAGGTGGCGTTGTCCGTGGCGCCGCTCAGGTAGTCCATGTCGTGCCGGTAGTACTGGCCGGCGAAGAGCGTGGCCACCGGCGTGGGGTTCCCGTCGAGGTAGATCTTCGTGTTGTTCTCTACAGCCATCAAGAACACGGATTCGTCACCCGTGGCATAGAGAGAGCCTTTCACGGCGACATAGTCGGTGCCCAGGATGTTCACCGGCACGATCTGGTCGGACATCAGATCGTAGCAGCCCCCGCTGGGGTTATGGTTGCTATCATCCTTGATGGAGATGGCGATGGGTTTGTTGGCGATCACCGCGGCCCCCGATGGGTGCGTGGTGGGGTCGGTATGGTTCGCATACAAGGTGTTCGCACAGGAATACGTCTCTCCCCGCTGAAGGAGCACCGTGAAGGGAGACCCGGTCGGGTGCCCATCCACGTTGACCGGCGAGTTGATCAGCACCAGGGTGTTGTTCTCCGTGGCCACGATATCGAACGAAGCGAAGGCCTTGTTCGCATTGTTCCCAAAATCATGGTTGCGGAACGGCGTGTGCTTGTGCAGCGGTACATAGAACTCGGTCCCCAGACCGTTGGCCCCTTTGAGGGCGATGATGTCCGGGTTGTTGCTGTTGCTGCTTTCGTAGTAGCAGGTGATGTTCGCCGTGGAAGTGATGTGAAGCCCGGTCTGGCACACCGTATTGGTTGGCCGGGTCTCCAGCTGGGCCTTCAGGCTGGTCATGTTGTACCGTACCGAGCTGTTCGCGGGCACGTTCAACACGATCGGTGTTCCGCCATTGAACGAGGGGCGCGCCGGTTGCTCGATGGTGACCACCGCCGCCGTGTTCCCGGCCGTTACGTTGAAGAAGATCGGCTCGTCACCGGGCGAATTGTGCAAAAAGGTGACATCGGGCGGGGCCACCCAGAATTCCGTGCCGGTTTGCCCGTGAAGGACTGCACACAACAGCAATCCAAGCACGGAGAGTAGTGCCTGTTTCATTCAGTAAGGTCCCGGCCCATGAGTGGTGGACCGTGGCCGTTCTACGTTCCCCACGACGAAAAGGGTTCAACACCGGACCGGCGATATCCCGCAGCGGTCAGAAGCCCTTGCATACCATCAACCTGTACTTTGGCTCGGCAGTTGCCTTCCACGTGGTCATGTCGCGCTCCATTCTGCTGTTCTCGCTCGCGGGCCTGTTCGCCCTACTGACCCTTGGTATCTCCGAGCCTGATGCGGATGCGCGTTTGGAACAAGAAGCCGCTCGCCTCCAAGAACGGGTCGATGAGCGTGCCGCACTCATCGGCCGTACGACCGAATACCTGGCCCATGAGCTGGCCACGATCGGGGCGACCACTTGGATGCAGCGCCATGCCAGATCCTTGGAAGCCGAACACGAGGTCAGCGGCGCCTTCTACCTGGGTTTTGTGGACGATAGCCTGGTATGTTGGTCTGGTTCCGTCCCCGCGAATGTGGCGGCGGTGGTCCATGACACAGCCCGGGCACAACGCGTTCTTCCAGAGGCCATTCACCAGCACACCTCGGTGGTACTGGGCAGGGTGCGACTGCACGGCATGGCTCCGGTATGGATCACCCCTTCCATTGAGAACAGGTATCTCCACCGCACCTTCCATCCATGGCTGCGCGCACCCAACGGGCTTACAGCACAACCACGCACGGCCTCTGGTCCGATGATCGTCGATGCTGCGGGGGTGCCTTTGCTCCGTTTGGCGTGGCGTGGCGATGCATTGGATACCGGTCCATGGATCCTGGTCCGCCTGGTCCTTTTCCTTCTCGGTCTCGGCACCTTTGTCGCCGCATGTTGGTGGACCATTCCAACGCTCTTGCAGCGATCGTCCCCATGGGTTCGATCAGGGGCGTTCGCTGGGGCGATATTCCTGATCCGGTGGGGCACCCTCTCCTTCGTCCCCTCCGCCCCGATCGACAGACTTCCACTTTTCGACCCAGCCACGTATGCCGCTTCTGCGGCATTCCCGTCGCTGGGTGATCTGGTGATCAATGCCGCGTTGATCGTCGTGGTGATCCTGTTCGCACGTCGTCAACTTCAACATATCCCGTCCCAAGCATCACCACCTGCTGGAGCCGCCCCGTTCATCTGGGCGCTTCTGTTCGTTGGGGCCACCGGTATCACCAACATCATCATCGGCCTGGTGAACGACAGCAGCGTGGACCTTGACCTCTACCACGTGCAAAGCCTCACCGGCACCAGTGCCGCAGCCCTCACGGGCATAGCCCTCCTTTTCCTGGCCTGGGTGCTGACCGCGGACACCGGCGTAAGGATCCTGGTACGCATACGCCCGGTCTGGATGATGTTCGCCTTCGGCCTGGCGGTCCTGACCGCGACCATCCTGCTCAACCATGGGTACGGAGTGCGCGACACGATGCTCTACCTCTGGCCGGCGCCCATCCTGCTCCTCTTGTTCCATGTCCAACGTCACCGGCCTCATTTCATCCACGCTATCGTCGGGGTGGGGGCGTTCGCCACGCTCACCGCGCATGTGCTCACCAAGTACACACGTGACCGGGAACATCGGGAACGCCTCGTACTCGCAGAACGCCTCAGCGTGAAAGAGGACCCCGTGGTGGAGATGCTCTTCAGGGAGGTGGCTCCAAGCCTGCGCACGGACACCGCGCTCCACCGCATGATCACCGCTGGGGCGCCCTGTTCTCCCGGCGAGCTCGATGCGGCGGTACGCCAGATCTTCTACGGCGGCTTTTGGGAGCGCTATGATGTGCGGGTATTCGCCATCAGCACCCAGGGTGAGGTCCGCTGTTCTTCCGACGGAAGTTCTCCGGTCAGCTGGGAGCGTTCCGTTTCCGACTTCGCCAACCCTACCGCCTTGGCCGACATGCCCGATCTCTACTTCGAGCAGGATCATCCGGACGGCCCCTTCTACCACGCTCGCTTGGTGGTGATGCCTACTGAACGCGCCACCCCCGGTCAATTAGTGATCGAATTGCATCATCGGTCAGCTTCGCAGACCATGGGCTTCCCGGACCTGCTGATCTCCGGTGATGAACCCCTTTCCCGACGTGCCGATCGGTACGCCATCGCCCGCTACGAGCGCGGTGCCCTCGCCGACCGCTCACACGCTCGCGGCATCCCGCTATTCTGGGGTCGCGAGCTCGGCCCCGAAAGGGTGCTCTGGTATGCCGACCACGGCATGGAATACCTCGCCCGGAGTTCGGACAGCGGTACCATCATGGTACTGGGCCTGCCTATACCCGGTATGCTTGACAAGGCGACCACCTTCAGCTACCTCTTCGCACTCTTCTCCGCTGTCGCCGCCATCGCGTTCATCATCCATCGACTGGCAAGTACCCCACGCCTTGGCCTATTCGGCATCGGCGCCAAGGTGCGCACCGCGTTGTTCTCCTTCGCGATCATCGGCCTGATCCTGTTCGGAGCAGGTGCCAACACACTTCTCGCCCGCCAGTACGCCGAACGCTCCGAAGCCTCCATCCTTGAAAAGGCCCGATCCGCACACACCGAGCTCCAACAGCATCTCGATGGTCATCCTCGTCTCACCCAACGCGACCATCGCTACCTCGAGCACCTGCTCGCGAACCTCAGCAACGTGCTCTATTCGGACATCACCGTGTACGATGTCAAGGGCGGTCTTATCGCTTCTTCCCGACCCCAGGTCTTCACCAACGGCCTCCTCGGCCCTCGCATGAACCCCGTGGCCTTCGTTCGCATGGCCGTGGAACAAGCCAGCGACTTCGTACATCAGGAATCCATTGGCACCGCGCATTACCGCACCGCGTACATGCCGCTCCGCGACCGGAAAGGTGCCGTACTCGGATACCTCGCACTACCCTCCTTCGCCGACCAACGCCAGCAAGAACAAGAACGCTCCGGGGTGTTGGTCGCCGTAGCGAACCTCTTCGTACTGTTCTTCGCGCTCAGCGTGTTGGTGGCCCTGTTCATCAGCAACTGGACCACGCGCCCGCTGGATGTGCTCAAGAACGCCCTCTCCAGGATCGGTCTCCAAGGCACCAACGAACCCATCCGGTATCGAGGCGACGACGAGGTGGGCCAGTTGGTGGAGGTATATAACCGCAAAGTGGAGGAACTACGCCTCAGCGCGGAAAAGCTCGCGCACAGCGAACGCGAGAACGCCTGGAAGGAAATGGCCCGGCAAGTGGCCCACGAGATCAAGAATCCGCTCACGCCCATGAAGCTGAACATTCAGCACTTCCAGCATACCTGGCGCCCTGAGTCGCCCGATGCGAAAGAGCGGCTCGACCGTTTCAGCAACAACCTCGTGGAGCAGATCGACGTGCTCAGCCGTATCGCCAACGAGTTCAGCCATTTCGCGCAGATGCCACCTGCGCACCCCACCCACATCGACCTGGCCGATGTGGCCGCCGTGGTGGCCCATCTGTTCAGCAACACACCCGGTGGAATCGTACAGCTGAACGCATCGGAGCCGTTGCCCGTGTACGCCGATCGAGAGCACCTGTTGCGCACCTTCAACAACCTGATCAAGAACGCGCTTCAAGCGATCCCCGAAGGACGTATAGGGCGCGTGGAGATCAACATGCACCGCGAAGACAAAGAAGCTGTCGTCGAAGTGCGAGACAACGGTACCGGTATCCCCTCCGAAGTGGCCGACCTTGTGTTCCTTCCGAAGTTCAGCACCAAGAGCAGCGGAATGGGACTGGGTCTGCCCATGGTGAAACGCATGGTGGAGAACGCTGGTGGCCGGGTATGGTTCAACACGCAGGAAGGCGTTGGAACAAGCTTCTTCGTGGCGCTGCCACTCAGGACCTGACCGGTACATTTGCCGAGCTGTTTGGGACGCCCCCCAAGTGGACCACCGTTCGCCCAACCAACGCAAGTCATCCATGAGCTACCACAACCTCCTCATCACCGACGCCGATGGCATCCGCACCATCACCATCAACCGCCCCGATCAGCTCAACGCGCTGAACCGCGCCACCATAGATGAACTGGATCGCGCACTGAGCGAGGCCGATGCCAACAGGAACGTCCGCGTCCTGATCATTACGGGCAGCGGTCCCAAGGCCTTCGTGGCGGGTGCCGACATCAAGGAGTTCGCGCACTTCAGCGTGGAGGATGGCCGCGCACTGAGCGCCGATGGACAACGCAAGCTCTTCGATCACGTGGAGAACATAAGCAAGCCCGTGATCGCCGCTGTGAATGGCTTCGCGCTCGGCGGCGGACTGGAGCTGGCCATGAGCGCGCACGTGCGCGTGGCGAGTGACAACGCCCGCATGGGCCTGCCCGAGGTCTCGCTCGGCGTGATCCCCGGCTACGGCGGCACGCAGCGCCTGGCCCGACTGGTGGGCAAGGGTAAGGCCATGGAGATGATCTTCACCGCCGGCATGATCAAGGCCGATGAAGGCCTGCAATGGGGGCTGGTGAACCACGTGGTACCCCAGGACCAGTTGTTGGCGAAATGCAACGAGCTGGCCGCCGCCATCCTGAAGAACAGCCCCACCGCCCTCGGTGCCGCCATCCGCGCGGTGAACGCCGGCTACGAGCCCGGAGCGAACGGCATGCAGCGCGAGATCGAGGAGTTCGGCAAGTGCTTCGGTACACCGGATTTCAAGGAGGGTACCAGCGCGTTCATGGAAAAGCGGAAGGCGAACTTCACGGGTGCATAGAACACAGATGACGCGGACAGATCGCAGTTCAACGCCGATCCGAGAGACCGCGGTTCTATCTGCGCCATCCTATTCATCTGCGTCATCCGCGTTCCATTGAGCGCCCTCCGCACCCTCGCCGGTCAAACAGCCATCTATGGGCTGAGCAGCATCGTTGCGCGCTTTTTGAACTTCCTGCTGGTGCCGCTGTATACCAGCCAATTCGTTTTCGCACCGGCGGAATACGGGGTCGTGACCGCCCTCTACTCGTGGACGGCCCTGCTCAACGTGATCCTCACCTTCGGCATGGAGACCGCCTACTTCCGCTTCGCCGCGAAGGACCATGTGCGGGACAACCCCGACCAGGGGTCCGTGCTGTACAGTACCGCCACCTGGGGACTATTCTTCCCGGCCCTCGCCTTCATGGTGCTGGGCGGCGTGTTCTCCGCGCACATCGCCGCGGGCCTGCATTTCGGCGCTTACGCGAGTTCGGTGCTGATGCTCGCGCTCATCATCGGCATCGACGCCATCACCGCGATCCCCATGGCACGGCTGCGGCAACAGGGGCGCCCGTGGAAGTACGCCTTCATCAACCTGCTCAGCGTGGGCGTGAACATCGCGCTCAGCCTCTTCTTCCTGCTGTACTGTATGAAGCGGTACAACATGGGCCAGAGCAACGCCTTGATCGGCGCCTTGTACGACCCGTCGCTCGGTGTGGGCTATGTGTTCGCCATCAACTTGGTGAGCACCGCCGTGAAGCTGCTGGTGCTGCTGCCGTCGTGGCCAGCGTTCCGCGGCTTCAACAAGGAGTTGTTGCGCGCGCTGCTGGCCTTCGGGGCACCCCTCATGGTGGCGGGCCTCGCGGGCATGGTGAACGAAACGGCCGACCGCGTGATCCTGAAGTACCTGCTGCCCAAGGACGTCGCCGACAGTGAGCTGGGCATCTACGGTGCGTGCTACAAGCTGGCCGTACTCATCACGCTCTTCATCCAGGCCTTCCGCATGGGCGCTGAACCCTTCTTCTTCAGTCACGCGAAGGAGAAGGACAGCCGGGAGACCTTCGCCCGCATCATGAACGTGTTCGTGGCCGTGTGCATGAGCGCCTTCCTGGTGGTGATGCTCTTCCTCGACCTGTTCAAGTGGTTCATCCCCAACCCGGCGTACCACGCGGGCCTGCGTGTGGTGCCCATCCTGATGCTGGCCAACGTGTTCCTCGGCATCTACTACAACCAGAGCGTGTGGTACAAGCTCACCGACCGCACCCGTGTGGGCAGCACCATCAGCCTGATCGGCGCGGTCGTCACCATCGTGCTGCTCTTCGCGCTGATCCCCACCATGGGTTACATGGGCGCAGCGTGGACCACCTTGATCTGCTACGCCAGCATGGCCGCGATCAGCTACGTGTGGGGCCAGCGTCATTACCCCATTCCGTACAACGTGTCGCGCATCCTGCTGTACATGGCAGGGGCGGTGGTGCTGTGGTGGGGATGCGAGCAGCTTGCTTTAGGCGGTGCACCCATGTATGTACTGCGCGTTGCGGTATTGGCTTCCTTTGTCTTCATCGCGTATCGGGTTGAGCGCGGCACTGGGAAACGAACCGGATCCATATTCATCGCATGAGAACACTCCTCTTCCTCGCATGCCTGTCCGCGACGTGCGTCTTCGGCCAGAAGGCCTCTGTGACCGTGACGGACGACTCTTTCGACAAGAAGGGCATGGACCGTGCGACCCGGAGCCTCTTCGATCTGCTGGAAGTCGAGCATTACACGGCCCGCTTCAAGGTGCCTGGCAACAAAGCGCACGATGTTGTGCTCGTGATGAAGTCCGTTTTCAAGGACAGCATCGCTTCGGTTGACACGCTGATCAATTCGGTGCCCTGGAGGAAGAAGGTGGTAGGCGGCTTGGTCTTCGATCCGCGCGAGCTGTCCACTTTGGTCGGCCAACACATCGATTCAGTTCACTACCGCATACGGTTCCGGTTCGGCAGCATGAACATGACGGATCGCACGGTCAAGCTGCCCTGGCCCAACCACGGCTATTTGCTTGATGAAGGCTTGCGATCGGCAGGCGATGCGGTTCCCTTCGAGATCGGCAAACCCATGCCCATCATGGTGCTCACCCAGCCCTATCCGGATCCACCACCGCCCGAGCAGGTTGTCTTCTATAGGTACTGCTTCGGAACCGACATACCGCCCGCGGACTGGCCCAAGACCCTTGGTGTGCCGCATCTGTACATCTTCGAACTTACGCTCCTTCCGTAGGTCGGGCGGTCGGTTGCCGCGTGGCCTCTTCCACGGCGGACCCTGAACTGGCAGCACTTCGATCCAAATGCGCCGGACGGGCGCCGCCCTTGTTCTATTCCACGCTGGCCCAAGGAATCGGCTATTCCCGCAGCACCATTCCGCAGGCCTCGATCATTCGCACCTTTGCCCAATGACCGTCATCTCGACCGACACGGACCCGCTTCCCGTCCGCATCACCAACAAGAGCCGCCACCCGCTCCCCTCCTTCGCCACCGCCCACAGCGCCGGCATGGACCTCCGCGCCAACCTCGACCGGCCCGTGATCCTGGAGCCCGGCCAACGCGCCCTGATCCCCACCGGCCTGTACCTGGAGCTGCCCGAAGGCACCGAGGCCCAGGTGCGCCCCCGCAGCGGGCTGGCCCTCAAGCACGGGATCACCGTGCTCAACAGCCCCGGCACCATCGACGCCGACTACCGGGGCGAGGTGGGCGTGCTGCTGATCAACCATGGCCACGAGGCCTTCGAGGTGAAGGACGGCGAGCGCGTGGCCCAGCTGGTCATCGCACGGTATATCCGGGTTACTTTCGCCGAAAGTGCGGACCTTCGCGCCACAGAGCGGGGCGCAGGAGGTTTCGGACATACCGGTACCCTCTGACCCTCGGCATCATCAACACCAAGAGAATCGCACACCAAGGGAACAAAGCAGCTGAGCTATCCGCGCCTATCAGCCAGATCCGCGTCTTCTGCGTTCCATTGAGTCACTTCCTGGCGAACCAACCCATCGAATGAAGATCATCGTCCCCATGGCGGGTATGGGCAAGCGCATGCGCCCGCACACCCACACCACCGCCAAGCCCCTGCTGCCCATCGCCGGCAAGCCCATCGTGCAACGCCTCGTGGAAGACCTGGCCGCCGTGGCCGGTGAAGCCGTGGAAGAGGTCGCCTTCATCGTCCACCCCAGCTTCGGCAAGAAGGTGGAGGATGAGTTGGTCGGCATCGCGAAAGCCATTGGGAGCAAAGGCACCATCCACTACCAGAAGGAAGCGCTCGGCACAGCGCATGCGATCCTGTGCGCTGAACCCGCCCTCAACGGCCGCATTATCGTAGCCTTCGCGGACACGCTCTTCCGCGCCAAGCTGAAGCTCGACAAGGATTGCGATGGCGTCATC
>SSGN01000003.1 GCA_008016945.1 Flavobacteriales bacterium
ACCTCGAACTGTCGATCACACCCGATGGCGACGAATATGTCATCAACGGCCGCAAATGGTGGATTTCGAACGCGATGCACCCGCGCTGCGACATCTGGATCGTGATGGGCAAGACCGATTTCAACGCCCCACGCCACGCCCAGCATTCGCAAATCCTGGTCGAGCCCAGTACGCCGGGCATCACCATTGTTCGCCACCAGACGGTGTTCGGTTCGCATAATTCGCCGGGCGGAGAATCCGAACTGCGCTTCGAAAATGTCCGCGTGCCCAAGGGCAATCTGATCCTCGGCGAAGGCCGCGGGTTTGAGATTGCGCAGGGCCGCCTCGGGCCGGGCCGTATCCACCACTGCATGCGCTCGATTGGGCAGGCGCAGCGCGCGCTTGAGATCATGGCACGCCGCGTCGACAGTCGTGTCGCTTTCGGCAAGAAGCTCGCCGACCAATCGTCGATCCGGCAGGATATCGCCAAAAGCTTCTGCGAGATCGAAATGTCGCGTTTGCTGACGCTGAAGGCTGCTGATGCGATGGATCGCTATGGTAACAAGGTGGCGAAAGACCTGATCGCTGCAATCAAGGTTGTCGCGCCGCAAATGGCGCAAACCGTGTGCGACCGCGCTATCCAGGCGCATGGCGGGATGGGTGTTTCGGATGACACGCCGATTGCACGTTTCTTTACGCTGAACCGCTTCGTGCGCATCGCCGATGGCCCGGACGAGGTGCATATGAGCCAACTCGGCAAGTCAAAGATCAAGGAATATGTTGCGATGAACGAGCGTTGAGGAGGGATTGATGGCATCGCTTTTCGATCTGACCGGAAAGGTCGCGCTCGTCACCGGCGGCAATAACGGCATCGGCCTTGGCATGGCCGATGGTCTTGCCGCGCACGGGGCGACGGTAGTCATCTGGGGCACCAATGGCGAACGCAATGCCGAGGCGGCCGAAAAGCTGCGTGTGCATGGCGGCGAGGTTCGTTCGGCACAAATCGATGTGTCGGACGAAGCCGCCGTCGCCAAGGGCGTGGCAGACATCATCGCCGAATTCGGGCGACTTGATCAGGCGATTGCCAATGCCGGCATTTCGATCTCGCGCAAAAGCCTGTTCGACATCAGCGTCGAGGATTTTCGCAAGATCGAAGAAGTGAACATCCACGGCGTGCTTTTCACCCTGCGTGAGGCAGCACGGCACATGGTCGAGCGGCACAAGGCGGGTGACGGCGGCGGCTCGTTGGTCGCCATCTCCTCGACCTCGGCGATCCACGGCGCGGCGCGCAACGAACATTATGCCGCGACCAAGGGCGCGGTCGTTGCGATGGCGCGGGCGATGGCAGTCGAGTTCGCCCGTTACGGCATTAGCGTGAACAGCGTGCTGCCCGGCTGGACCCGGTCTGGCATGACATCGGGCCTGCAGGAATGGGACAAGTTCAACGAAGCGGTGATCAGCCGCGTACCGACCGGCGACTGGCTCGATGGCTCCGATTTCGCGGCCATCGCGGTCTATCTCGCCAGCCGGGGTTCGCGCAACCACACCGGCGACACCATCGTCATCGACGGGGGCTACACCATCTACTGAGGTTCGCGAGGGAGAGAGCGATGGGCAGGATCAAAAGCGGCGAGCGCACACTGACAACGGCAGAGTTTGACGAACGCGCGCGGCGAGCCGCGACCGTCATCCAAGGGCTGGGGGTGGAAAGCGGCGACGGCATCGCGCTCTACCTGCGCAACGACATCGCTTATTTTGAGGCGGCTTTCGGCGCGGGAATGCTGGGCATCTATCCGGTCCCCGTTAACTGGCATTACACGCCGGATGAGGCGAATTACCTGCTGACCGACAGCGGCGTGAAACTGCTCCTCATCCATGCCGACCTCTATGATCCCATCAAACAGGCGATCCCGGCCGACCTCAAAGTTATCATCGTCGAAACCCCGCCGGAAATCCGCGAGGCTTACAGCATTTCAGAGACCCCTCAGCCTGAAGGGCTGCCGCGCTGGCATGAACTGGTCAATGCGGCAGCCCCATTTTCGGGGGATGGCGAAATGGCGCCAAGCACGATCATCTATACATCGGGAACCACAGGTCGGCCCAAGGGTGTGCGTCGCGCGGCCTTCACGCCGGAACAGGCCGAGGCGGTCAACACCATGCTTGGCTGGTCTTACGGCTATTCCGAAGTGCTGGCCGGGAAACGCGATCCGGCGACGATCACAACCGCGGTAATCGGCCCAGTCTATCACAGCGCTCCCAACGCCCATTCCTCTTTCTCGATCCGCGTCGGCGCCAATGTCGTCATCTGCCCGCGTTTCGATGCCGAGGCGCTGCTGGCGCTTATCGAAAAGGAACGGATCACGCACCTCAACATGGTACCGATCATGTTCAACCGGCTGCTACGCCTGCCCGAAGAGGTGAAGCGCAAATATGACCTGTCGAGCCTCGAATATGTAACCCATGCCGCCGCCCCCTGCCCGCCGCCGGTCAAACGTGCGATGATCGAATGGTGGGGGCCGGTGATCTGGGAATATTATGGCTCGACCGAGATGGGCAATGTCACCTGCCTTTCATCCGAAGAATGGCTCGCGCACCCCGGGTCGGTCGGCCGGGTGCAGCCCGGAGTTACGCTGCGCGTTGTCGATCCGGACGGGAATGATGTGCAGCCGGGCACTATCGGCGAGGTGATAGGCAAAGGGCGCCACGGCACCAATTTCACGTACCAAAATTCGCCTGAAAAGCGCGCTTCGATGGAGAAATATGGCCTGATCACACCCGGCGACATGGGCTATTTCGACAATGACGGCTTCCTCTATTTGTGCGACCGCATCAACGACATGATCATTTCGGGCGGTGCGAACATCTATCCGGCCGAGATCGAAGCGGAGTTGCACAAGCTTTCGGGCGTCGCCGATTGCGCGGTTTTCGGCATTCCCGATGAGGAATTTGGCGAGAGCGTGATGGCGGTGGTGCAGCCGATGCCGGGAGTGTCACTGACCGCCGAAGGGTTGCAAACCGAACTCAAAAAGGTGCTCACCGGATACAAGGTGCCCCGCCGGATCGATTTTGCCGACGGCCTGCCGCGCGAGGATTCGGGCAAGATATTCAAGCGCAAGTTGCGCGAACCCTTTTGGGAAGGACGGGAGCGGAGGATATGAACGAAGCGATACTCGAACCGGATCTGCCGATCATCGATCCGCACCACCATTTGTGGGACTGGCGCTCGCGCCTGCCGTTCCTGCCCGCCGAAATGTCGCACCCGTTCGAGGCGATCTTGCGCCAGTCGCCGCGCTACCTGCTCGACGAATTGCTGGAAGACACGGGCAGCGGGCATAACGTAATCGGCACCGTCTATGTTCAGTGCGGCGCCTTTTACCGTGCCGCTGGACCCGAAGCGATGCAGCCGGTGGGCGAGACCGAGTTCGTCAATGGCGTTGCTGCCATGGCCGCGAGCGGCGTCTATGGACCGACGCGCGCCTGTGCAGGCATCGTTGGCCATGCCGATCTGGGGCTGGGCGATGCGGTGGCCGAAGTGCTTGATGCGCATATCGCCGCTGGTGGCGGGCGTTTCCGCGGCATTCGCCACATGATGGCCCATGACGATGATACCGCGGTGCTGGGGCCATTGGCCCATGCGGCCCCGAACCTCTGTGCATCGCCGCAAGTGCATGCGGCGCTGAAGCATTTTGCCAAGCGCCAGCTTTCGCTCGATATCTGGGTGGTCGAACCGCAATTGCCCGAAGTCGTCGGCCTTGCCCGCGCCTTCCCCGATGTGCCGATGGTAATCGACCATGTTGGCACGCCGGTCGGGCTCGGTCGCTATGCCGGCAAGCGCGATGATCGTTTTGCAGGCTGGAAAGCCAGCATGGCCAGCTTGGCCGAACTGCCTAACGTCCATGTGAAGCTTGGTGGACTCGGCATGCCCTTCCCCGGTTTTGAGGGCATGGGGCCGGATGTGCGGCCATCATCCGAAGCGCTGGCAGAGGCGTGGGAACCTTATATCGAAAGCTGCATCGAACTGTTCGGCGCCAACCGTTGCATGTTCGAAAGCAACTTCCCCGTCGACCGCTGGGGGGCCGACTATCCGACGCTGTGGAACGCCTTCAAACGCATCACGGCGGGCGCTTCTTCGGAGGAAAAAGCGGACTTGTTTGCGGGCACAGCAGCCCGTTTCTATCGTTTGGAAGGACTGGCATGAAGGCCCTGCGCTATTTCGGCGAACGCGACATCCGGCATGACAGCATGGAGGATCCAAAGCTCGAATCCGATCGCGATGCCATCGTCCAGATGACCGCCTGCTCGATCTGCGGCAGCGACCTTCATATCTATCACGGCCATGGCTTTTCCGAAGATACCGGCTTTTGCGTCGGCCATGAAGCCGTGGGCGAAGTGGTCGAGGTCGGCTGCGCTGTCACGCGGGTCAAAGTTGGCGACAAGGTGATGATGCCGGCCGCCGTCGGCTGCGGTGCCTGCCGTTCCTGCCTGTCGGGCGTGGTCAATAATTGCGAGAACAACGCCAGCGGCTGTTACGGTCTTTCGGCGCGATTGCAGGGCGTGCAGGCCGAAGCCTTCCGGGTGCCCGCCGCCGATATGAACGCGGTCAAAATCCCCGACGGCATCAGCGAAGACCAGGCACTGATGATGACCGATGCGATGGCGACCGCCTGGTTCGGCGCGCGCAACGCCGATATCCGCCCCGGTAGCAGCGTGGGCGTGATCGGACTTGGGCCGATCGGATTGATGACCGTCGAGGCGGCCTTCGTGATGGGCGCGCATGTCGTCTATGCCATCGATCCTATACCGGAACGGCGGGCGGTGGCCGAAGCTGTGGGCGCGATCGCGCTCCATCCCGACGAAGCTATGGAGCGCATCAAGCAAGACACCAAGGGACGCAGGCTCGATTGTGTCGTCGAGGTGGTCGGCAGCGACGCGACCGTCGATTTCGCGCTGCGTTGCGTGCGGGTTCGCGGGACGGTCTCGGTTATCGGCGTGCAGCAATCGCGCCGCTTCCCCTTCCCGCTTGAACGCGCCTTTGCCGGCGGCCTCACCTTCCGTGTCGGCACCTGTTCTGTGCCCGAGGAACTACCGGCGCTTTTCCCGCTGGTCCAATCCGGCCGCCTGAAGCCCGAACGCTATATCAGCCACCGCCTGCCGTTGAGACAAGGCGCCGATGCGTATGATATGTTTGACCGGCGCGAGGCGGGGGCATTGAAGATGGTGCTGGTTCCCTGACGCTGTCGGTCCTTTGCTAGCATCGGTTGCGATTAAAACCGCAGGGCTGAGTCTGTCGAAGCACGCCTTCCAGAAAAGCACTACCCGTTGAGACGCCCTTCGACAAGCTCAGGGCTGCGGTAAGTTTGAAGCGCTTGCAGGGAACAGGTTCAAACGGCTAACAGCCGGGCATGAACAGTCTCAGTTTCGTCCAGCGTTCGATCCTCGGCCAGACCTGGCAATGGAGGGGTAACCGGGCGGATGCGGGCGACCCCGATTTCACACCTGACGATCTCGTCACCCAATTGCTGCTGGCACGTGGTGTGGCGCGCGACGATCTGGAACGGCACCGCAACCCGACGCTGCGCGGCTTCATGCCAGACCCGTCAATCTTCCGCGATATGGATGTGGCGGCGGAACGGCTGGCGGACGCGGTTCAGCGCGGCGAGCAGCTGACTGTCTATGGTGATTATGATGTCGACGGTGCGACCAGCGCAGCCTTGCTGATCCGCCTGTTTCGCGAATTGGGCCTGGAGGCAGGCTATTATATCCCCGACCGGCTGCTCGAGGGTTACGGCCCATCAGGCGAGGCGCTTGTTCGGCTGGGAGACGCTGGCAACAAACTTGTCGTCACTGTCGATTGCGGCGCGATGGCCTATGAAGCACTTTCGCAGGCACGCGAGGCGGGCATGGAAGTGATCGTTGTCGATCACCACAAATGCGCCGCCCAGCTGCCAACCGCTTTCGCGCTGGTGAACCCCAATCGCCTCGACGAGGCAGACGCCGCCGCCGCACACGGCCATCTGGCGGCGGTCGGTGTGGCCTTCCTGCTAGCTGCCGCCATAGTGCGCGTGCTTCGCGGCCGTGGCTATTTTGCCGACCGTGATGAGCCACAACTGATGGCATTGCTCGATATTGTCGCACTGGGAACGGTCGCCGATGTCGCCCAGTTGAAAGGCCTGAACCGCGCCTTTGTGGCACAGGGCCTGAAAGTCATGGCCGCACGCCGCAATATCGGGCTCAACGCGCTTGCAGCCGCTGCACGGCTCAATCGCGCACCGACCTGCTCGGACCTTGGCTTCGCGCTGGGGCCCCGCATCAATGCGGGCGGGCGTGTGGGCAAATCCGATCTTGGTGTGCGCCTGCTGACTACGACCGATCCCGATGAGGCGCGCCTCATCGCGCAGGAGCTCGACCGGCTGAACGAAGAACGTCGGGCGATTGAAGCCCAAGTGCAGGAGGCCGCCGAAGCCGCGATGGCAACGCAGCACAACCGCGCCGTCGCATTGGTATCGGGCGAAGGCTGGCATCCGGGAGTCATCGGTATCGTTGCCGGGCGCATAAAGGAGAAGTTCGGCAAACCGGCCATTGTCGTCGCGGTGGATACCGACGGCACCGGAAAAGGATCTGGGCGCTCAATTAACGGTGTCGATCTTGGGGCGGCTATCATTTCAGCGCGGGAGGCCGGGCTGTTGGTCGCCGGTGGTGGCCACGCCATGGCGGCGGGGCTGACCGTAGAAGCCACCAAGATTGATGCGCTCTCCGATTGGCTCGACGAACGACTTGCGGGGGATGTATCGCGCGCCAGCTCCGAAAAGACCCTGTCGGTCGACGCGATGGTCAATCCGCGCGGGCTGAGCCCTATGCTGGTTGAAACACTGGAAGCGGCGGGACCCTATGGCACCGGCTGGCCAGGACCACGCGTGGTAACCGGTCCGGTACGCATCGTGAAATGCGACATCGTCGGCAAGGACCATGTGCGCGCCATCGTTTCAGGGGATGACGGCGCATCGTTCAAGGCGATGGCTTTCCGCCAGGGTGAAAGTGCGTTGGGCCAACAACTGCTCCATGGCGAACGCGGGCAGAAATACTGGCTTGCAGGGCGCGCCCGCCTTGACGATTGGGGTTCGACGCCCAAGGCCGAATTGCACATCGACGATATCGCCATTGCCTGATTTTGGCGGGCGGCGGAAATCTTTGAAATCGGGACAACTCGGTTCTTGACGAGTGCAAAGCGAATCCGTAAAGGCGCGCTTCCATCTTCGATGGCCCCTTCGTCTAGCGGTTAGGACGCGGCCCTTTCACGGCTGAAACACGGGTTCGATTCCCGTAGGGGTCACCAGTCAAGCGTTTTATCTTGTTGTTTTTACACAATAAAATGCGATTTTTTGAAATTTTATCCCACAATCGTTCCCACATTTTGATCGGGATTTGGTGGAGCAATTCGGGGCGCGATGACATCGCCTCGGACTGTCGATGAACGCCCCAGCGCAGTGAAGCAACAGGATTCGGGGCGCGTTTGACGCGCCCCGATTGGCCTTCACTGCCGGGGCTGCGGTTCGCGCAGGACGATCTGGCCGCTGATCGGGATGACCGAGAGGATGAGCGACAGCCCCTTGCCGTCGCGGTGGGGCCATGCGGCTCCAACCTTGGTCCAGAAACTGTCGTCGCCCTTGTTGGTGACATGCCAGGCTTGGAAGGCCGGGGTCTTGGGTTCGGCTGTTGCTGCGGTTGAAGTTGTGCGTGCCATGATGAAATCCTTTCGTGTCCGTGTGGCTCGTTGCCACCCTCCGCAAAGCCGCGCGATCAAGGTCGGGCGTCATGTCCTACACGGGTGCGCTGGCGCACCGGCGCGGGCCGGACATTGACGCTCGACCGCGCGCGGTCAGGAAAGGGTGAATGAAAACGGGTTGCACGGAAACGAACGACGGTGGCCGCCAACTCGCGCTGCACCGGCCCTGTAAACACCCGCTACCGGGCCTCCGGAGTCGGCGGCTTCAAGGTTACTTCGCATTTCGTGGGCCGCTGAGCCTTGGCCGCCGCGTTCAGGCAATTGGCAATACGCTCGCGGCTGCTTTCGGTCATGCGCTCGAAGTCTGATCGTAACAGCCAGCGATCTTGGTCGGCGCGGGCCTGCAAGCGCTCGCCCGCAAACCACATATCGCCGCCCAAAATGCTCGTCGCGCGCTTTTCAGGCCAATGCCAGCTTTCTGGCGCAGCGGTTATGGCGAAGACCGGCAGGGCGATGGCGACGAAAGAGCCAACGACTGCACCGATCAACCCGGCCCGCCATAGCCAAGTGCGCTGCTCTTCGGCGGTTCGGGCCGATACAACCACGTCGGCGATTCGGCGCTCCGTTTCCCGCATGGTGCTGGTCGCTTTTGCGAGCGCCGAATGGTCGTCCGCTCGTGCGTCGGTGCCAGCCTTGACGATGGCATCGCTCAAGGCTTGGGGCGTCAGCCGCAAAGCGGGCTTCTCAGCCCATTTGGCGAGCTGATCGGCGGTAGCCTGCATCTGCTCGGAAATGCCTTCCAAAGTCTCGGTATAGTCGGGAATGACGATGCTCGCCGGTTCATCGGCGAGCTTCTCGACCGCAATCCGCAACAAGCCGACTTCGCGTTTGAGCTTTCGGAATTCCTTGCTGGCAGGATCGTTGCTTTCGATCTCCGGCGGCTTCGCGGCAATCACGTCTGGTTCCATCGTTCTTCTCCTTTACATACTGATGCCCAAGTCGCGGGCGCGACCGAGGCCGAGGTAATCGTTGAGCTGGCGGGCGATGCCGCCCGTTGCGCTGGCGTGGATGCCAAGCTCGACCTTGCGGTTTCGCAGAAGCGAATCGACTTGCGGGTCGCGCTCCAGCCCTTTTGCCATTGCCCCCATGCTAGCCGTGGTGGCGTCGGCGCGACGATAGTCTCCGGTGCGGAAAGACAGCTCGCGCTGGTGGTTGAGTCGCTGCCAGTCGCTCACAAAGCGGTCGGCGCGCATTTGCGGGTTGGTGCGGATTTCGGCTTCGAGCTGCATGGCGCGGATGGCATTGGCGGTGCGTCCGCTGGCGGCTTGGCCGACAAGTTCCGGTTCCTGCCGGAAGGCAGATGCTAAGTCTCGACCTGCGTTGGCCTTCAAGTTATTGAGGGCGGTATGGGCTTTATCGCGCGCGGCAATCTGGTGCGGCATGGCGTTTAAGCCTTTGGCCTGCGTTCGCCCGATGTCCTCAATGGCACGGGCGTAGCGTTCGACGTTGCGCTGCATGTTGAGCGGGTCAGCCTTTGGCTTCTGTTCGGTCGCAATGTCGCGCTGCGCTTCGGGTGCTGGGCGGAAGTTGGCAAAAATGCTCCGTGCCTTCTCCGGCACGATCCTTCGGACGATCTCGGCGACGCGCTCGCGGAAGGTGATCCCGCGCCGCTCGGCAAAGTCTCTCGCCGGTTCGTAATCGCTCGCCATGTCCTTGCCGCGTTCGCGGCTCAATGTGCGGACAAGTTTCGACTGGTCCGCGAAGTCATCGCGGCCATAGTGGAGGTCCACGCTGTCGCGGTGACGCGACAAAGCGACATAGGCGGAATGGCTGTCCATGCCGGGCGTGGCGAGGACGTGTGCGCGGTCCACCGTCATACCCTGCGCCTTGTGGATCGTGGCGGCGTAGCCGTGGTCGATATGGGAATAGTCCTTTGTATCGAAGGCGACGCTGCGGCCATCGTCGGTGCGCACTGCCATCCGCTGCGGCGACGCCTGCTCGATGGTTCCCAACGTCCCGTTTTTCACGCCCAAGCTGCGCTCATTGCGCAGGAACATGATGCGGTCGCCACTGGCGAACCGCCGCTCGCCACGCTCGGCTTTGACGGTCGCGTCATCGCCAAGCGCACCGGCCTCGCGCATCCGCCCGCGCGCCGCTTCATTCAAGTCGCGCACCTCGTCATTGGTGTGGGTGAGGATGATGCGGGTGTCGTCCGGGCGCGCCTGCCGGTCACGATCCCAACGGTCGATCAGCTCACTACGCGCAGCCTCGCGCGTTTCGGCTGAATGGACCATGCCGCGTTCACCGTAAGCCTGAATCGCAAGCCCCGTGCGCCCGGTGGCAAGGCGCCGAGTGGCGTCCTGCTGCCAGCCGTCATGCTGGCGGCGGACCTCGCTGATTTCGACGCCACCATGCCGTTCGTGGATCGCTCGGAAAGCCGCGCCTGCTTCGATGGCCTGTAACTGTTGCGGGTCGCCAACCAGAACGACTTTTGCTCCGGCATCGGCGGCGCGAGACAGCACGCGCTCCATCTGGCGCGTGCCGACCACACCCGCTTCGTCGATTACCAGCACATCGCGCGAAGTCAGTTGCTCGCGGCCATGACCCCACTGATGTTCAAGGCTTGCGATGGTGCGCGAGGCAATGCCCGAACCTTGCTCCAATCCCTCGGCGGCAACGCCTGACAGCGCCGCGCCGCGAACAGTGTAGCCAGCGCTCTCCCAAGCCTCGCGCGCAACGCCAAGCATCGCGCTCTTGCCGGTCCCGGCATAGCCAACGACGATGCTGAGGCCGCGCGCATCGGTGACATGCTCGAACGCTGCGCGCTGTTCGCCCGAAAGCACCAAGCTGCGTTCCTCGGCGCGCGCCAAAGCAGCCTCGCGGTCGTGTCCATTGACGCGGTGCCGCTCGCGCTCCGCCATCAACTGCGACGCCTGCTGCAAGCGCTGCTCGGTATCGATCATCTGGCGCGATGTGAAGCGGTCGTTGCCGCGTCCGTCCTGACCCAGAGCAATCAAATCTGGCGATCCGCGCACTGCACTAATCGCCAGATCGAATTGCTCTTTCCCGTCGCTGTGCCGATGCACGAACATGGCAAGGTCGCGGCTCGTGAAGGTAGCTTGCTGGTGCGTGATTGCGTCGAGCGCGACATTCGGATTGGCGATGATCCGCTCGCCGTTGCGCTGCGCTATGGCGCGGTGTTCTTCGATCCGTTCGGCTTCAAGGCCGCGAATGCCGATGCGTGAGGCGGCGGGACCGATCTTGTCCTGCGGCTCCAGCGCAATACCTTGCGCTTCCAGACTGCGGTGATCGATCCGCGCGTCGATATCGAGTTCGGCAAGCCGTTCGTTGACGTGGCTTGCCCAGCGCTCGCGCCACTGCTCGACCAGTTCGGCCTTGTTCCAGTCGCGCACTTTCGCGCCGAAGCCATCGCCCTTCACTTCGCGCATGGTCAGCATGACATGCGCATGGGGCTTCGGCTCACCGTCCGCGCCTATATCCCAATGGACATTGAGATCGGCGATCATGCCCTTTTCAACGAACTCGGCTTGGGCAAAATCGCGCGCCAGTTCGATCCCCTGCTGCTTGTTCAACTCGCGCGGAATCGCGAACTCGACCTCGCGCGCAAGCTGCGCGTCTTTGCGCTTCTCCGCAGCCTCGACCGCGTTCCAGAGCTTTTCGCGATCAGCGAACTCGGGCGGCGCGCCCTCGGGCAGCATAACTTCGGAATGGACGACGCCATCCTTGTTGGTGAAGTCATGGTCGCGGTCGAGACGCTCATCGTGCAGCCGTTCGGCTCCGCGATAGGCTGCCGCCGCCACCGCACTGCGCCCGCTCGCGCGGCTGATGACTTTGACCGAGAGGTGGAAGATCGCCATGACGGCAATCCATCTACGCCACCAAGCGCACGTCGGCACGACGTATAAGCGCGCCCTCCCATGATAAAATCCTGTTCGGGACTAGGTGGTTTCAGACTGTCCCAACGCCATTACTGCAAAGCGCAAAGCACAGCTTTATATTCGGCGCATCACCACTCGATGGAGACAATAGATGCGCAAACCCATAGACATCGATTCGGAACTGAAGGTGCTCGCCGACAAAGCGAAGCAACTGAAAGAGCGCCGCGTCCAACAGCTTGGCGAGCTGGTCATCGCCACCGGCGCGGATGCGCGGGACGCGGAAACGCTCGCGGGCGCGTTGCTTGAAATCAAGGAAACCAACGACGGCGCACGAAAGGAGAGCTGGCGCAAACGCGGCGCGGCTTTCTTTCAAGGCACAGCGCGCAAGCGTGGAACGCGAACTGAACGCTTGTCCGAAGGCGCTCAGGCGACTGACAGCGGCGCGGCATCGGCTTGAAGCGCGAAAGGCCCGCACCGACATGCGCGAATGGCAGGTCAAACGGCGCGAGCGGACGCGGCAGTTGATCGAACTGGGCGGCCTTGTCGTGAAGGCCGATCTGGTCGAACTCACCAACGATGATCGCGCCACGCTCTACGGCGCGTTCCTCACCGTCGCCACCAAGCTGCGGGGCGATGAACGCGACCAGGCGCTGATGCTGTGGAAGCGCAAGGGCAAGCGGGCGTTTGAAGCTGACGCGGATGAAGTGAGCTAAGACGTAAGCGCGGTTCTAAGCAAGCGGGTCCAAAGTTCCCAACCATGCGACGAGCGCGATTATGGCCGCCGCCGTTGCCGCTTCGACAACGACGCTACGACGCATCGCCATAAGTTCGGCGCGGGGTTCGCCGGTTTGCCGGGCGTTTGCGAGTGCCGGGGTCAAGCGCCACCGGTTGAGCGCCGCCAGTGCGAGCATCGCGACGAACGCAGCCAGCTTGGCAAACAGAAGCTGGCCATATGGCCCCGCAAGGCTGTCGCCGATCCCATTCCAGCCGACGATCATCTGACCGTTGACGATTCCGGTGGCGATAATCAGCGCAACGCAAGCGGTTCCAATACGCCCGAACTGCGCAAGTGCGCGCGCCGCAATTGCCGGTCTGCCGGACGATGCTGCACCGTCCGATGACCGCAACAGCCACAGGAAGCACAGGCTTGCTCCCAGCCAGATCGCGGCAGACAGCATATGGACGGTATCCGAAACGCGATGCACCGTTCCGGCCACGCCCTCCGTCGCAGCGGCATGGCCCGACCAGACAAGCGTTGAAAGCGACACTGCGCCAAGTACCGCGACGGCGCACAGCCGAAAACCTGTCCGGTCGGTGCGCCAGGCAAGCACCAACAGGGCCGTAACCAATGCCGCCAGCCGCCCAAGTGCGGCACGGCCTGCGTCGGTCTCGCTCACCATCGACAGGAGCATCGTTCCGTCGATCTCAGCCAGCGTCACGCCCATCATGTTGGCACTCATCACGATGAATCCGCCGACTGTGGCGCATAATGCGATGGCCGCAAGGATAGGTAGGAGCGCGCCCAATGCCAGGTTTACTGTTGCATCCGCCCGTTCGTTTGACCGCAAGGCATAAAGCGGAAAGGCAGCGATGCCGACAAGCAGCATCTGGCTCGCAAATTGTGCGAACCTGATGCAAATGCCGACCCATTCGGGCATAAGCGCTTACTTGACCTTGAAGCTGAACTCGCTGCCCATGCGGTGGCTGTCCGCGCCAGCTGCCGACCATTTGACGGTATAGCTTCCCGGCACCAGCGCCTTCTTGAGCAAAAGCGTCATCGACTTGCCATCCTTACCCATCTGCGACGTATGCGCCATCTTCATGGGCGGGTGATCTTTCATGCCGGGCATTCCGGTCATGATAACCTCGGTCTTGACCGTCGGTGCGATCAACCTTTCGCTGAGTTTGAGTTCAATGCGGCTTGGCTTTGCAACAGTCGCATTCGCAGCGGGCGTCGAAGCCGTCAGCTTGACATGAGCAAGCACCGCCGTCGGCAAGATTGCGAGTGACGCAGCGGCGACAGCGGGAATAAGGAACTTGAGCATTTGTATCTCCGTGGTGAGCTTTCAGAGGAAATACGCACGGGCAGCAATCGTCCCTCACGCAATGTCGCCTCGCCTGTTATGAGGGGTGAGATCATCCGATGCGTATGAGGATTTAGAACTTTGTCGAGAGTTGCGGTTATGAACGATCTTTTGCCCCATTTGCGCGATGCACCCGTGCCTGACGCATTAGGCGCGCTGGATGATGCGGTGTTGGCTGCACTCGCCACCCGCCGCCGCGAACAAGCGACCGGGCCGCGCCTGCTCGCGCTGGCGGCGCTGCTGTCGCTTGGCACCGGCGTCGCCGCTGGCAGCATATCGGGCAGTCCCGCAGTTGCTGCGCCCCCGCTATCCCCGTTCGCCAGCAACAGCGTGCTGGCACCTTCGACGCTGCTGGACCCGCGCTGAATGGTAGGCTGGAAGCGGATTACGCTGATTGCGGTCGTCGCTTTCGCGGCGGCGTTGGCGGGTGTTTTCATCGGCCGGGCAGTGTCCGATCAGCCGCGCCCTAGCGAAACCGAGCTCCATGCCCTGCTGCACAGCCGGTTGAAGCTCGATCCTGCGCAACATGCCAAGATCGAAGCCATTGAGGCGCGCTTCGCCGTCCGGCGCAAGGCGCTCGAACTGGAAATGCGCGCTGCGAACGCTAGGCTCGCGAGCGCCATTGAGGCCGAGCATGGTTATGGCCCGCAAGTGACAGCGGCGGTCGATCATAGCCACCATGTCATGGGCGAACTCCAGAAAGAGACGCTCGAGCATCTTTTTGCCATGCGCGCCGTCCTCAATCCCGAACAGGCGCGCATGTTCGATGCGACCGTGGTCAAGGCGCTAACCGCCGAAGCCCAGCCTTCACAGAGTAAGTGAGCCTCGATCTCTCCGAATGCAGCGATGCCGAGCTGAGGGCGCTTGCGCTCGGCGGAAACGAGGCTAGCTTCCGCGAATTTCTGGCGCGCTATAAATTGCCGGTCTATCGCCTGATCCGCAGCACCATCGGTGATGCCGATGAAGCGCTGGACCTGACGCAAGAGAGCTTCGTTTCCGCTTTCGCGGCACTCAAATCTTACGATCCGGGGCGATCCTTTCAGACATGGATTTCGCGCATTGCGCTCAACAAATGCCGCGATTGGGCGCGGCGGCGTGCGGTGCGCAGCTTCTTCACGCGGGCAGCCCCGATGGAGGACGGCCTCGCCGTGGCTGCCGAACAGCCCTTGCCCGATGCAGAAGCGTTCGACCGAGCCGAGCTGGCGCACGTCATGCAAGCAATGGCCCGCTTGCCGCACCGCTTGCGCGAGGTGCTGGTGCTGCGAACGGTCGAGGGACTTAGCCAGGCCGAAGCGGCGGAGGTTCTGGGGGTCAGCGAAAAGGCCGTCGAAACCCGGCTCTATCGTGCGCGGGGCCGGTTGGGCGAAATCTTGGGAGAAGATTGAGGGGTGGCGGCAAGGCGTGCGTAAAGAGGATATGGCAACCGACATATCGCTTCCGATGCAAAATCCCATGAATCGCCGCTCGCTGCTCAAGGGCGCGACAATGGCCGGGAGCGCAATGGCGCTTGGCGAGCTGTTCCCGGCTTGGGCGAAGAGCGGGTCACATGGGCTGCACGCTGTTGCCGGACAGCCGGGGACGCTCAACGGCCCTGAAATTGAGCTAAGCGTCGGCCAGTCGGCCTTCCGCCTCGGCAAGAAAACAGGCCATGCCTATACCGTCAATGGCACGCTGCCCGCGCCGCTGATCCGGCTTCGCGAGGGGCAGAATATCAAGCTGGTCGTGCGCAACACATTATCCGAAGACACGTCGGTACACTGGCACGGAATGCTGTTGCCTTTCCAGATGGACGGCGTGCCGGGGGTGAGCTTCCCCGGCATCGGTCCCGGCGAGAGCTTCACTTACGAATTTCCGATGCGGCAGCACGGCACCTATTGGTATCACAGCCACAGCCATATGCAGGAAGCAATGGGCATGTATGGCGCATTGATCGTCGATCCGGCGGGCGCAGACCCGATCAAATATGACCGCGAGCATGTGCTGGTGATTTCCGATTGGAGTTTCCAGCACGCCCACACCAACTTCAAGAAACAGAAGCAGAAGGCAGGCTATTTCAACAAGCGGAAGCAGACATTTGGGGGTTTGCTGAAGGGCAAGGATCAGCCGCTGTCCGAGCGAGTGATGTGGGGCCAGATGCTGATGGACCCGACTGATATCGCCGATGTGACCGGCGCTTACTACCATTACCTGATCAACGGCCATGACAGCATGGGCAACTGGACAGGTATTTTCCAACCCGGTGAGCGGGTGCGGCTGCGGATCATCAATGCGGCAGCGATGAGCAATTTCAACATTCGCATTCCCGGCCTGCCGATGTGGGTGGTGGCCTCGGACGGATTGCCACTGACACCCGTCGAGACTGATGAGTTCCAGATTGCCGTCGCCGAGACATGGGACGTGATTATCGAACCCAAGGAAGCGATCCCCTACGCCTTTATCGCAGAAAGCATCGACCGTTCGGGCCAATGCCGCGCGACACTTGCGCCGCAAATGGGGATGACGGCTCCCATCCCGCCACTACGCGAACGCCCGCTGCTCACCATGAAGGACATGGGCATGGATCATGGCGGGGGCGACATGGCCGGAATGGACCATAGCGCGATGGGGCATGATATGGCGGCGATGGATCATGGCGACATGAACATGCGCGATCCTTCGGTCGCGCCGCAGGTCAAGATGGGGCCGGGTGTCGCCAGCCTCGCGCCCACTCCGCTGGACCGCAATGCCGAGCGCCCAACCGGCCTGGAAAAGGTGCCGCACCGCGTGCTGACGCTCAGCCAGCTCCGCGCGCTCGAACCCAATCCTGACCAGCGCAAGCCGTCGCGCGAAATCGACGTCCATCTGACCGCCAATATGGAACGCTATATGTGGTCGATGGACGGCGTGAAATATTCGGAGAAGACCGAACCGCTGCCCTTCCGCCACAATGAGCGGGTGCGGGTGAACCTCATCAACCACACGATGATGCCGCATCCAATTCATCTGCATGGCCATTTCTTCGAAGTGGTGAACGGCCAAAAGGGCCAATATCCGCGCAAAAATGTCATCAATGTGCTGCCCGGCGCAAAAGTGACCTTCGATTTCACGGCTGACGCAATGGGCGACTGGGCCTTTCACTGCCACATGCTGATGCACATGCACGCGGGCATGTTCAGGGTGGTTACCGTGCGGCATGAGGAGAGCGGCGAATGAAGCTCGCTCTTGCCATTGCTGCCGGTCTTGCTTTGCCGGGTTCCGCCTTTGCGCAGGCGCATCAAGGGCAGCATGACATGGCTGCCGAGCCGGAAAAGCCAAAAACCCCGCCTGCCGAGGCCGACCCTCATGCCGGTCACGATATGAGTGGGATGGAAGAAAACCCGACCGCGCCCGCGCAGGCTTTCGATCCCGCTTGCCCGCCTGAGCACGCGAAAATGGGCCATTGCACGCCCAAGACAGATGCACCCGCGCCCGCTGCCGATCCCCATGCGGGCCACGATATGGGGTCAATGCCGAATGCCGAGCAGGACGGCGAAGTCGGCAGCGCACCCGCCCCGGCCCCGCCGGGCGATCACGTAGCCGATTCCATATATGGCGCGGACGTAATGTCGCAGTCCCGCAAGGAACTGGCCTATGAGGTCGGCGGCATGGGCTATTCGCTGGTCATACTCGATCTTGCCGAAGTCGGCTTTCACAAGGGCCACGAAAGCTACCGGTTCGAGGGCGAAGTCTTCACCGGCGGCAATATCAACCGGTTCGGCGTGAAGTTTGAAGGCGAAGGGGTTTTCGGCAAAACCATCGACGTTCTCGAATTGCAGGCGCTCTATTCGCGCGCCATCGCGCCCTATTGGAACTTGCAGGCAGGTATTCGCCACGACATCCGGCCAGACCCGTCGCGCACCTACGCCGTGGCAGGTGTCGAAGGGCTTGCGCCCTACTGGTTCAAAATCAATGCCGCAGCCTTTCTGTCCAACAAAGGCGAGGTCCGCGCGCGCGCGGAAGGCTCCTATGACCTCCGGCTGACGCAGGAACTGATCCTCCAGCCCCGCATCGAAGCAAATTTGTCGTTCCAGGACATTCCGGCAATCGGTGTCGGTTCGGGGCTGACCGATTTCGAGGCGGGCCTGCGGCTACGCTATGAGATTCGCCAAGAATTCGCGCCTTACGTCGGTGTCGAATGGCGCAGGAAAACCGGCGATACGGCCCGTTTTGCAAGGCTTGCGGGCGATGACCCGGATACGCTCAGCGTCGTTGCAGGCGTCAGAATCTGGTTCTGATGGGAAAACGGACGCGCCTTCACCTTGCTGCAAGCCGTGTCCATAAATGGCTGGCACTCATTATCGGCGCGCAGCTCCTGATCTGGTTTTCCAGCGGCGTGCTGATGAGTTTCCTACCCATCGAAAAGGTGCGCGGCGAGCATCTCGTTGACCGCGAGCGCGTTGTCGCCGTTCCTGCTACGCCCGATCTCGTGTCGCCGACCCAGTTGCTCGCATCGGCCAAGGCTCCGGTCGAAAGCATCTCGTTTGTCATGCTTGCCGGTCGCCCGGTCGCGCAGGTGGCGACGGCGGACGGCATCAAGCTGTTCGATGCGGTTTCTGGCAATCCGCTGCCGCCGGTCGATGCGACGCTCGCCCACGCCATCGCCAGCGATGCGTGGAAGGCCCAGGCTAAACCTGACGCCAAGGTCATTAGCGTCCTTGCCGAAAGCCCGGAATATCGCGGCACGCTTCCGGCATGGCGGGTCGCCTTCGCCGATCCCGACAATACCAGCGTCTTCATAGCCGCCGACACGGGCAAAATCTCGGCGGTTCGCACCGGCACATGGCGGCTCTACGATTTCTTCTGGAGCCTTCACATCATGGACTGGAAGAACCATGAGAATTTCAATACATGGTGGCTCCTCACCTTTGCCATTGGAGGTCTTGTCATGGGGCTGGTGGGAACGATCTTGCTAGTCATGCGCTGGCCGATACGCCGCAAGCGGCGGGCAGCATGAAGGGACTGAGCCTCATGATTCTGGCCTTGGCGCTGGTGTTCCGCGCCGCGCCAATCTGCGCAGCCCCACCCGAAGCACCGCACGTCATAATGGCCGCAAATTGCGAGAGCATGGCTGATCAGGGCGCACCCGAGAGCGATCATGACAAGGGTAAGGCAGCACAAATCTGCCATGCCTGCGCCTTCGCGGTTTCCGAGCAACCGTCATCGCTCGGCGCGTGGTTCTGGAAAGCACCGGCGGTCCTAGTGCCGTCACAGCGCCAAATGGCAGGCACAATGCGCAAACCACCGACACCGCCCCCGCGCCTTGGTTCCGCTTCAACATTTCAACATTTCAACATTAATATTGGAGTTAAATCATGAAAACCAAATATCTACTCGGCGCGCTCGCGCTAACCATGTCCACCGCCGCCTTCGCCGCCGAACCGGCACCAGCGCCCAAAAAGGAATGCTGTTGCTGCAAGAAGGACGAACAGGGCAAAATGGCCTGTTGCAAGGACAAGGACGCCATATCCGGCGAACAGGGCCATGAAGGCCATGACATGAAGGATATGAAGCATTGACGAAAGATGCCGGGGGACGGGCAAGCGACCCCCGGCATCTGCCTTTTTTTCTCATTCGAGGAGTCGAATCATGATTACGAAAATTTCGCTCGTGCTCGGAACACTCGCGGTAGTCGGGACGAGTGCCCCGGCCTTTGCGACTGATGCTCCGAAAAGGGGCCATTTCGAATGGCTCCATTCTCCGCAGCCCGGACCAAATAAGTCAAATTTGCCTAATTACCGTCGCATCTGGATTGCGGATTCCGCGCCCGATGTGACGGTTGATGAGGGCCGGTGCATGACGATGGCCTGCTGTAATGCCGACGAGAAGCAGGCGTGAATGAAAAGCTGGAGGTCGGGCAACCGGCCTCCGGTCCTGCCGCTGGTAAATAGCCAAAAGATGTCCCGATCCCAAACATTCACGCCCGCCGCAGGACGCTTTCTGCCAACAAGCGCCTATGACCGACTCCTGGCGTTGCTCACGCGCGAAGCGCGTTGGCGGTCAGCGCTGCTGGAGGCGATTGCACCTGCGCCCGGTGAGCGCATACTCGATGTCGGCTGCGGAACCGGTTCGCTTGCCATCTTGATCAAGCAGGCGGCACCAGACACGATGGTTGTAGGGCTCGACCCTGATGAAGTCGCGCGATGCATTGCTTGGAAGAAAGCGGGGGAAGCGGGCGTAGGCATCGAATGGGAAAGTGGTTTTGCACGTGACGCCGGAAATTATGGCCAGTTCGACAAGGTCGTTTCCAGCCTTGTCTTTCACCAGGTACCGGTCGCCGAAAAGCGAGTTGGTCTTGCCGCCATGTTCGCCGCCACCAAGTCGGGCGGCACCATGATTGTCTGCGACTATGCTGCGCAAGGACGCTGGCTTATGCGTCAGGCGTTCAAGGTCGTGCAATCGGTCGATGGTCGAGCGAATACGCAGCCCAATGCCGACGGATTTCTTGAAGCGGAACTGGAACGTATTTGCGGCAAGCCGATCACCGCTGAGCAATCGTTCGACACGCCAACGGGAACCATTTCAATCTTCAGACTGCAAAAGGAGTCAGTAAAATGAAGGCAACCACCCTAGCGATGGCCATTGCGCTGGTTGCAACGCCAGCCTTGGCCGCGACCGAGGCGGTGATGCACCGCGACCCCGGTTGTGGTTGCTGCGAAAAATGGGCGGCACAAGTCCGCAAGGCATTCGGGCGCAATGTGCGGATCGTCGATGACGCCAATCACCCGGCACTGCAAAGACGGGTTGGCCTGCCTTCGCTATTGGCATCGTGCCACACCGCCCTGATCGATGGTATGGCGTTTGAGGGTCATGTGCCGGTTGCGGACATGAAGCGCGTGCTTGAGGCTAAGCCAAAGGGTGTGCGCGGCTTGGCGGTTCCGGGGATGCCAATAGGTTCGCCAGGAATGGAAGCCCCGGGCGGTCGCGCGCAACCTTACAATGTCATAGCGTTCGGCTCGGGACCGTCCACGGTGTATGCCCGCCACTGAGCCCGTCAGCGCGGCCCCATCGTCTCGATGATCTTGCAATCGGCGACGGTGCCGTGGCTGCAAGAACCTATCACTCGGCTCAATTCCAAACGCAGCGCGGTCAGGTCGCCAATCTTGCGGTCGATCTCGGCCAAATGCGTTTGCGCGATGCCATCGACCGCTTCGCAACTCTGCGATTTGTCATCTGACAGCGTCAACAGCTCGCGCACCGCTTCGAGCGTGAAGCCCAGATCGCGGGCGCGGCGAATGAAGGACAGGCGCGCCAGATGGTCGGTGCCATAGGCGCGATAGTTGGCGAAGGTGCGCGCGGGCGGCGGCAACAGGCCGATTTTCTCGTAATAGCGCACTGTCTCGACCTTGGTCGCGGTGGCGCTCGCCAGTTCGCCGATTTTCATGTCTTGACCCTGTAGTTGCTACAGGGTGTAGATAGCTGTCCGACTCGGAATTTGTCGAGAAGGATTTGAGCGTGTCAGACCATTGTTGCGAAAGCGCCTGCGGGAGCGAAACGGCCAAGGCCGATCCGCGCTGGCGGCGCGTTCTTTGGATCGCGCTAGTCGTCAACGCGACGATGTTTCTGGTCGAAATGGGCGCGGGCGCAGCGGCGGACAGCCGCGCGCTGCAAGCCGACGCACTCGATTTCCTTGGCGATGCGGCCAATTATGCGGTGAGCCTTGCCGTCGTTGGGATGGCGCTCGCTTGGCGCGCCCGCGCTGCAATGCTCAAATCGCTGTTCATGCTGGGCTTTGCCGCATGGGTATTCGGCAGCGCGGTCCTTGCTTTCGTAAACGGCGCATCGCCCGATCCGGCGACGATGGGGGCGGTCGGCGCGTTGGCACTCGCGGCCAACGTCGGCGTGGCGCTCATGCTGTTTCGCTACCGCACCGGCGACGCCAATATGCGCTCGGTCTGGATATGCTCGCGCAACGACGCGATTGGCAATGTCGCGGTGATGCTGGCGGCGCTCGGCGTGTTCGGCACCGGGAGCGCGCTCCCGGACCTGATCGTCGCCGCGATTATGGCGCTGCTCGCCCTGACAGGCGGCGTGCAAGTGCTGCGGCAGGCGCGCGGAGAATTGCGCACGCCCGAACTGGCGGGGCAGTCGTAACGTCATGCTTCAAGCCCTCCCCTTTTTGTCGATCATCGCCGTCGTCGCCGCGACATTACTGCGCGCGGTTGCCATCCGGCGACGCACCGGTGACCGCGCCTTTGCCTTCATGTCTGCCACTGGGATTCAACGCATCGCCGGAGTCAGTTTCGCTTTGAGCGTTGCCGCGTTGGTTCTGGCATCGGCGCTTCCTGCATCCGGCAGTTCGCTCGCCGTTGCCGTGCTGGCTGCAATTCTCGCGCTGGTAGGCTGCTTCATCGTAATCATTGCCCAGGTCCAAATGGGCCGCGCATGGCGCGTCGGGGTGCGGCAAGGCGACGCACCGCTATTTGTGACGCATGGTCTGTTCAAGTTCAGCCGCAATCCGATCTTTGTTGGAATGATCCTGCAAGGCGTAGCTGCCGCTTTGACTGCAAACGCCGCATGGGCTTGGGCGGCGCTGACGGTCTTCATCGGGTCATGCGCGGTACAAGTCCGTGTTGAGGAAGCGCATTTGGAAGCGAGCTTCGGACAACACTACCGCGAGTTTCGTGCGTCGATCCCGCGCTGGATCGGGATTGGCGGTCGAGCATGACGATGTTGATGCGCGAACGTGCCGAACTGCTGATCACCGCAGAAATGGCTGCCTATCACGCTGCCCGCGCTTCGGGCGACAATACCGCCGCGTGGGTTGCGCTCGAACGTGCGCATATCATCTCGCAACCCTATCTGGGGCCGCATCTCGCCAATCATTGGGCCATGCTCGGCTTCGCTTTCGATTTGCGCGATTGGCGGGAAGCGGCGGGGCAACTTGTCCGGCTGGCACTCGCGCCGCTCGGCGCGCTGACAGGGCGCATTCCCCTCGGTAATTCCGGGCGCTCGAATGTGAGCGCGTTCAAGTCGATGCCGATTGCCGACGATCTTCTCGCCAAGATAAGTGGCGGGCGGGAGTGACAGTTTTCTTGCCCCGCCGTGCGGCGACTGCTAACCGCAAGGTCATGCGGGGTCGGACTACCAATCTATTTGTGCTTCTCGCGCTGATTTTCAGCGCGGTGATCGTTCCTGCGACCGCCCACGCACAGGATTTGAGAGAAGTCCATGCCAATGACATGCTAACCAACGTGGACCACAGCGATCACGAAGCCCCCGATCATGATGGCGATTTGCCTTGCCATGCGGTGGTGCATCATCATTGCAGCGTCGCACTTGCCTATGAGGGGCATGCGGTGACTTCGGAGCGGCTTGCAGCGGGTGAGTTGATCCCGCTCGCTACCAGCCCCGCGATGTCTAGTTTCGCACAGGCTCCGCCGACCGAGCCGCCCGCCGCCTGAACCTGACCGCCCGCGCGGCATGATGCCGCGCGACCCGTTCAAGGTTCAGGAGAATTTCAATGATTTCCAGATTGCGAGCGTTACTGCTTGCGGGCGCAATCGCCGCCTGCGGGCAAGCCGCTCAAGCCGAGCCCATCGCGCTCGGCGACGCCCTAGCCCAAGGCGTCCAGACTTCGCCCCGTGCGGCCCAGGCCAAGGCGCTCGCCGACGCCTCCGAAGCGCGGGCGCGGCAGGTGGGCGTTGCGCCCAACCCCGAACTCAGCCTTGAGGTCGAGAATTTTGCAGGGTCGGGCGCGTTTCAGGGGCTGCGCAGCACCGAGGCGACGCTTGCTCTGAGCCAGCGGATCGAACTCGGCGGGAAGCGCAGCGCGCGGCTTGGCGTCGCGCGGGCCGAACGCGATTTCGCCTTCCTGACCTACAAGGCGGCGCTGGCCGATCTCGAACGCGATATTCGCACGGCCCATGCCGAACTGCGCGCGGCGGAAGACCGTGCCGTGCTGGCACGCGACAACACGGCAGCCGCCGAAGAGCTGGCGCGCACTGCGCGGATATTGGTCGATGCCGGACGCGATCCGCCGCTACGCCAGCTTCGCGCGGAATCGCTGCTGGCCGAAGCCAGGGCGGAGCAGGCGCGGACATTTAGCGAGTTGCTGACCGCGCGCCGGCTGCTCGGCAGTCTGATCGGCAGCGACGATCCCGAATTGACCGCGACCGCCAGCGAGGACGCCGCCCCTGCTGCGCCTGCCCCCGACGCTACAAGCCTCAACGAGCAATTGGCGACGGCAGAGCGCGAAGCGGCCCGCGCTAGGGTGCAACTCGCACGTTCGGACGCGGTACCGGACATTACGGCGAGCGGCGGGGTGCGGCGGTTCCGCGAGAGCGGCGATACTGCGCTGGTCGCCGGAATCTCGATCCCGCTTCCCATCCGCGACCGCAACCGGGGCAACATCGAAGCGGCTGGCGCGGAGAGCAACGCCGCCGCGTCCGCACTGCTCCTCGCGCGGATTGATGCCAACCGTGCGCGATATGACGCACGGATGCTCTTGGGCGCTGCCGAGGTCCGCTACGAAGCACTGGCCGGGCTGGGGTTGCAACAGGCCGAGGAGGCGCTGCGGCTCGCGCACATTGGCTACAATGCGGGCAAGTTTTCGCTGATCGAACTGATCGACGCACAGACCGCGCTCACCACCGCCAAACTCAACCTCATCGAAGCGCGGCTCGACCGCGCTCGCGCGCTCGCCGCGCTCATCCGCGCGAACGCGCAGTGAAGGACCGTCTCATGGAAACCGAAACCAACAGAAACAAACTGATCGCAGGGGCCGCCATTGCCGCGCTCGTGCTAGGCGGGGGCGGCGTGATGCTGGGCCGCACCGTGTTCGCCCCGTCTGCCGCCACCGCGCCTGCCGAAGAAGGCGAGCATGGCGAAGAAGGCAAAGAGGAAGGGCATGTCGAAGGCCTCGTCGAGATGGACGATGCCCGCGCAAAGGCGGCGGGGATTGTGACCGAAGCTACGCAGGCGGGTGGCCTTGGTGCCGAAATCATCGCGCAGGGCGTAGTCGCTGCCGCACCGGATGGAGAGGCGGTGCTGACTGCCCGTGCCGATGGCGCGCTGACCAGGGTCGTCAAGCGTCTGGGCGACAATGTGCGCGCGGGCGAGACCATCGCCTATCTGGAGAGCCGCGATGCGTCGGCAATCGCAGCCGAACGCAGCTCCGCTTCGGCAAGGCTGATTGCAGCGCGCTCCGCATATGCGCGCGAGAAAAAACTTTATGAGGCAAAGGTGACGGCGCGGCAGGATTTCGAGGCAGCACAAGCAGTGCTGGCCGAGGCCGAAGCAGAGGCACGGCGCACCCAATCGGCGGCGGGCGCTGCCAAGATTACCGGCGATGGCCGGTATCTTGCGGTGACCAGCCTGATTTCGGGCAAAATCACCAAGGCCGATGCCACACTCGGCAGCTATGTGTCTGCAGGCGCTGAATTGTTCCGCGTCGCCGACCCGCGCAAGATCCAGATCAATGCCCTGGTGCTTCCCGCCGATGCGCAGCGCGTGCAGCCGGGCGACCGCGCGGTCATCGAGCTGCTCGGCGGCGAAACCGTCACGGCGACGGTGCGTGCAGCGACCCCCAGCCTTGACCCGGAAAGCAAGACGGCGACCATTGTGCTTGTCCCGGACGGCTCCGGCCAGCTCATACCGGGCCAAGGGCTGCGCGTGAGGATCATGCCGGGCAATGCGGCAGCCAGTTCGAGCATTGGCATTCCCGAAGAGGCAGTGCAGTCGGTCGAGGGCAAAGACGTGGTGTTCGTGAAAACCGCCAAGGGCTTTCAAGCGACCAACGTCGCGGTCGGCCAGCGCAGCGCCGGACGCGTTGAGATTGTCGACGGGCTGAAGCCCGGCGCCGTGATCGCGACCAAGGGCGCGTTCCTGCTCAAAGCCGAACTCGGCAAGGGCGAGGCGGAGCATTGAGATGATCGAAAAACTTCTCGATGCGGCGATCCGCTTCCGCTGGGGTGTGGTCATCGCCACGCTCATCGTCGCGGCCTTCGGTGCAGCGCAGCTTTTGAAGTTGCCGATCGACGCCGTTCCCGACATCACCAACAAGCAGGTACAGATCAACACCGTCGCGCCCGCTTTGGGGCCGCTCGATATGGAGCGGCTAGTTACCTTTCCGGTCGAAACCGCGATGGCGGGCATCCCCGGCCTTGAGAGCTCGCGCTCGATCTCGCGCAACGGTTTCAGCCAGGTCACGGTCGTGTTCGAGGAAAGCACCGACCTTTATTTCGCGCGCCAGCAGGTTGCCGAACGCTTGACCCAGGCCAAGGAAAGCCTGCCCGACGGCATCGAGCCGCAAATGGGGCCGGTGACCACAGGGCTTGGCGAAGTGCTGATGTATGTCGTCGAGTATGAGCCTGCGGGAACCAAGGCCAATCCGAAGATCGCGGGCAAACCTGGCTTCCAGCCCGATGGCAGCTATCTCTCCACCGACGGCAAGATGCTCACTGACGAGGTCTCGAAGCTCGCATACCTGCGCACGGTGCAGGATTGGGTGATCCGGCCACAGCTCAAAACCGTCGCGGGCGTAGCTGGAATCGACAGCATCGGCGGCTATGAAAAACAGTTCGTGGTCGAACCCGATCCGGCGAAGCTCGCAACCTACCATATCTCCTTCTCGGAACTCGCCGAGGCGCTGGAAAAGGCCAATATCTCGGTCGGCGCGAATTTCGTCGAACGCGGCGGCGAGGCGTTTCTGGTCAAGGCCGATGGCCGCATCCGCACGCTCGATGAAATCGGGCGCGCCACCGTCGCCACGCGCGGCGGCGTGGCGGTGGCGGTGCGCGATGTGGCGAATGTCCGTATCGGCGGCGATCTGCGCACCGGCGCGGCTTCGGAAAACGGCAATGAGGTGGTCGTCGGCACCGCCTTGATGATCGCAGGCGGCAACAGCCGGATCGTTGCCGATGCGGTTGCCGCGCGCTTGGGCGAAGTCGCCAAGTCGATGCCGCCGGGGATCAAGGTCAAGACCGTCCTCGACCGCTCGAAGCTGGTCAACGCGACGATCTGGACGGTCGAAAAGAACCTACTCGAAGGCGCGTTGCTGGTCATCGCGGTGCTGTTCTGGCTGCTCGGCAATATCCGCGCCGCGATCATTGCCACGCTGGTCATCCCGCTATCTTTCCTGATGATGGCGATGGGCATGAACGCCACCGGCACGTCGGGCAATCTGATGAGCCTTGGCGCGCTCGATTTCGGGCTGATCGTCGATGGCTCGATCATCATCATCGAGAATTGCCTACGAAGATTGGCCGAACGCCAGCATCATGAAGGCCGTTTGCTCAGCCTGACCGAGCGGCTGCACGAGGTCTTCGAAGCCTCGCGCGAAATGGTGCGCCCGACCATTTATGGCCAGGCGATCATCTTCCTTGTCTTCGCGCCCTTGCTCACCTTCACCGGCGTAGAGGGTAAGATGTTCTCACCGATGGCGATCACCGTCATGCTCGCGCTGGCGGGGGCTTTCGTCCTGTCTCTGACCTTTGTTCCCGCGATGGTCGCGCTGCTCATTCGCGGCGAGGTGGCTGAGAAGGAAGTGAAGGCCGTCGCCTACGCCAAGCAACGCTATGTGCCGCTGCTCGACAAGGCGGTCGCGCGGCCCTGGCCGTGGATCGGCGCGGGCGTTGGCGCATTCGTGCTGGCGGGCCTCGTCTTCCTGATGCTGGGCCGCGAGTTCATCCCGCAGCTCGACGAAGGCGACATCGCGCTGCAAGGCATCCGCATCCCTTCGACTTCGCTCAACCAGTCGCTGACGCTCCAGCGGCAAATCGAGAAGGCGGCGACGTCGCTCCCTGAAGTCGCTTATATGTTCTCGAAGACCGGGACGGCGGAGGTCGGCACCGATCCGATGCCCACCAACATCTCGGACTCGTTCGTCATATTGAAGCCTAAGGACGAATGGCCTGCTGGGGTCGATACCAAGGATGAGGTGATCGAACGGCTCGAAGCCAAGTTGAAGCCGATGGTCGGCAGCGCCTTTGAAATCAGCCAGCCTATCGAGCTACGATTCAACGAGCTGATCGCCGGGGTGCGCGGCGACATCGCTATCAAACTCTATGGCGACGATCTCGACGCCATGAGCGCGACAGGCGCAAAGGTCGCCGCCGTCCTCAACACGGTGCCGGGCGCTGCCGACGTCAAGGTCGAACAGACCGAGGGCTTTCCGCAGCTCGACGTGAAGTTCGACCGCGATGCCATCGCCCGCTACGGCCTGACGCTCGAAGATGTGACCGATACCGTGGCGGCTGCATTGGGCGGGCGCGAGGCCGGGATCGTCTTCGAGGGCGACCGGCGGTTCGATATCGTCGTGCGCCTGCCCAATGCGGGCCGCGACGATCTGGACGCGGTGGGTGCGCTACCGGTCATGCTGCCGCAGGAAGGCACGTCGATACCGTTGGGTGCGGTCGCGAGCTTCGGCTTTTCCGAAGGGCTCAATCAGGTCAGCCGCGACAACGGCCAGCGCCGCGTCGTTGTCCAGGCCAATGTGCGCGGCAACGATCTGGGAAGCTTCATCGCCGAAGCGCAAAGCAAGGTCGCAGCCCAAGTGCAACTGCCGCCAGGAAGCGCAATCGAATGGGGCGGGCAGTTCGAGAATCTGCAAGCTGCATCGCGGCGGCTGTCGCTGGTCATCCCTATCGTCTTCGCGGCGATTTTCGGCATCTTGTTCGTTGCCTTGCGCGGGTTCCGTCCGGCGATTGCGGTTTATTCGGCAATCCCCTTGGGCCTCGCGGGAGGCGTATTCGCGCTCGCGCTGTGGGGACTGCCCTTCTCGGTATCGGCAGCGGTCGGCTTCATCGTGCTGGCGGGCGTCGGCGTATTGAACGGCCTCGTCGTAATGACCGCGATCAACCAGCGGATCGAGGCCGGGCTATCGGTCGCGCAGTCCATTGTCGAAGGGTCGCTCGAACGCTTCCGCGCCGTGCTGATGACCGGCATCGTCCCGGCCATCGGCTTCGTCCCGATGGCGCTCGCCACCGGGCAAGGCGCGGAAGTGCAAAAGCCGCTCGCCATCGTCGTCATCGGCGGGCTGATTACCTCGACGATCCTGACCCTCTTCGTGCTGCCCGCGATCAGCCAATTGCTGCTCAAGGGCCAGCACAAGCACCACGAGACAGGCGAATATGATGACGTTGACAAGTTCGGCGGTGAACTACCGGCATAGGAAGGATTGAACGATGGGCGCAGAACACGATCATGGTGGCGGTGGTCACGCCGGGCATAACCACGGCGCGGGGGCCAGCACAAAGCGGCTTGCCATCGCGCTTGGGCTGACCACGACGTTTCTCGTCGCGGAACTGGTCGGCGCGTTCGTGTTCGGCAGCCTCGCGCTGCTGTCCGACGCCGCGCACATGTTCACCGACAGCGCCGCGCTCGCGATTGCGTTGGCAGCAGTCAAAATCGGCCAGCGCCCGCCCGACGACCAGCGCACCTTTGGCTACCGCCGCTTTGAAATCCTTGCCGCTGCGTTCAACGCCATCCTGCTGTTCGTGGTCGCGGGTTATGTGCTGATCGAGGGCATTGGCAGGTTCTTCGAACCGAGGCCGGTTGAGTCGGTGGGGATGCTGATCGTCGCCAGCGTCGGCTTGATCGTGAATCTGATCTCGATGCGCATCCTTGCTGGCGGCAAGGAAGACAGCCTCAACGTCAAAGGGGCCTATCTCGAAGTTTGGGCCGACATGCTCGGCTCGCTGGGCGTGATTGCGGCTGCCATCGCGATCTATTTCACCAAACTCGACTGGATCGACCCGGTGGTCGCCATCGCCATTGGCCTGTGGGTGCTGCCGCGCACATGGAAGCTTTTGAGCGATACCACCCATATTTTGCTCCAAGGCGTGCCGCGCGGCTTCGACTTGAAGGCGATCCGCGGCGCGATGGGCGACGTGGCGGGCGTAACCGGCGTTCACGACCTCCATCTATGGTCGGTCGCGGGCGACGATGCCAGCCTGACCGCGCATGTCGCGGTGGCCGAAGGTCGCGACGCCGAGGCCGTCCGCAAGGCACTAACCGAAATGCTCGAAGCCCGCTTCGCTATCCACCATGCGACGATCCAGACCGAAAGCGAGCCGTGCGGCGATGCGGAGAGTTTGCACGCCTGATTGATGGCAGTCAGTACGACCGGCTCCGATGCGTCTCGCAAATCAGAACTAGCGCCCCAAAATCCTCACGTTCGCCAAGGTGTGCGGCAATCGTGCGGACGCACTCGATGGGCAAGCCATTCTCATGCGCGACCTGACGCAGATAGTCGTCCCGGCACTCCGCCCAGCAAGCCCGATACATCAAAAGCAAATCGGTCATTGTCCCTTCCTTCCAGCTGAAAGCCGCTTGCCAGCGACATCCGGCTCTGCCTTCCGGCGAGGACGGGAGGGGGAGGGAAAACGGGAATCGACGCCCTGGCGGGGCAGCGGGCGCGCAGCGACCGCCACACGGGGGCGTCTATTCCGGTTTGGGAACGAGAGGGCAAAGCCCTTGGCATTCCCTCAAATCGGGAAAACGGAGGCGGTTAGCCTCCCCCCAGCCGCAACGCGGCGCAGGAACGGCACCCTTGTGGGCGGCGCGACGCCGCCGGATGGTGTGCGCGCGGGCCTGTGCGCCAGCGCCCATCCGGCAAGGAGAGAGGCAAGAGTGCCAGCGGGTCAGCGCAAAAATGCCGCGCCCTCAGGAGCGCCAAAGGCGCGGGACAGAGCGCGTCCTTGAACCTTCCCGCTCACTATCCCTGCTCCCGATCGCAACCCGAGTGGGCCGGGACTACCGGCCCGGTCCGCGCCAGCGGATAGAGCGGGTCGCCCAAAGGGCAGCGCAACAGGTGTCGCTACTTTGATCTGTCACGGAGCTAGAGGTCGCGCGCGAATTACAAGCGAATCGGCATGTGGCGGTCGCATCGCAGAAACCGCCGACTCAGACGTTAAATCCGGCCACACCCGGCGCAAATTTGCGTCGAAAGCATCGGCGGATGCGATCAGCCTTGGGAATCCGCTTCCGACAGTCGAAATTCTTTCCGCCGCGCCTTGCCCAACCTTGTCCCTCCAATGCCCGCCGCTGCCGTCTCTAGCCGTCCGCAAGCCGTCATTGCGCGATGCAACTCTTTGCGCGCCTGCGCTTGCATTCGTCGGAAACGCCCTTGCGCGGTCAATTGCTTCGGCCAATCTTCATCTCATGGGGAGCCAATGACTGTCACCGAATGAAAGAGCGTCCCATGTCAAACTCCGAAAAGATTATCCGCCTCAAGACCGTTCTGGCCCGAACCGGCCTCTCCCGCTCGACGATGTATCGCAAGATCAAGGAAGGCACTTTCCCGTGTCAGGTGCGGATCAGCATCCACGGCGCGGGCTGGCGGGAATCGGCCATCAATTGCTGGATCGACGATCCGGTCGGCTATCGCAACGAAAGTGCAAGGCTGTGAGCGAGCCGATCTGCGTCAGGATCAACGACGCCGCCCGCATGATCGGCGTTGGCCGCACCAAGCTCTATGAGTTGATTGCGGCCAACGAGGTCGAGACAGTGAAGCTCGGAAAATCGACGCGCGTCACCACCGCCAGCTTGCGCGAGCTCATCAAGCGGCAGCGGGTAGCGGAATAGCGGTGTCGTCCAGATACAGCGCCCATAGCGCCATCAACTTGCGCCGTTTCTCGAAAAAGTCCGTCCGTCGGTAGGCTCCTTCAACTTTGTTGGGCAGCTTATGCGCCAGCGCCTTATCGGCGACCTCCTTGGGAAAGTCGGTCATCTCCGCCGCCCAATCGGTGAAGGCGGAGCGGAAGCCGTGGACGGTAACGCCCGCGATGCCGTCGTCGCGCAATAGCTTGGTCATCGTCATATCGCTGATCGGTGTTTCGCCATTGTTGCTGAATACCAATCCGGTGTCGCTCGTGCGCGCATGCCAGCGCCCTCGCAGCAAGGCGACTGCGGCGCTGACAGCGGCACGATATGGGTCTCGCGCGCCTTCATGCGCTCGCCGGGGATGGTCCAGACGCCTTTATCCAAATCGAACTCCGTCCAGACCGCAAAACGCGTCTCGTTCGAGCGGACGGCGTTGTAGATGGTGAAGCGCAGTGCATCGCGGCCCGTGGTCGGCGCTGCGGCTGCCAGCTTCGCCACGAGCGCCGGAACCTCCGAATAAGGCATGGCGGCAAGATGCCCCGCCTTCTCAAGCTGTCGGGGAAGCCCTTTGCGCACGGAACGCAACGAAACCTCATCCGGCAGCCACCCCTTGATATGTGCGAAGTCCAGCACAGCGCCGATGCGCTGTAGGATGCGCCGCGCAGTGTCAGGAACTTCAAGCCAGATGGGCGTAAGCACCTCAACGACCGCAACGCTGTCCACGGCATTCACGGCGCGCGCCCCAATGATCGGGAAGACATGGTTCTCGAAGCTGGAAATCCAACTGGTCTGCCGCCGGTTCTTCCAACCTGCTTTCAAAGAGTCGTAGCATTCGCGCGCCACCGCCTCGAAGCTCGGGATGACTTTGCGCGCCATCCGCCGTTCGGCAACAGGATCGCAACCCTCACGCACCTGCCGCCGCAAGGCCGCAGCCGCATTGCGCGCATCGGCAAGCGAAACCTCGGTTGCCGAACCCAAGCCATAGTCGCGTCGCTTGCCAGATTGCTGCATCCGCAGCACCCAAGTCCGCGCCCCGCTATCCTTGACCACCAAGCAAAGCCCCCGGCCATCGCAATGGCGACCCGGCTTCGCGTTCTTCACTTTCAATATTGTCAGCGCCATCGGTTCGATTCCTGCCTAATGCGTTCCCACATTCGTTCCCACACTTTGATGGGAATTCAGGCAAATCGGGGCGACCGACCGCGAACACTATACAAGTGAAATCCTTGATTTTACAAGGGACTTAGGGACGCCCTGAAACTGCTTGAGATTTAAGTTATACAACCGTAGGGGTCACCATCCATATGCATGGATGGTGTTGCTGGATTGAAACAATCCACATCCCCATTTCGCTTCAAGGCAAAATTTAATGCTCGGTGTCGGCAGCAATCGCGCCTGCTTGCGCCGCTTTCATGCCGCCCTGTTGAACAATCAATTCGGAACGAGACGTCACACCCAATTTACGGAATATGCTGTTGAGGTGGATTTTTACTGTACCCTCAGCCAGATCGCAGCGCGCGGCAATATCCCGGTTGCGAAGGCCCTGACAGACCAGTTCCACAATCTCTGCCTCGCGCTTGGTCAGCAGATCGTTCGAGCGCAGTGTTCGACTTGGCTTGTTTATCGAGAAGCGCAATGCAGGCTCGGTCACATTGGTATCAAACCATTTCCCTCCGGCCAGTACAGTTTCCATAGCTTCGACTATCGTTTCCGGATCGGCGTCTTTCAAGGCGATACCCGAAATACCCAGACGCATTGCTTCGATCGTTTGTTCGGGGTCAACATGCACGGTCAGGAACATGGACGGGACAGTTGGATGATGGCGGCGAATATGGCGTAGGACTTTAAGCCCGCCCCCGCCATGCATCGTCACGTCGAGCATGGCTAGGTCTGGTTCAGTTTCATCTATTTTTTCAATAGCTTCGTCGACAGACAGCGCCGTAGTGATGGAGAAATTGCCACTGCCCTCCACATATTGGCTGAAGCCATGCAGAAAGAAGGGGTGATCGTCTACAATCAGGACATTATGCATTGTCGATCCTCTGCATTGGGATGGTGACGGCGAGAATTGCGCTTTTGTCCAGACCTTCGGCATAGGCAAAACCGTTTACGAGTCGAAGCCGCTGCAGCAACGAAGCTGATTTTAAAGGCATTGATTCTCCACCCCTTTTAGCCCCGCCCCCTGCCGACTTGTCGGCGCGATCGATAATCGCGATCTGTAATGCATTCTGATGTAACGAAAGCCTTACTGTCAACTGTGTGCTGTTGGCATGACGCACAGCGTTGGCAACTGCCTCCCTGACAAGGTGCTCGATGTTGATGGCTGACTCTTTGTCGATGGGAATAGCGGGCTCTTCCGATTCCAGCCGCGCATCGATTTCCCACTGCATCGAAATTGCACGCAGGGCGACATCAAGTGTAGTGACCAGATTGATGCCATGGTCTTCATTTTCGCTGGTTTCGAGAAGGCCGCGCAGCCGGGCCTGTTCCAAAGTCAGTATGTCCGCAATTTTCTGAACCTCGGTTTGTACCGCGTGATCTTTCAGGTCCGGGCGCCGCGCCGTGGTCAACAGGCGCATACGCACGGCAGCCAGTGTTTGCAGAACGCCGTCATGCAAATCACGACGGGCGACGTCGTGCGCGTCGGCGATGAAATGGCGCTCTACCTCGGACACGCTATCCAAAAGAGGAAACAGCTCATCCAGCGCTTCGCAAATTACGCGGGCTTCGTGGACCTTGATCGAATCTATTGTCGCTACTGCGCAAACCAAGACCCCATGTGCTCTTCCGATTTTCACCCATTTGACGATGCAGCGTCCCAAGCCTTCGCGCGCCAGACTAGTGGCAATGCCCTGAGCCAGCTCCGGCAAGTCCTCAACCTTGTGCGAATTGGCGGAAAGCGCGAAAACCTGCTGCGAAACGTTATCCAGAACGATTTCGGATTGCCCCAGCTCATCTCCCAGGCCGATCAGCTTCCGCATTTCGTGTTCGCTCAATTGGACAGCCGTGCCCTGTTCGAACTTTCGAGGCACGGAATGCTGTGAAAATTCGCCAATCATGCAGAATGCACGGTTAGGTCCGAAAAGCGACGCGAGCGCTTCAACCAGACGCTGCAGATCGAATTCCAGCGAACGTTCGAGCCTCAGCATGCGGATCGACACGGCCTGATCCCGGAACTGCCGAATCTGATCCCCCCGCACCGCAGAAAGCGCAATCGCGGCACCGGCGTTGAGGATGGCTATCGCAAAGAGGAACTGGTTCAGAATCGACAAGGAAGGGCTCTCAGATGCGCCGTGCGAAGCACCCAACAGGCCCGCCGCGACGGGAGCCAGAATAAGTGGGGCCACCAGGGTGGCGAGATAATAGGTCGGAAACCCGGAACGAAACAAAAGCTGGCATGAGGTTGCAAGCAAAGCGAGTGCCTGAACCAAAGTCGAGGGCGCTGACAGGACGGCAAGTGCAGCTGCAGCAACATCGACCGCTATCGAAATGCGCAATGCCCGGGTGCTGGCCACTTGCACAACAAGAACCAGCCCAATCGAAATGGCAGCCCATACAAGAATCAGCAGCGCGGCTGGATGAACCAGCGACCCATCCTTGCCGAATTGCGCAGCCATCACCGCAAGCGCCAGCAGCAACCTTGCCAACGAAGGCGCCCATAGAAGGAACCGGAATAGCTGGTTCATAGATCAACGCCCCGTCGCCGTTTTGCCCTGACCAGCATAGCGGGAACCCGACATCAAACGATATATGCATTTTGGACTATATCGTTCGGCATGCCAAATTTAATAAATGGTAAACAGAATCGATATTTCTTGCCGAGATCTCGTCAAACATGCTTACCCTGTTGTTAACGAATCGAAAAACAGGATTCGCGGGGTCGCAAAACTGAACAGCTGAAACTGCCCGAACCAATTGGGAATCGGTGCTTGTGAGGCTGCAACGGGAGGCAGAGTTAAAGATGCAAGACCAATTGGTCCTTTGTTCATTTGAGGCACCGCGATTCGGTGCATCGATACGACTCTATCCGCTAAATTCGACTCTCATTTCCAATCAACCAACCTGCGCTGCACGGGCATTCGCCGTCCGTGGGGCTATTTTGGCAAACTAGGACAACACCATGGACGCCAACACCAGCAACATCACCCCGATCCTTCCAACCGAAGGCATGGACGGTACCGCTGCAGCATCAGTGGCCGCAGCCGCATCGGCCTACGCGCAATTTGCCTTGCAGGCAGCCGCGTTAGTCCCCGGGCAGGACGGCCAGCTTGTTCTCCCCTCGGGTGTGTCACTGGATAATATCCGCGTTGTCGGTCGTGATCTGGTCATCCGCATGCCGGACGGCAGCGAAGTTGTCGTTCCGGATGGTGCAGTGTTTGTTCCGCAGTTTGTTGTCGATGGCGTCGCTGTTCCGCCGGTCAACCTTGCAGCGTTGCTGATTGGCCAGGAGCCTCAACCCGCAGCTGGTCCGCCGCAAAGCTCTGGCGGTAATTTCTCGCAAACACCCGGCGATATCGGTGATCCGTTCGGACTGGGCGATCTCTTGCCCCCGACCGAGCTGGCTTTCCCTGAACCAGAGCAACGCGAACTGGTTCCCGGCCTCATTGATCGCGATCCGGATGTGAACATTCAGGATGGCGGCCCGGCTGGCAAGGATGTCACCGACAATGTGAGCGAAGTCGGCCTGCCCGGTACGCGCCCGAACGGCAACACCGAGTCGCCAGGTTCGTCGACCGGCAATGGATCGGATTCGACCACGGGCACGATCATTGTCACGTCGCCCGATGGCATCGCATCAATCACCATCAATGGTGTTGTTTACACCGGCGCTGGCCAGCAAATTACAACGTCTACCGGCGTACTGACGCTGGGCGCGCTAGAGGGTGGCCAGATCCCTTACACCTATCGCCTTAGCGACAATACGTCGGGTGATTCCACAACTGACGTTTTCACTGTCGTTTTGACCGATCCTGACGGCGATTCTTCAACTGCGCGCCTCACTATCGTCATCACTGATGACGTACCCACGGCCCGCAATGACACCGATAGCGTAGCCGGGGGCACTTATGGTCCCGAAACGGGCAATGTCGTTTCAGGATCGGGCACCACAAGCGGAGCTGCCGGCGCAGACACCCAAGGTGCCGATGGCGCCGCCGTTTCAGGCTTTCGTGCCGGAACGGAAGGTGCTTTCGCGGCAGTTGGCTCCACGATCAACGGCCAATACGGCACGCTGACAATTGGTGCTAACGGCAGCTACACCTACGTCCGCAATACCAACACTCCGGGCGGCGTGAGCGATGTCTTCAGCTATCGCCTGACCGACAGCGACGGCGACACTTCGACCGCCACCTTGACCATCAATATCGGCGATGCGCCCAACCGGATCGTATTTGTTCCGGAAATCGGAGACGGTACGCAGGTACGAGAGCCGCATCTCCCGTCGCGCGAAGGCGAGCCTTCGGGGTCACAGTTTGATGGCAATAGCGAGACCACCAGCGGAACGATCACTTTCAACTCGCCCGATGGCGTTGGCAGCGTAACCGTAGCGGGCGTAACAATTACGCCGGGTTCACTACCTCAGCAGGTAGTTTCAGACGCAACCGGCACACTGGTCATCACCGCTTACAGCTATGATCCGGCGACCGGCAACGGCAGCATTACCTACACCTACACATTGAACGACAACACGCTGAACACTTCGGGCAGCACAGTAACATTCCCGATCGTCGTCACCGATCTCGATGGAGATACTGCCAGCGACGATTTGAACATCAACATCATTGATGATGCTCCGATTGCGCGCGACGACAGTGCTTCACAAGAAGCTGAAAATGCTTCGGTTACTGTCAATGTTTTTGGAAATGACACGCCCGGCGCTGACAGCGTTAATCTTACCTCTGGCGTCGCTGTGGTAGCGGAATCGCTCAGTGGGGCAGGTTCGCTTGCCTATAATGGAGACGGCACTTTCACCTACACGCCGGCACCCGGCGAAGAAGGCACAGTCACCTTCCAATACACCATCACCGACGGTGATGGCGATCCGTCGACCGCGACTGTTACCATCACGCTGCTGAAAGACTCGGAACCGCGCGTCGATGTCAGCGGTGAAAATTTCGTCGATGAAGCCGGCCTTCCCGCGCGCGACGGCGAACCAGCAGGTTCGAACGAACCTGCCGACAGCGAAACCACCAGCGGCACTATCGCTGTTTCAACCGGCGACGATACGCTGCAATCGCTGGTCATCAACGGTGTCAATGTCACTGCAGGTGGCACCGTCACCGGTGCCCATGGCACATTGACTGTCACCGTCTCGGCAGGTGCGTACAGCTATAGCTACACACTGACCGACAATACCGCAGGCGAAGGCACTACAGACAGCTTCAATGTCGTGGTGACTGACAGCGACGGCGACAGTGCCAATGATAATCTGGTTATCGGCATTCACGATGACGTGCCCACCGCAATCAAGGATGCCGACAGCATCGCAGCGGGCGAATATGGCCCGGCTACAGGTAATGTCATCACCGACGCCGAAGGCGATGGCGGCGCTGACACGCCCGGAGCTGACGGCGTAACCGTCACCGCAATCAGTGGCTTTGGCGGTGCAGGTGCGGTTGATGGCACCACCAATGGCCAATATGGCGTCCTGACACTTAACGCCGACGGCAGCTATAGCTACGCCCGGAATCCGGGTACGCCAGGTGGCGTTTCGGACGTCTTTTCCTACACCATCACCGATGGCGACGGCGATCCCTCGACCGCGACGCTGACCATCGACATTGGCGACAGCCGGACCACGCTTGACCTTCCAACCGAGGGCGAGGCCGGCACGCAAGTGCAAGAGGCAGGCCTGCCTGCCGGTTCTGATGCTGCAGCTGACAGCGAACTGACGGCTGGAACGATCGCTTACACCGCACCTGATGGCCCGGCGACGGTAACCATTGATGGTGTTGCGGTAACGGCTGTTGGCCAGACTTTTACGGGCAGCTTTGGCACCCTGACCATCACCAGCATCGCTGCTGGCACGATCGGTTATGAATATGAACTCACCACCAACACCTCGGGCGACGCGACTTTTGATGATTTCGCAGTGGTGGTCACCGATCAGGATGGCGACAACACCCCCGGAACACTGGTAATCGATATTGTTGACGATGTGCCGACGGCCCGCGCCGACGCTGACAGCGTCAAGGAAGATGGCCCGACCGTCGCCGACGGCAATGTCATCAGCGGTGCGAATGTGGCGGATGCCAATGCAACCGATGGCGTGGCAGATACACGCGGTGCCGATGGAGCCAGCGTCACTGGCGTTGTCTTTGGGACAGTCGCAGGCCCGGTTGCAGGTAATGTTGGCGGCGATGTCGCCGGCACTTATGGAACCTTGGTTATCGAATCCGACGGTACCTACACCTATAAGCTGAACAATGAAGATCCTCGGATACAAGGCCTCGACGGAGACGATAGCCTAACCGAAACATTCACCTACACGATCACAGATGGCGACGGTGATCCGTCGACCACGACAATCGAGATCAGGATTGACGGTTCGGACGATCGCATCACGATCAACGGCTTGAACGTCGAAGGCCCCGACCTGGTTGTCGACGAAGACGATCTGCCCGTGCGTGGCCTCGAGCCTGCCGGATCGGACACCACTCCGGATTCGCTCACGCAGACGGGCAGCTTCACCGTCAATGGCCTTGACGGTATTGCCTCGATCAAGATCGAAGGTACTGAAACTTTTGTCGGCCAGTCCTTTGCGACTGCATATGGCACCTTCACGATCACCTCAATCTCGGCCCCGGTCGATGGCAACGCGACCGCTATTACCATCGGCTACAGCTATGTACTCACCGACAACACCGCCCATGCCAATGCGGGTGGTCAGAATTTCCTGACCGAATTGTTCGACGTGGCAGTAACCGACACTGACGGATCGACTGATACCGACCAGGTCGAAGTGCGCATTGTTGACGACGTGCCGACCGCCAATCCCGATGGTACCTATTCGGTAGCCGAACAGACGGCGCTGACATTTGATGCGCTTGCCAATGATGTGAAGGGTGCCGATGGCGTCAATCTGTCGACCGGAGTAGTTGTTGCAACTGGTCCTGCCAAAGGCAGCGTGGTCTATAATGCTGACGGCACCTTCACCTATACACCGAATGCAGGTGCTGAAGGCGCGGACAGCTTTACCTACACCATCACCGATTCGGATGGCGACACCTCAACTACAACCGTTACGCTTGACCTGCTGAAGGATTCGATTCCGAACATCCTTCGCATCTCTAATCTGACTGTCGATGAAGACGGCCTGCTGAATGCCAATGTCGATGCAGCGCCGCTGCAAGCGAGCCCGAGCGAAACAGATTCGACCGAAAGCGCGACCGCCTCTGGTACGGCCGTGGTCAATTTTGGTGCCGACGTTCCTGCGAACCTTCTTGCATCGATCAAGCTGGTGGATACCGGCGCGCTTGATGGCCAGCTGAAAACGCTCGACGGCGTCGACGTTGTATTCGCGCTTGAAAGTGGTGCGCTTGTCGGACGCAGTGGCGGTGCCGAAGTCATCCGGATTGAAGTTTCCGGCGCTGTGCTTGGCCCCAATCCGGGCGATGTGACATACAGCTATTCGACCACGCTTTCGCAACCCGTCAAGCATGTCGCGAGCGGCAGCGAAGATTCGGTCGCTTTGAACGGCGTTACTTTCGAGGTTACCGACAGCGAAACCGACACCGCCACCGGATCGTTCAACGTAACAGTGGTCGACGATGTCCCCTCGCTGGATGTCACCAAGGGTGAAGATGCTGGCGTATCGCTGGTTACGCAGGATGCGGAAACCGATGGTGTTCCGACGGCGGAAGATGTGGCGACCAGTGCTGCCAATTTTGGCGGTGTGTTTGGCCTGACCTCGACCGCTGGTGCCGATGGTGCGGTTGCACCATCGCTGGCCTACACGCTGAATACGGCGGGTGGTGCATCGGGCCTCACGAGCCATGGCGTGGCGATCAACCTGTTCAAGATTGGCAATGTCATTGTCGGCTCGACCTCTGCGACAGCACCTGCCAGCGCAACAGCTGCATCGGTGGTCTTCTCGGTTGCTGTCAGCGGTACCGGTGTGGTGACGCTGACCCAGTATAGCCAGATCGACCATGCGCTTCCGGGTGAAGCCAATGGTCCTTATGACGACCAGTTTGCAACATTGCTCGACAGCGCGATCACACTGACCGCGTCGTCGACCATCACCGATGGTGATGGCGATACCGCCAGCGACAGCGAGACAGTGAATATCGGTGCGAACATAAGCTTTGCCGATGACGGCCCGGTTCTGACCAACGCCTCGGGCAACAGCTCGGTTACATTGGATGAAACCACAGCCGGTTCGCCGGCAGGCTTTGGCGTTGCAGGCATCAGCCAGACATCGGCTGCAGCCATCGTGACAGCTACCGCCGCCTTTGGAGCAGACGGTGCCGCAGCGGCCAATGCAACCACTTACGCCTTGTCAATCGTTGGTGGCGGCGTCACCACGCTGCAGACCGCAATAGGCAATCATGCGATCAGCCTGTCGCTCTCGCCCGACGGCAAGACCGTTACCGGCAGCTATAATGACGGCGCAGTGAAGACAGCCTTCACCGCGACCATCAATGCCAATGGCACGCTGACAGTAACGCAATTCGTTCCGCTCGAGCATCTGGTCGATGGCGCACCTGGTGCAGCGCATGATGATGCGCTGACGCTTTCAGGTCTGATCAATGCGACGATCACAATCACCGACTTTGACGGTGACACTGACAGTGAAACCTTGGGTATTGGCGATCGCATAACCTTCAAGGACGATGGCCCGTCGCTCAATGTGAACGTCGGCAGCGATGCCAATGTCGTGTTGGTCACGCAGGATGCCGATACGATCGGCGCCAACAGCGATACCAGCTCAAGCTCAGGTAACTTTGGCGGCGTATTCGGTTTGACATCGAATGGCGGTGCCGATGGTGCAGCCGCGCCCAGCCTGGCATTCGCCCTGAACGTCGCCAATGGCGTTTCAGGCCTCACCAGCAATGGTGCGGCGATCAATCTGTACAAGATTGGCAATGTCGTTGTTGGCTCGACCTCGGGCACGGCACCTGCCAGCGCAACCGATGCGTCGGTCGCCTTCGCCGTTTCGGTGGATGGTGCCGGCGTTGTTACGCTGACCCAATATCAGCAGATCGACCATCCGGCGGCTTCGGACCCAAGCGGTACCGCCGCACCGTTTGACGATCATGTTGCGGTTCTGGCGAATGGCAAGATCACGCTTACAGCGTCGTCGACCATCACCGACAATGACGGTGATACCGCATCGGACAGCGAAACCATCGACCTGGGCGGCAATATTGCCTTTGCCGATCACGGTCCTGATATCACCCTGACGTTGGCCGGAACGCAGATCCGCATCGACGAAACGGATGGCGTTGTCGCAGCAGGCGGCGAAGTCGATCCGGCAGGCGGAAATCTGGGCACCGTCACCATGACAGCTGCAAGCCTGTTCACGCTTACCAACACTGTCACCAGTGCGGACGCGCCGACAAGCTATGCCTACAGCCTTGTTCTGCCCAGCGAAGGTGCCAATTCGGGACTTCTGCTCTCCACCACCAACGCCGCGATCCTGCTCTATACCGCCGCACCCGGCGTTATCGAAGGCCGTGTTGGCGGCGTTGGCGGCGCGGTAGCCTTCACCGTCAGCGTCAATCCGACCAGCGGCGCGGTAACCGTTACGCAAAACCTTGCGGTCGAGCATCCCACCGGCGGCGCATCCTATGACGAGGATTCTTCACCTCTGGCCGCAGGTGCACTCAGCCTTCGCGTCACCGCAACCGACTTTGACGGTGATACCGATACAGCCAATGTCGATCTGGGCAGCATCATCCGCTTTGAGGATGATGGCCCGACCATCAATGTCACAAAGGGTGACGATGCAGGCGTTGTACTCGCAACGCAGGATGCCGAAACCATCGGCGGAGCAAGCGACAGCGCGGCCAGCGCGGCCAATTTTGCCGGCGTCTTTGGCCTGACATCCACAAGCGGTGCCGACGGGGCCGCGACCCCGACGCTGAGCTATGCCTTGACCCTTGCCGTTGCCGCCGGAACCAATTCGGGACTGACGATCGGCGGAACTGCGATCAAGCTTTACAATGTAGGCGGTGTGATTGTGGGTTCGACTGCGCTCAGCGCACCTGCGAGCGCGACCGACGCTTCGGTTGTGTTCTCGCTCGGTGTCAATGGCAGTGGCGTCGTAACGCTGACCCAATATCAGCAGATTGACCATCCGATCGGAACCGATCCGACCGCAACGGAAGCGCCCTTTGCCGATCATTCAGTGTTGCTGGCCAATGGCCTTGTCAATCTGACCGCATCGTCGACGATCACCGATAATGACGGGGATACGGCAAGCGACAGCGAAACCATAGACCTCGGCGGCAATGTCCGCTTCGATGACCATGGTCCCACAGTCAGCACAACGGGTGTTGTCCCCACCTTGACCGTCGATGAAACCACGCTGCTGACCGACGCTTCAGCCAGCTTCGCCGCGAATTTCTCGGTGAATTATGGTGCCGATGGAGCTGGCTCGACCGTATATACGCTTGGCGCTGTCAGCGGGGCATCGGGCCTTGTCGACACAGCAACGGGCGAAGCGGTTCACCTGCGGGTCGTTGGCGGTGTCGTCGAAGGCTATTCTGTGACAACCAACCAGTTGGTCTTCACAGTAACCGTGAACGGCTCGGGAAGCGTCACACTCAACCAGCTTCGCGCCGTCGCGCATACACCCAATACGACCGCAGACCAGTCGACCGGTTTGACTGCGGCCAATCTGGTAACACTGACCGCCACGGCCACCGATTTCGACGGCGATACGGCCAAGCAGACGATCAATATCGGCGACAAGCTGATCTTCAAGGATGATGGTCCGGCGATCGACATTGCGGCATCGGGCACAACTTTGATCCTCGATGAATCGCTCGGCACGACAGGTTCGGTCCAGAATGAAGGCGGACGCGTCAACAATGACGAAACGCTGGCCGGGGCCGCGGTTGGAGCCATTGGTTATGCAACCGGCTCTATTGTCAGCCTGGTAACGGCAAATGCTGGTGCCGATGGAGAAGCCTCGCGCGTTTATGCATTGACCGTAAACAACACGACATCTGGCTTGCTCGATGCTGTCACGAATAGTGGTATCGTCCTCGTTTCGGTCAATTCGACCACGGTCGAAGGTCGCGTCGGAAGTGCCGCGGGCGCCGTATCCTTCCGTATCACCATCGATCCGGCCAACGGCACCGCAACTATCAACCAGTTCCGCGCGGTCGAACATAATGACAGCACTAACCATGATGAAAATGGTGGCAGCGAAGCGCTGATGAATTCGGGCGTGTTGTCGCTGGGTGTCACACTCACCGACCGCGACAATGATGCGGCGAACGATACCGTCGACATCTCGCAACTCTTCAAGTTCGAAGATGATGGCCCGGCGGCAACCGGTGAGTCTGGCACGACCAATGAAATCCTTGTCGATTTCAATACCGCATTCGTGATCGACTTCTCAGGATCGATTGATAACACCGAACTGAACACGCAACTGGTTGCAGTCAAGGCTGCGATAACCGAGTTGTTCGGTTCGACAGGCGGCAATGTGTCAGTCAAGTTCGTGCTGTTCGCGACCAGCGCAATGGCGAGTGCGACCTTTACGTCTGCGGCTGCCGCCAATGCCTATCTCGACACGGTCAACCCCGCGACAGGCGGAACGCGGCCTGGAGCGATTGGAACAAGCACCGATTTCAGCGATGCCATCACCACATTGCTGGCCAACTATGCTGCCGATGAGACCGCCAACAATCAGGTATTCTTCCTGAGCGACGGCAATCCCAACCAGAATACTGGCAGCAGTGGTCAGGCGTTGAATGACACCATTCGTCCGCTTTGGAACAGTTTCGTTAACGACAACGACATCAACGTCACAGCGATCGGTGTCGGTGGTGGCATCAACAACAGCAATCTGCAGCAAATCGACGTTGACGGTGCAGGTGCTCCCATATTGGTCGCCAATTTCGACGACTTGATCGATACGCTGACCGCGCTGTTTGCGCCGACGCCGATCACCGGCGATCTGGACATCAACGATGATTATGGCACCGACGGTGGCCGTATCTTGTCGATTGCAATCCCTGCCGCCGGAACCGATCCAGTCTACACCTGGAACGGATTGACCGGAGGGGCATCGCAGATCACCGTTTCGGGTGGAGGTGCTACGATCAACGGCACCACCAGCTTCACCGCAACGACAGAGGCAGGTGGCAAGTTCACCTTTGACTTTGCGACGGGCCAATGGAGCTACACGCCGCCGAAGACGGTTCCTGCCGATACCACCGAGCTGTTCAACTACACCATCGTCGATGGTGACGGCGACACGGCTTCGGCAACACTCAGCATTCTGGTCGAAAATAACGACCTGCCATCAACGGCTCCGGTGACGGCTACAGTGGACGACGATGGTCTGACAGGTGGCAATGCCGGCGGTACAGGCGATCTTGACGCAAATCTCGGCGAAGTCCCCGCCAGTGCAAGCGAAGCCGTTTACAATGGCACGCTGAATATCACTGCAACCGACAATCCGATCGCGGCAATCAGCTTCGCCCAACTTCAGGGAACGACCAATACCATAGGTCAAGAAACGGTATCATATAGCTGGAACGCGGTCACAAACCTGCTGACAGCCACCATCACCGTTTCGCCCGATGCCAACCGCGTTGGAGATACTTTGTTCACGGTCCAGCTCAACAATCCGAGCAACGGATCTTACACGGTAACCCTCGTTGACAATGTACTGCACAGCAATGTGGCCGGCGAAAACGAAGCATCGGTCGCGCTGACCTATCGCGTTGCGGATACCGATGGCTCGACCAATACCGGCGTTCTCAACATCACTTTTGATGATGATACGCCCGCTGCGTATACGACCGCACCGGGCACTGCGACCGGTTCGAATGTCGGCGGAACGACCGATACCGAGGCACTCAATCTTCCCGCTATCGGGGCAGATTCCCCGGGTGCCCTCACCTTTACGGTTTCGGGTGGGCAGCAGGTTCTTGCAACCAACGGTTCGGCACTGACCTATAACGGCCAGAATCTTTATTATAACCTGAAGACGACAGACAGCTCGATCCTCGAAGCACGCACGTCGGCAACAGCAGGGGCAGGGACGCTTGTATTCTCGATCGACTTGAACCCAGCTTCAGGTCCGACCGGGCAATATATATACACACAGGCTCAACAGCTTTCGACAGCTGTACTTGTGCCAGTGACGAACCTTTCGTCGGTCGGCGGCGGTAACGTCCCTGCCAAAGCAATTGACGTTCCAAGTTCGCCTTACGATATTGTTCTGACAACCAAAACAGGCGCAACGGTCAACACCAACTCGTCCGAAATTGGTGTCGGTTCGGGCCAATCGCTTGACGATGGCGACGTCATCCGGATTGATTTCGTTAATGTGACCGTAACGGGCTCTGGCGGCTCTGCGGTTGCAACCTTTAACGAATATTATTCGGCAAATGCGTTCCGTCAGGATGTTACCGGCTTGTCAGGGCCGCAGCGAGCCGACTTCACCGTCAAAGCCATCGCGATCGTCAACAATGCCAATGGCCAAGCGCTACCTGCTGATGGTGATACCGTCTTCTATGGTGACACCAATGACACCACGGTTAGTGGCACAACGCTGAACATCTACAACGCCGCAGGTGTCTTGCAGACAACAGCGCAGCTGACTGCGGCCGGCGTAACGGTAACCAACATGGGTGGCGGGGTATGGCGCGTGCTTAATCTGCCCAACAATTATGACTATGAGATCGTCTCGGCGACCACGCCGTTCCAGGCGGTGCAGGTTGACGCGCTGACGGGCACCGACACCTTCAAACTCGGAATTCTATCCACCAGCGTACTTCAGGTACAGGGCGCTACCTTCAGCGTTCCTATCCAATATACTGACGCTGATGGCGATTTCGTGTCGAGCACGATCACGATCAATCTGACCGCCCCGGCGTCACCGGTTGTTCTGGATCTGGATGGCGATGGGGCAGAATTCCTGTCAGCGAACGCAGGTGTTACATTTGACTATCTGGGCGACGGCAGCGACGGAGCAACCGCTTGGGTCGGCGCGGACGACGGCCTACTCGCCCTTGACCGCAACGGAAATGCGCAGGTCGACAATGGTTCTGAAATCGTATTCGGCGGCAACGGTCTAACCGACTTGGAAGGTCTCGCTGCAAACTACGACAGCAACAAGGATGGCGTACTTGACGCAAACGATGCCAACTTCGCCAAGTTTGGCGTGTGGCAGGATGCAAACAGCAATGGCGTGACCGATGCTGGCGAGTTCCAGAGCCTGACCGATGCCGGGATCGCCAGCATCAAGCTGGTATCGGACGGCAATGCCTACAGCGCTGCTGACGGCGATGTGACCGTGCATGGCACTTCAAGCTACACCACAACCAATGGCGACAACTTCGATGTTGCCGACGCAAGCTTTGCAACCGGCGGCGACGCAAGCAAGGCGGGTGGCGTCGAGAGCAAGGTTGCAGCCAACGAAAACGACCAGCGCAGCCTGGCTTCGGCCAGTGCCGGAATGGCAGGATCGATGGTTGCGGCAGGATTGGTTGCTGCGGTTGCGATTGAACATGATGCGATTGATGCCGTTCTGTCAAAAGTCGGCAGCTTCGATGGCAACATGCGCGCAGATGGCTTCGCTTCGCTGCAATCGGCACCGTTCGAAGCTACGCCGGCGGGTGATTTCTTCACCGGCATGCACAACATGGATGCGCTGACGTCGAACTTTGGCGACAATGCAATCAAGTTCAATAGCTTTGACCGGATGGCTGATATCGACAGCTTCCAGAATGACAGCTTTGGTGCCGACCGCGTTGAAGCGCTCGCCTCAAATCTGCTGGCTCCCACCGAGATCGACCATGGCATGTTCAACATGTCGAACGGCAGCTCGATGGGCATGGCGGTTGATGCGGGATCGCAGGCACTGATCGCACTTCAGGATGCAGGCTTCGCGCAAGGCGCCTTGCAGGATGTCGTCGCGGACGCGCTTGCAGGCGGAGTTGGTCAAGGTGCCAATGTCGATGCCTTGCTCAATGCATTGGCAGGTCCGGCGAACGAAATGTCGCTGCTCGGTGATGGCTTGGCCCAGACCTTTGGCGACAATCCGGTGTTCGAAGCATCGAGCTTCAACAACACTCACGACATGTTCGACCAGATTACCACGACGCAAATGGAATTGTCCGCAGCTACCGGCCACCACGGCTGAGCTGCGGACGCAGATTTTACCGAGACCAGACAGGGAGCAAGACCATGAAAAATAAGCTTCTAGCCGCAGGAGGTATCGCGTTAACCATGTTTTCCGGCGGGACGGCCTATGCCCAGGCCAGCCCGCGTTCGCCGCTTAACGACCTCGGGGTTTCCGAGCTGCGGTCGGAACTCACATCGCGTTACGATGCTGCTGTTACCATGACGCAGGATAGCAATGTCGTCCGATCGACGGACAGCAAGTTCCTGTGGGCATCGGAAACCAAGGTGTGGTGCGGTATCGCCATTGGTTATACCAAATCCTCCACCAAGGACGAAGAAAGCATCAACAAGTGCGATGCATTCTATGCGCGCATGAATGCGGCTCCGCCGCCGGCGCCCGCACCCTATGTTCCACCGCCACCAGCGCCGCAACCGGCTTGCACCGCATCGCGTACGACCGAAGTGTTCTTCGACTGGAATGTTGATGTTCCGGCCGGTGAAGCCGAAACAACCTTGCAGGCGATTGCCCAGAACCGCGCGCAGTGCGGCTGGGGCCCGCTGACCATTACCGGCCATGCCGATAAATCGGGCAGCGATGCCTATAACAACGCGCTGTCGCAACGCCGTGCCAACAACATCGCCGCTGCGCTTGAGCGTCTGGGCGTTCCACGTGGGGACATGACTGTTGTCGCCAAGGGCGAAGGCCAGCCGAAAGTCGATACCGCTGATGGTGTTCGCGAACCGGCAAACCGCCGTGTTGAAGTTCTCGCGCAAGACCGCGGCAATTGATTGGGAGTGTGATCATGAAAAAGAGCATAAAAGCCAAGCTGATGCTTGCGACCCCCGCCGCCTTGCTGTTCACCCTTTCGGGCACGGCATATGCGCAGAGCGTTGACCTGAAAAGCGCGGTCGAGGTGGCTGTTGAAAGCCACCCCGAAATCAACCAGGCCGCGATGAACAAGGAAGCGATCGAATTCGAACGTGAACAGGCGCAGGGACTGTTCCTGCCCCGCATCACGGTTGAGGGTTCGGTTGGTATCCGCCGCCTCGAAAACCCGACCCGCCGGGCGCTTGGGATCGAAAATGACGAACTCTATCCGATGGAGGCCGGTCTGCGTGCCGAGCAGATCATTTTCGACTCTGGCAATCGCGCCAACGAACTGAAGCGGCAGGCGTCGCGCACCGATGGTGCTGCCTATCGCGTAGACGAGCGGTCGCAGTTCATAGCATTGCAGGTGTCGCGCCAATATCTCGACTATCTGCTGCAACAGCGGATTGTCGCCGCATCGCAGGACAATGTTGCCTTCCACAACAAACTGGTTGGTGATCTTCGCGAAGGCGTGACCAAAGGCTCGATCAGCATCGCTGACCAGCAACAGGCCGAAGAACGTCTGCAATCGGCTTTGGCGCGCTTGACCGAAGCCGAGCAGGACATGGTCAATACCGCCATCGCCTTCCGCACGCTGACTGGTCTTGATATCGATAATAGCGCGACCTTGCCGCCTTCGCTGCGCGCAAACCTGCCCGCGTCGCTTCCCGAAGCGATCGAAAAGGTTCGTCTGCAGAGCCCGAAAGTGCGCGAAGCACAGGCCGATCTGGATGCCGCACATGCGGTTATCGGAAAAGCAAAAGCCGATCTGGGACCGACAATCTCGCTGGAGGGCAATGCCCGTATCGGCGATGATATTGACGGTTTCCGTGGAGAAACGAATGACTTGCAAGCCCGGGTGGTCGCACGCTGGCTGATCTTTGACGGCGGCATAAACCGCGCAAAGGTCCAGGAAATGGTTCGCCGGGCAAGCGAAGTTCGCTTCCGCCTGCACCAGTTGACCCGTGAAGCTGAAGAGGATGTCCGCGTATCGTGGAACGCCTGGACCAGCCAGGGCAAACTGGCCGGCGAACTTGACCGGCAGAGCAAGGTTTCGGACGACTTGCTGCTTTCCTATCGGGAACAGTTCAATGTCGGTCGTCGCTCGCTGCTCGACGTGCTCGACGCGCAGAACACCCGCTATAATGTGCAGGTGCGTGCCGAAACTGCGCGCTTCGCCGAGACCTTTGCAGAGTACAAGATCCTGGCTGCCGCCAATGAGCTGATGCAGGCCTTGGGTGTGGGGGCTCGCCCCGATGCCGAAGCCAATGCCCGCGAGCGGTTCAAGGTCGGCCCGACTCCGCCGGCAGAACTAGATCGCAGGCGCTATTCGAACTGACGTCATGACGGATCGCCGAGGAGTTCAACCCGATCGGCGATCCGCAAAACAAGGTAAACAAGCTTCGAGGCGCCACAATATTATTGATATAATTCAATAATTTGTGGCACTAAAATCGACAATGTTGGTTAACCCGTTTTTGACTCTTCGAAAGTGCGTCTAGTGGAAGCTGCCACGACGGGACTTTGGTCCGGACTCGCCGATGCAAAATGTACAGGAGTTGGCATTTGACGCTGGAAGAGTGGCATAATACTCCGCCGCAAGGTGACGAGTTGCTTGCATGCATCAGCGTGCTGGCGGCGCAGAACGAGCGTCCGTCTTCGCCCGCCTCTATCCGTGCCGGCCTCGCGCTGGACGAAGCTGGCCTGCTGCCTTTCCATCAGGCTGAGACCGCACTTGACCAGATTGGGCTGCGCGGCGAAGCCACATCCCGCCGCTTGCGCGGCTGGCAAGAACGTGACCTGCCTGCCATACTCCTTGCGGGCCCGGGACGCGCGCTGATATTGCATGCCATCAATGGGACTGCTTTCGAAATTCAGATGCCCGGAAACCCGGATCGCATCTGGGTCGAGCGTCAGGCACTCGAAGCAGTTTATGCCGGACAGGCTGTCATCGTTGATCCCGACCCAAGCCGCGACCGCGAAGGCGAACGCCCCTGGGAGAAGGTCCGCCGCAACCATTGGTTCTGGCACGAAGTCTGGAAGGTCCGCAAATCCTTCCTTTATGTGATGCTGGCCGCATTGGTGATCAATCTGCTCGCCTTTGCCCTGCCGCTGTTCACGATGAATGTGTATGACCGCATCATTCCCAACAAGTCGGTAACCAGCCTTTGGGTGCTGGCTTTTGGCGTGGGGATTGCAATCTCGGTCGAGTTCGGTTTGCGGCTGGCACGCACCCGTTTGGTTGATGAACTGGGCCGCGCCCTTGATGCCCGTTTATCGCAGCGGCTGTTTGAAAAAGTGCTCAATTTACCGATATCCGAAAAGAAGGGCAGCACGGGTGCTTTGGCCCGCCGCGTCACCGACTATGAAATGGTCCGCGATTTCTTCGCGTCGACCACGGTTGTCCTGATCGTCGACATCATATTCCTGTTCCTCTTCGTTGCGCTGATCGCCATACTTGCAGGCTGGCTCGCGCTGATCCCTGTCGTCGCCATCATCGTCATGGCAACGGCCGGCTTTCTGCTGCAAAAATCGATGGGCCAGGCTGCGCTCGACGCACAGGCGGATTCCAGCCTGCAGCAATCAGCGCTGATCGAATCAATCAGCGGCATCGAGACGCTGAAAGCCTGCCGCGCCGAAGGCCGGATGCTCGGCCGCTGGCAACGCTATTCAGCCGCGAGCGCGCAAACGCAGGAGAAGTTGCGTAACCTGACTGCAACTGCGGTCAATCTTGCCGCATTCTGCCAGCAGGCAACCAATATCGCGCTGGTCATTGGCGGTTTCTATCTTTTCAGCGCCGGTGCAATCTCGATGGGCGGCATTATCGCCATCGTTATGCTTGCTGGGAAATCCTTGTCGCCCGTCGGCCAGCTCGCTTTCCTGATGACACGAGGACGCCAGGCCTTTGTTACCCTCGCCAGCCTGCAAACGCTGATGGAGCAAAACGACGAACGCGAAAAGGGTAGCCGCTCAGTTGTGCCGGTAATCTCGCAGGGGCAAGTCGAACTCGACCATGTCGGCTTCAGCTATCCGGAAGCGGGCAAGGAATCGCTCTCTGATATCAACCTGAAAATCAAGCCCGGCGAGCGCATAGGCCTGATCGGTCGTGTGGCATCGGGTAAATCGACACTCGGACGCCTGATCTGCGGGCTCTATGAACCGACCGAAGGCAGCTATCGCATCGACGGCCTCGATAGCCGCCAGCATCACCCGCACGAAGTCCGCGCCGCTCTGCGCTTTGTCGGGCAGGATGCCGAACTGTTCAGCGGCACTGTGCGCGAAAACCTGTTGCTCGGAGCGCGAAATCTGGATGAAGAAAGGCTCCTCGAAGCTGTTGCCGCCTCCGGTGCCGACGGCTTTATCGGCCGCGATGCCGCCGGTTTTGACCTGCATATTGGCGAGCGTGGATCGCGCCTTTCCGGCGGGCAACGCAGCTTCATGGTTCTGGCCCGTGCTTTGGTCGAACCCTGCAAGTTGCTGTTCCTCGACGAACCTACCGGCGCGATGGACACGCAAACCGAACGCCTTTTCATTGATCGTCTCAACAAGGCCATGAAGCCAGAGCAGACGCTCATCGTTTCCACCCACCGCAACGCCATGCTCGCGATTGTCGATCGTCTTATCGTGATCGACAAGGGTCGCATCATCGCAGACGGGCCGCGGGATCAGATACTTGCCAAGGCTGGCTTGGCGGGAGAATGACCATGCACGCATCCCTGTTAGACGCGACCAAAGACCATGCAGCGCCTGAAAGCGCCAAAAGGTCCAACCGACCTGTCCTGATATTCTTCGGAATATTGACCGCCCTCGCCCTGCTTGCGGGGACGCTTCGCGATACTGACCTTTCACGGCTGCCTGCGATATTGGGGCTGGGCGAACCTGCACAAGCAGCATCTGTGCCGCAGATGAGCGAAAAGGAACGGAAAGCACTGCTTTCGATCACCGAAGAAGCGTTGGAAAAGCCGGAACTGATTGGCGAGGATGCGCTGGCGAAGAATGAAGCCTTACCCTTCTCCGACGCCCCGATTCTCGCGGCCAAGCCGTTTGCGATCCGCAACTATTTTTCGGGCGCTGGGCTAACGGCTCTGCAATGCATGACGCAGGCAGTTTACTACGAAGCCGCTTATGAACCGCTTCAGGGCCGCCGCGCGGTCGCACAGGTCGTGCTCAACCGCGTGCGCCACCCGGCCTTCCCCAACTCTGTGTGCGGCGTCGTTTATCAGGGATCGAACCAGCGCATTTGCCAGTTCAGCTTCACCTGTGACGGCTCGCTCAACCGCAAGCCTTCGGCTGCAGCCTGGGCCGCTGCCGAAGCGGTCGCGCGTGAAGCGCTGACCGGCTATGTCGAGCGCTCGGTCGGGCAGGCAACGCATTATCACGCCAACTATGTCTCGCCTTACTGGGCCCCCAAGCTGACCAAGATTTCGCAGCTGGGCGCGCACATCTCCTATCGCTGGCCCGGCAACTGGGGCATGCCCGGTGCCTTTACGGCAAGCTATTCAGGTGTTGAGGGAATCCATGCGCTGAACAATCTTGCGGCCCTTGGTGAAGAAGGCCTCATGACCGAACAGCTGACCGTTGACCAGCAAACCGAAGCCCTCGCGCGCTCGAAGCTTGCGCCCGAACTGGTGCCAATGCGCGCCGCCGAAAATGATGTCGGTGGCCGCCTTGATATCAGCAAGGGCTGGACATTGAGCATTCCTGATCCGCGCGAAACCCGCGGTGCATCCGCTGCCATCGCGCAGCGCCAGTCAAGCGGTGGTGCGGAAACCCCGAAACCTGCTATGGGTGGTCAATGAGAGCTTTACTCGATTGGTACAGGGGCCAGAGCGGCTCACGCCAGATCATCGTTGCCGCGACCGCAGGTTTCCTGCTTTTTCTGATCTGGGCGAGTTTTGCGCAGATTGACGAAGTGACCCGTGGTCAAGGGCGGGTGATCCCGTCGAGCAAGATGCAATTGGTGCAGGCAGCCGAGCCAGCCACGATCAAGGATATTCTGGTCCGTTCGGGCCAACGCGTACGCAAGGGCCAGTTGCTCGTTCGCCTCGACGACACCGAATCGTCGTCACAATTGGGGCAGATTGCCGCCGAGAACCGTTCGCTTGCTGCCCGCGCAGCGCGTCTGTCGCGTGAAGGCGGTGCAGGCGGGGACTGCCCGCCGAATCCGGATGGCAGCATTCCGGAAGAATGCCGTCAAGAAGCAGCATTGGCATCGGTGCGCGCATCCGCCTTGCGCAGCCGTATCTCTGCCATGGGCGCCGCCGTCGAGCAGCGCCGCCGCGACTATGGCGAAGCGCAAGCGACCGTCACCAGCCTGCGCCAGAGCCTGCAACTCGCCCAAAATCAAGTTAACATGCTGGCTCCGCTCGCTGCCAAATCGATTGTGCCGCAGACTGAGTTGCTGTCCGCACAGCGTGAAGTGACCGATATTCAGGGTCGCCTTGCTGCTGCCCAGCAAGCCGCGTCGCGCGCGCAGGCGGCTATCGCCGAAGCGCAGGCGCAGGCTTCCGAAGCCGGTTTCCAGTTCAAACAGGAAGCACTCGACGAGCGTAGCCAGATCGCCACCAAGATGGCGGTGAACGAACAGTCGCTGAAAGGCGCTGCGGGCCGCGTCAACCGGGCTGAAATCCGTTCTCCCGTCGATGGCGTGGTCAACGATGTACAGGTAACCACCATTGGCGGCTTCGTGCAGGCCGGTGAGAAGATCATGCAGGTCGTGCCGGTGGGCGACAAGCTGCTGGTCGAAGCCCGTGTTACCCCGAGTGACATCGCCTTCATCAAGGTAGGGGACCGGGCAAATGTCAAAGTGACTGCTTATGATTTCTCGATTTATGGGGGCCTGTCGGGTCGCGTGGTCCAGGTCTCCGCCGACAGCATTTATGACGAGGTGACGAAAGAAGCCTATTTCACGGTGGTCGTCGAAACCGACAAGTCCTATTTGCTGTCGGCAGGTAAGCGCCTACCCATCAGCCCCGGCATGATTTGCGATGTCGAAATCATCACCGGTCGCAAGAGCATCCTCAGCTACCTGCTGAAGCCACTGATCAAAGCACGCTCGGAAGCGCTACGCGAACGGTGAATCCGGCTCAGCTGCTGAGCGCTGCGATACGGATCGGGGCTGGCTGAACGACTTCTGGTTGAGCCGCATAGCCATGCAGCCATGCCTTGCCCGCCGAATAGCTCATCACCGGACGATAGTCGCGGATAGTGGCCGCATCGACAATGCGGTCGGTGTTGTTGTCGAGCACCATCAGGCGATCACCGTTCCGCACCACAAGCAACGCATGGTCAGCGCGGCGGACCAGATCCTTGGCGATGACGAGGAACATGTCGCCCCGGGCAACGCCGGCTGCTTCGAGCAGTTTCATCTTGGCGATGGCATAATCCTCGCAATCGCCCTGCCCTGCGCGCAGCGTTTCGGTCGCTGTCGCCCAGCGATCGGCGACCTTGAAGCGAACTGCGTCGTCGATAAAGTTGACACGGCGGTTGACCCAGGTGTTGACCAGCTCGATCTTTGCGCCCTGATCAAGGCCTCGGGCCTCGCCAACTACGCCTCGCCATGGTCCGGCACGCCCCGACAACCCCGACGCCTGTGCGCGCTGCCATTTGCTGTCGAGCGGGGTGCGCCCGACCGAGAGAGCGACACTGCCAAAGACATTCGGCTTGCTGACATCGATCTTGGGCAGCATCAATCCGGGCTGCATCTGCGGGCGCCGCATGATCGAAACTGCGGCCAGACGCGACACCCACTGCGTGGCACGTGCACGCGGATCCAGATCGGGTTCGGGCGCAAATGTCGGCAAGCGGGTGAACGCCATCGCTGTACAAGCAGTTGCGGGAACCGTTGTCGGCCCTGCGGCGGGTGCCAGCATCGCAACCTGTTGAACGGGCGCGGGCGCTGCAGCCGCAGCTTGCTGCGCACGAAGCTCATCAAGCTTGCTACGCGCACCGCCCAATATCGCCTCTGACTTTGTCGGCGCTAAAGCCGGAGCCGCCATGGCCATATCATAGCCGACCGGACAGCTTTGCTCGGTTGCGGGAAGGGGCACGATCAGTGCCCAGGCCGAAGCCGGGCAAAGACTGGCTGTCAGCACAGCCGTGGCAATGGCAAGGTGCGCGCTGCGCTTCGTTCCCCTGGGAGCATGGATTTTCATGCTGCCCTAAATTGCAGGGAAAGGAGAATTTAGCGTTGAACGCTATGGTTGATAAACATGGTCGACAAATTGCGACGAAAGAGGGTTAACGGCTGTTAGCGAAGATTGTTTAGCGGCGGAATTCAGCCACGCTGCCAGTCGAACCAGCGCTGTGCCAATCGTTGCAGGCGCTCCGGTTTCCTTGCCAGGCGATATTGTCCGGCAGCAAATTTGTTCGCCTCACTCCATGTCGGGTAACTATGAATCGCCGCCATCAGCTTGCCGAGCGTCAAATTGTGCCGCATCGCAAAGACCAGTTCTGCAATCATCTCGCCGGCATGGCTGGCAACGATGGTCGCCCCCAAAATCCGCTCCTTGCCGGGAACAGTCAGGATTTTGACGAAACCTTGCGCCTCGCCATCGGCAATGGCGCGATCGAGATCGTCGATATCATAGCGGGTGACATCATAGCTGATGCCCTTTGCCGCCGCCTCCGCTTCGGTCAGACCAACGCTCGCCACTTCAGGATCGGTGTAGGTGACGCGCGGCAGCACGCGGTAATCCGCCTTGTAGCTTTTGAACGGGCGGGCCAGCGCGTTGACAGTCGCGTACCAGGCCTCGTGACTTGCGCCATGGGTGAGTTGCTGGTTCCCCGCAACGTCGCCGGCGACAAAAATGTGCGGCATCGCGGTTGCCAGTTTTGCATCGATAGCCATTCGCCCGTCGACCACCAAGCCCAGTTCCTCCAGCCCAAAACCGCTCACACGCGCCTTGCGCCCGACCGCAATGATGACTTCGTCATAGGCAATCGCCGATTGCTTGCCCTCGGCTTCGACCACCAACTGTTTCCCGCTATCAAGGCGCACCGCCTTGTGCCGGATACGAACATCAACGCCCTCTTGCTTCAGCGTCTCCGTCACAAGGGCAGCAGCATCGGCATCTTCTTTCAGCATCAGCCGGTCGGCCATTTCGACCAACGTCACCTGACTGCCGAGCCGCTGGAACGCCTGCGCCAATTCACAACCAATCGGGCCACCGCCCAAAATAGCCAGACGCTTGGGCGCCGCTTTGCGCGTGGCCATTTCTTCCCACAGCGTTTCGCTGGTGAGATAGCCGCTTTCCTCAACACCGGGGATGGGCGGCACAACCGGCGCAGCCCCCGTAGCGATGACGAAGGCCTTTGCGGTTAACCGCTGGCTGCTGCCATCGGCTTTGGCAATATCGACCGTCCATGGATCGACAATACGCGCATAGCCCGTAACGCATTCGACACCGAGGCCGGTATAGCGTTCAATGCTGTCATGCGGCTCGATTGCGGTGATAACGTCGCGAATGCGTTGCATCACGCGCGGAAAGTCGACTGTTACCTCGCCAGTTTCAATCCCATAACGCGCTGCATCGCGTGCGCTATGTGCCACGCGCGCGCTTTTGAGCAGCGCCTTTGAAGGTACGCAACCGGTATTCAGGCAGTCGCCGCCCATATCGTGCGCCTCGACCAAGGTCACCTTGGCCTTGGCCATTGCCGCGATGTAGGAAGATACCAACCCCGCAGCCCCCGCCCCGATAACGATCAGGTTACGGTCGAACTTGCGCGGTTTGGGCCAGCTAACGGGCATTGACCTTCTTCACCGCCGCGACCAATCCGCGCGCAATCCACGGGAAGATACCAAGCAGCACGAACGAGCCGATGAGCGTCGGTGAAAGCAAACCGGCGGTCGAATCGACTTTGCTGATCTGCGTGCCCGCATTCACAAAAACTGCCGTTGCGGGCAGCATGCCGATCTGGCTCACCCAGTAAAAAGTGCGGGTTTTGATCCGTGTCAGCCCCATCAGCAGATTGACCACAAAGAAAGGAAAAAGCGGGATCAGCCGGATTGTGAAGAGATACATTGCCCCGTCGCGGGCAATGCCATCATCAATCGCCTTGAGGCGCTCGCCAAATTTCGATTGCACCCAATCACGCAGCAGGAAACGCGCCGACAGGAAGGCGAGTGTCGCGCCTATCGATGAGGCAAAGGACACAATGACTGTACCAGTGACCACACCGAACAACGCCCCCGCCACCAGCGACATGATCGCCGCCCCCGGCAAAGATAGGGCTGTGACGATGACATAGATCAGGAAAAAGCCGCCAATATAGAGCAGCGGGCTGGCGTCCTTGGCCGCGATGATCTGCGCCTGCTGCGCCTTGAAGGCATCGAGGCTGAGATACTGGCCAAGGTCGAACCAGAAATAGGCCGCAATCGCCACCGCAAGCAGAGCCAGCAGGGCGATGCGCTTGTTCATGCTGTCAGAACCCTAGTGGGCATGCCGATCAAAACGGTACATCATCGTCAAGGTCGTCGGAGAAGTCCCCGCCGCCAAAGCCTGCAGATCCACCTTGCCAGCCGCCGCCAGACTGGCCGCCACCACCGCTGGAAGGCGCACCGCCACCGCTGCCCCAGCCTTCGTTGCCGCCGCCCGAGCCGCCTTTAGCGCCATCGAGCATCACCAGCTTGCCATCAAATCCGCCTACGCTGATTTCGGTCGTATAGCGATCATTGCCCGACTGATCCTGCCATTTGCGGGTACGCAACTGGCCTTCGATATAGACTTTGGAGCCCTTGCGCAGAAAGCGTTCGGCAACGCCGACCAGCCCGTCGGACTGCAACACGACGCTATGCCATTCGGTGCGTTCTTTCTTTTCGCCGGTCTGGCGGTCTTTCCAGTCTTCCGACGTCGCAATCCGCAAATTGCAGATACGGCCGCCATTCTGGAATGATTTCACCTCGGGATCCGCGCCCAGATTGCCGACCAAAATAACCTTATTGACGCTGCCCGCCATATTGTTCCTCGCCTGTCTAAATTGGGATTCTGTCGACTGCTATAAGCCGAAGGCACGGGCTGTCCAATAAGTAATCCCGGCGGCAACATAGGCAAGCGCAAAGAGATAGGTGACCATGAAGATGGGCCATTTCCAGCCATTGGTCTCGCGTCGCGTCACAGCGATCGTCGAAATGCATTGCGGCGCAAAGACGAACCAGGCGAGGAACGCAAGAGCTGTAGCCAGCGACCAATTGCCCGCCAGCTTCATACCCAGACTGGACGCCTGCTCCTCGTCATCATCGGCATCTATGGCATAAGCGGTAGCAAGCGCCGACACAGCGACTTCGCGAGCAGCCATGGCCGGGATGATGGCAAGTGCAATGTCGTGGTTGAAACCGATGGGCTCTACCGCAGGTTCGATGACCGAAGCGATACGGCCAGCCGCCGAATATTCGACCTGGCTCTCGCTGCTGCCAACCGGAACCTTGGGGAAGCTGAGCAATGCCCAGAGGACGATGGTGGCAACGAAAATGATCGTGCCCGCGCGGCGCAGAAAGACCAGTGCGCGCTGCCATAGTCCCAGCGCAATATCTCGGATCCGCGGCAGTTGATAGCGCGGCATTTCGATGAGGAAGCTGCCCCCGCGGCTTTGCGTCACAAAGCGCTGGATGACCGCGGCGGCGAGCATCGCGCCGACAATGCCCGATATGTAGAGCGCAAACAGCACAAGCCCTTGCAGGCCGATGCCGGGGCCGACAGCGGCCGAAGGAATGAAGGCGCCGATGATCACCGTGTACACGGGCAAGCGCGCCGAGCAGGTCATCAGCGGCGCAATTAGAATTGTCGCCAGCCGCTCCTTCTGATCCATGATCGACCGGGTCGCCATGATGCCGGGAATGGCGCAAGCAAAGGAGGACAGCAGCGGAATGAAGCTGTGCCCGGACAGGCCGACCGCCGCCATCATCCGATCCATCACAAAGGCGGCGCGGGTCATATAGCCTGATGCTTCGAGCAGCAGGATGAAGAGGAAGAGGATCAATATCTGCGGCAGGAAAACGACCACCGCCCCGACACCGGCGATCACGCCATCGGTGAGGAACGAGCGGAAGATGCTATCCGGCACCGCGCCGTTGATCGCATCAGTCAGCATCGCAAAACCGGTTTCGATCCAGCCGATCGGCGCCTCTGACCAAGCATAGACCGCCTGGAACATCACAAACAGCAAAGCGAGCAAGACGACTATGCCGCCAACAGGATGCAACAGGACATTATCGAGCCGCCGCGTCCATTGTCGGCCTTGTGTTTCGCTGACAATTGCGGCGCGTGAAATTTCATGCGCACGCTTGGTGATTTCAGCGCGTCCTTGCGGCACCTCCGGCGCATCAATATGCGTGCTCAATTCCTGCGCAAGCTCGTCGAGCAGTGCATCGAGCCCGCGTTTGCGCACCGCAACGGTCGGCACCACCGGCACGCCCAACTCAAGTGCGAGTTTCTGTGCATCAAGTTCGAGTCCGTCGCGCGAAGCGAGATCGACCATGTTGAGTGCGACCACCGTCGGTAAATCCTGCCCGATCAGTTCGAGGGCAAAGCGCAGATGGTTGTCGAGATTTCCGGCATCGACGACGACGATCAACGCATCCGGCCGACGCTGGCCATCAAACCGGCCGAGGACAACGTCGCGGGTCACTGCTTCGTCGAGGCTGTCGGGTTCAAGACTATACGCGCCGGGAAGGTCGATCAGTTCAACGGGACGTCCGTCGGCAAAGGAGGCGCGACCCGATTTGCGTTCGACGGTGACGCCGGGATAGTTGGCGATTTTCTGGCGGGCACCGGTGAGTGCGTTGAACAGCGCGCTCTTCCCGGCATTGGGATTGCCAACCAAGGCGACCAGAGGCACCGCTTCGGTCATGCTACAGGCTCACAGGCAATGGCGATGGCGACCTTGCGGCGCAACGCGACAGTCATGCGGCCGACGCGAACCGCAATCGGATCGCGCCAGAACAATATACCCTTGTGCAGCGCCTCCACCGTTACCCCGGCGTCAAATCCCAGCGAACGCAGGCGATGCCCTTCTGTTTCCGGAATCGCTGTCCAGTCGATCGAAGTGATGCGAGCCGAGGCCCGAATGGGGAGGGTGTCAAGATTCACAAGGGCTTTTTGATAATGTTTCGCAATAAAGGCAAGCGCATTATCTAGCGCGGCGGATAACGCAAACGCCCGATGAAGCGGGACAGGCTGGGCATATATTCGCGCCGCTTCTTGGCCTGTGCCTTCGCCTTTTCAAACTGCATCACATTTTCGATCCGCCGGTCGAGGAACGCCCGCGTTTCGGCAAAACCGTCGCTTTCGTCATTTACGAACACCGCCAGTGTCGACGCATAGACCGCCGAGAGCGTCATTCGTTTGGTATAATGGTTGAAATCGGTCGCGGTATCGCCCGCGAGCCGCCACATCCGGTCGGCACTGCGCCAACCGATGCGTGCAGCAGCGGCGACATTTTGTGGCATCGCCATGATTGCCAGTGCCCGGCGTTGGCCTTCACGATCCGGGGCTGCAATTTCGAGTCGGGTGGCGACCAGAGCAGTTATCCGTTCACGAATTTTCATCGCAGCAAGTTTTTCGTGAGGCAGGCGGCGCGCCATTTCCGCATCGACCGAACCAATCCATGCCTCGATCAATGCCATCGGTCCGCCCTTGAGTGCCAGCTTAGCCAGATCGGCATCAATACCGACTTCGAAAGCAGCCGCCTCAACCGCTGTATCATTCCAGCCATCAAAGGCTGCGTGCGCAGCTAGGCGCGGGGCAATAGCCTCGCGGATTTCATCGAGCGTCGGGTCGGCGGGAAGTGGGACAGCAACCATGAGTCTCGTCTAAGCCTTTGCCCGCCCTTCGGCAAGGCGAACCAACACTAAAGCCGCCATCACCATCGCTCCGCCAATATAGTCGAGCGGCGTCATCGCTTCGTCGAACGCGGCCCATCCTGCAAATGCCGAAAGCGCAGGCTGCAGTAGCAGCGCCAGCCCAATGATCAGCGGGCTAAAATGCGGCAACGCATAGGTCAGGAACCCCTGCCCGAGTACCTGGCTCGACATTGCGAGGATAATCAATGGCGTCCAATTGCCGGGGACGATTTGTTCGCCCGCAAACCAGGCTACCGGCAACAGGAACAAGGCCGCCGAGCCGGATGCCAGCGCCAAGGACGACCAGCTTTCGGTGCTTTCTCGTACCCGGATCATTGCGAGCAGATAGAAGGTATAGAACAACCCCGCGAGCAGGCTCAGCCAATCGCCTTCGAAATGTTCGGGCGAGATTTCAAAACTCTGCCCCATCAACAATGCCGCGCCAGCAAAGGCGAGCAATATGGCGGCGCCCTGCAGCGGCGGGGGAAATTTGCGTGCCAGGAAAATGCCATAAATCGCCAAAAGCAGGCTGGCGCAATTGGCGAGCAGCGTCGCGTTGCCGAGCTTGGTCTTGAAGATGCCGATATGCCAGGCGACGATATCCACCGCAAAGAAGAAGCCCGCGAGCAGCACCAGTCCTAATAACCCCTTGGGCATCGACTGAATGCGAAAGCCTGCCCGATACCCGATAAAGGCCAGAAATGGCGTCGCTAGAGCCAACCGCCAAAATCCGGTCGCAATTGGTCCGGTATCTGACAGACGCACCAGCAACGGCCCGAACGCAATGCAGACATTGCCTGCAATCAATGCCGCAAAAGCAAGCGCAGGGGCCTTTTGAAAGATTTGCTTTTCCGCCATAAACCCCCGTTGCAATTTGCAACCCGTATCCGCATGTTAAAAGGCAAGCAACGCCAATAGGGAAAGCAAGCGACCATGACCACCAGCCTTTTTGATCCAATTCAGCTCGGCGCGATCCACGCCCCCAACCGCATACTGATGGCCCCGCTCACGCGCGGGCGCAGCGAAGGCGTGCACGTACCGATCAGCGCGCTGAAGGCCGATTATTATGCCCAGCGCGCAAGTGCAGGCCTGATTATCGCCGAAGCAACCGGCATCACTCAAGAAGGCTCGGGCTGGCCCGCAGCCCCCGGCATCTGATCCGCCGAGCAGGTTGAGGCATGGAAGCCGGTGACAGATGCCGTGCACAAGGCCGATGGCCGCATCATCCTGCAGCTCTGGCATATGGGCCGACTGGTACACCCCGATTTCCTCGGCGGCGCGCAGCCGGTTTCGGCTTCGGCGACGACAGCACCCGGTTATGCCCATACCCCGACAGGCAAGAAGGACTATGTCGAGGCACGCCCGCTACGTCTTGATGAAATCCCGCGTGTCATCGGCGATTATGTCCATGCAGCAAAGAATGCGATGGCGGCGGGATTTGACGGCGTGCAGATCCACAGCGCCAATGGCTATTTGCTCGACCAGTTCCTGCGCGGTAATTCCAATCTGCGTGACGATGACTATGGCGGCTCGATTGAAAACCGTATCCGCCTGACCACCGAAGTCGCACAAGCGGTATCAGACGCAGTCGGCGCCGACCGCACCTCGGTCCGCCTCTCGCCCAATGGCGAAACGCAGGGCTGCGACGATAATGACCCGGTTGGCCTGTTCACTGCCGCTGCCGCCGCTTTGCAAAAGGTCGGCATCGCCTTTCTTGAATTGCGTGAGCAAAAAACCTTCGGCAATTTCGGTACCAGCGACGTACCGCCGGTATCGCCGCACATCCGCAAGGTCTTTACTAATCCGCTGGTGCTCAACCAGGAATATACGCTCGAAACCGCCCAAGCCGATATTGCGAGTGGCTTGGCCGACGCCATCAGCTTTGGTCGCCCCTATATCTCCAACCCGGACCTCGTCGAGCGCTTGCGCGCGGGGGCCGAAGTGGCACCCGACAATTTCAAGACCTGGTATTCGCCGGGCGCAGAGGGCTATACCGACTATCCGACGCTGAAGGCCGAAGCGGCCTGAGCCATGGGCGATATGGGTGCAACGCTGATAGCCATACTCCCGGCTCTCGTCTTTGCGCTGATCGCCATTCTCGAATTCATCCGGCCGAGGCGCACGCTGCGCTTCGGCCGTTTTCGTCGCTGGACGACGGGACTGATCCTGTTTGCCAGCAATCGCGTAACGGTCTGGCTCATTGCCTGGATAATAGCAGTTCCTGCAATTGCACTTTGGGCCGAGGCAGAGGGCATCGGACTTTTCAATCAATTGGCAGTACCGTTGTGGGCTGAAATAGTGGGTGCCTTCCTGTTGCTTGATTTCGCCATGTGGCTGCAACACCTGCTGACCCACAAGATGCCGCTGCTCTGGCGTCTCCACAAAGTGCACCATGCCGATCCTGACATCGACGTCTCTACGGCCATCCGATTCCACCCGGGTGAGATAGCATTTTCCATATTGTGGAAGGCAGGCTGGGTGTTGTTGCTAGGTGTATCCGCGCCCGTCATTATCGCTTTCGAAGCGTGGCTCGCGGCCAATGCTGCCTTCAACCACGGTAACGTTGCACTGCCGCGCCGGCTCGACCGGCTTGTCCGGCTGTTCCTTGTCACGCCGGATATGCACCTCGTCCATCACAGCACTGCACTCAAAGAGCAGCAGAGCAATTATGGCTTTGCCCTGACAATCTGGGACAGGCTGTTCGGAACCTATCGCGCAGAATCGGAATTTGGCCGCGATCGGCAGCCGATTGGTTTGCAGGAAATGCAGGACGAACGCCCCACCCATTTAGGGATCAGCCTGAAATTGCCGTTGACGTAACGTCAGCTACTGACATCCCGGAAGGTATTGACGAGACGCACTCAAAAGCGCAGTTTTTCATTTGAGGGAGAGGGAAATATGGCATCAATTCGCAAGATTGCGTTGGGCACAGTCGCAGCCGCAGCGGTAGGCGCAGGTCTGTATTTCGGCTGGGGCGCTTTCAAGGAAAGCCGCGAAGCG